>DXGT01000136.1 GCA_019113785.1 Candidatus Ruthenibacterium merdigallinarum | reverse complement strand
TCCACCTCGACCCACGCGTCCTTCAAATTCACTTCGCCGGTGCGCACGCTTTTGACCTCCGTACCCACCAGCTCGATGCCCGTTTCCAAAGCCTCGATGACAAAATAGTCGTGGCGGGCTTTGCGGTTCACAGCCACCTGCTTTACGCCTGCCTGTGCGGCCATTTTGTCCCCTCCTGCCTTAGAAATTCTCCTCTGCTTACAAGATACGCCGGCGTGCCGCAAATGTCAAGCGGCGGCGGGATGCGCCCGTCACAGCTCGCCGCGGTTCGCCAAGCTGCGCCCCAGCGTGACCTCGTCCGCATATTCGAGATTGCCGCCCACAGGCAGCCCGTACGCAAGGCGCGTCACCTTGACGCCCAGCGGTTTGAGCAGCTTCGCGATATACATCGCCGTGGCTTCGCCCTCCACCGTGGGGTTCGTGGCCATGATGATCTCGTTCACGCCCTCGTCTCCATGCACGCGCGCCAGCAGCTCCTTCACGGTCAGCTGGTCGGCGCCGATGCCGTCCATGGGCGAAATCAGCCCGTGCAGCACATGGTACAGGCCCTTGTACTCGCGCGTGCGCTCAAACGCCGACACGTCGCGCGGGTTTTCCACCACGCAGATGACGCTGCGGTCGCGCCCGGGCGCCGTGCAGATGGGGCAGATCTCATCCTCGGTGAAGTTCTGGCACACTTTGCAGCGGTGGATCTTCGTGTGCGCTTCCTCGATGGCACGGGCGAAGGCGAGCGCCTCCTCCCTGTCCATGCTGAGCACCTGATACGCAAGGCGCGTGGCGCCCTTGCGCCCGATGCCCGGAAGTTTTGCGAACTGTTCGATCAGGCGCTCCAGCGGCGCCGCATTGTACGATGCCATATACGCGCCTCAGCCGAGCCCCGGAATGTTCAGCCCGCCGGTGATGGCGTTCATCTCGCTCTCGGAGGCCTCGTCCACCACGCGCACGGCCTCGTTGACCGCGGCGGCCACCAGGTCCTCCAGCATCTCGATGTCGTCGGGCTGCACCACGTCGGGATCGATCTTGATGCTGACGACCTCGTGCTTGCCGTTCATCGTCAGCTTCACCATGCCGCCGCCGGACGTGACGTCGTAGTTCGTGGCCTCCAGCTCGGCCTGCTTCTCCTTCATGGTCTCCTGCATCTTCTGCGCCTGCTGCATCAGCTGGTTGATGTTCTGTTTGCCGTAACCGGCGGGCAGTCTTGCTTTCATTTGTCCTGTCTCCTTTTATTCCTCGTTGATATACACCACATCGACGCCCGCGTCGCTCAAATGCCGCAGGGTGTCGTCTGCCGTCAGCTGTGCGGGCTCCTCGTTGCCCGCCGTTTTCTTTTTGTGCGGGCCGATGGCGTACCGCGCGCCGGTGACCTCGGCGATCACGTCTTTCAAAAGCCCGTTGGAATAGGCGTTCTGCCGCATATACTTCAAAAACAGCTCGCTGCCGTCGATGAGCACGCGGCGGCCGTCGTAATATGCTTTCGTCCCCTTCATGCTGGCGTACAGGAGCTTGTCGCGCTGCTCCATCGCGGCCACGACCTGCGGCCACGGCTCAAAGGACACTTCCTCTTTCCCCTCCGGCAAAGGCTGCGGGGGCGCCGCTTTCTCCGCGGCGCTTTGGCGCTGCGGTCGGGCGGGCGCAGGCTGCGGCGCAGACTGCTGCTGCGCCGGTGCGGGCGACGGCGCGGGCCTTTCCGCGGCCGGCGCGGGCGGGGGCGGCGTGGCCGGGCCCTCCCACGGCGGGGCATCCTGCGTATCCTGCGCAGTCGGCGCGGGTGCTTCTGCGGGCGGCGGGGCCGGCTGGGATGCGGGCACTGCCGCCTGTGTAAACGGCTGGACCGTGCGCGTCGGCGGCTGCGGCTGTGCGCCTGCCGCCGCGGGCGCGGGCCGGGCGTCCTCCGGCTGGCACAGGCGGAACACCGCCAATTCCAGCTCGATGCGCGCGTCCGTACCGCGGCCCATCTTTTCCAGCGCCTCGCACAACGTGCGGATGGCGCGCACCGCCTGCTGCTGCGGCACGCCTGCCGCCGCCTGCGTATAGCGCGCTTCCTCCTCGGCGCTCACACCGGACAGCAGGTCCTTCGCGCCGGGCACGCCCGCCAAAAGCAGGTTGCGGTAATGCAGGATCATCTCGTCGCACAGGCGCTTGACGTCGATCGACTGCTCGCGCAGGCGTGCGATGAGCGCCAGCGCCGCGGGCGCGTCGCCCTCGCTCAGCGCCTGCGAGAGGTCGAACAGATAGCTTTTATCCGTCACGCCGGCCATTTTGCGCACCAGCGCCTCGTCCACGTCCTCGCTGACGCCGGCGCAGGTGTCCAGAATGGACAGCGCGTCGCGCATGGCCCCGTCGGCCAGGCGGGCGATGAGGCCCGCCGCGCCCTCGCTCAGGCGGATGTTTTCCTCGCCGGAGACATACAGCAGGCGCTGTGCGATGTCCTGCGCGCGGATGCGCGTGAAATCGTAGCGCTGGCAGCGCGAGAGGATCGTGGCCGGCACTTTGTGGATCTCGGTGGTGGCGAGAATGAAGATGACGTGGCTGGGCGGCTCCTCCATGATTTTGAGCAGCGCGTTGAACGCCGCTGTGGAGAGCATGTGCACCTCGTCGATGATGTATACCTTATATTTGCCCTGGCTGGGGATGTAAGCCGTCTCGTCGCGCAGATCGCGGATGTTGTCCACGCCGTTGTTCGAGGCGGCGTCGATCTCCACCACGTCCATCACGCTGCCGTCGTCGATGCCCTTGCACACAGCGCACTGGTTGCACGGGTCGGCCCCGGTGCGGTTCGGACAGTTGACCGCCTTGGCAAAAATTTTGGCGCAGGTGGTTTTGCCCGTGCCGCGCGTGCCCGTGAAGATATAGGCGTGGCCGACCTTGTCGTGCAGGAGCTGGTTTTTCAGCGCCGTCGTCACGCCCTCCTGGCCCACCACGTCGCTGAACGCCGCGGGACGCCATTTGCGGTACAGTGCGCGATACATCGCCGCGGCCCCCTTCCTTACGCAAATAAACCGGACAAGCCTCGCCTGTCATGCTGTTCGGCATGCAGAGGACAGGATGCCTGCGGCGCACGGAAACGGCCACTTAGTGCTGCTTGGTTCCCCATCTGACACGGTTCATGGCGCCCCGTCGCACAGGGCCCGCCCTCTGCATGCCGAACAGTACGCACTCACGCCCTGCCCGGTGAACACGTACGATTATAATATAAATCGGCCGCGAATGCAAGAGGCGAATGCAGCGCGTGCAAAAAGCAGCCCTGCGGCCGGCGGCCGCAGGGCTGCTTTCCCATTCTGTTCGCCTGCCGGACAAACGCTTATTTGACCAGCTCGCCCTCAGTGGGGCCGCAGGCGGCGTTGCTCTCGTCGGTGTCGATGTGCATCGCCGTGGCGAATTTCTCGCTGACGCGGATGACGACGTCGTCGAACACGACCTTGCGGCCCTCGCCGCCGCAGGCGACCTTGACGATGTCCTTGTCCTTCACGCCGGCGGCCTCGGCGTCAGCCGGGGTCATGTGGACGTGGCGCTTCGCGGCGATGACGCCCTCGGCGATCTCCACCTCGCCGGCAGGGCCGACCAGCTTGCAGCCGGGCGTGCCCGCAATATCGCCGGACTCACGCACGGGGGCGATGATGCCGATGCCGCGCGCGTCGGTGAGGCTGAGCTCCACCTGATCGGCGCTGCGCACCGGGCCCAGGATGGACACGTTGGCCAGCTCGCGCTTGGGGCCGACGACCGTCACGCGCTCGTTGGAGGCGTACTGCCCCGGCTGGGACAGCATTTTCTTCACAGTCAGCTCATAGCCGGCGCCGAACAGCTTTTCCAGCGTCTCCTTGGTGACGTGGACGTGGCGCGCAGAGGTTTCAACCAAAATTTTCATTGTCCTTCGATCTCCTTGCTTATATTAGGGGCTGTGCGGCTGGGCCGCGCAAGCTCTTTTCACTATTATTTTAGCAACCTCTCTTTCAAACTGCAAGCCTTCTGTGGTATAATTTGAACAGAAAAGCACAAATTTTGGAGGATGAACGATGGATCGCAGCGCATTTGAACAATTGAAAGAGACGTGCCTTTCCTGCCGCAAGTGCGGGCTGTGCGAGACGCGCACCAACGTGGTGTTCGGCATGGGCAACCCCGAGGCCGAGGTGCTGTTTGTGGGCGAGGGCCCCGGCCAGCATGAGGACGAGGAGGGCAAGCCCTTCGTCGGCCGCTCGGGTCAGCTGCTGGACCAGTACCTGCGCGCCATCCATTTGAGCCGCGACAAAAACGTCTTCATCACGAACATCGTCAAGTGCCGCCCGCCGCACAACCGCGACCCGCTGCCCGACGAATGGGACGCCTGCATCCCCTATCTGCGCGAGCAGTTCGCGCTGATCCGCCCGAAGATCGTGGTGTGCCTGGGCCGCATTGCCGCGCAGCGGCTGATCCGCCCGGACTTCAGCGTCATGAAGGAGCACGGCCAGTGGACGCAAAAGGGCGGCGCGTTTTTCACCGCGACGCTGCACCCCGCCGCTTTGCTGCGCAACCCCAACAACAAACCTTTGAGCTTTGAAGATTACGTGGCCATCCGCGAGAAGATCGAGCAGGTGTGCACGCACACCTATTGAGCCGTCCCGCGCCGGCGCGCAGTGTCAAAAACACCTCTTTTGCATAGGATGATGCAAAAGGGGTGTTTTTCGATGGACAGAGCGATCGACTTCTTTCTGGGCGCCAGCGCGCCGGGCGGTTTTTTCCATTGCTTTGCACAGGCCTATCCCCCGTTTGAAAGCGGCGACGTGCTGCTTTTGAAAGGCGGGCCGGGCTGCGGGAAATCGACGATGCTGCGCGCGCTGGCCTGCGCGCTGGCCGAACGCGGCTGCCTTGTCGAACGCATCCGCTGCGCGCAGGCTCCCGAAGCGCTGGACGGCGTCGTGTGCGCGCAGCGCGCTTTCGCCGCCTTTGACGCCACCGCGCCGCACGCGCTGGAGCCGCGCTACCCCGGCGCGTATGAGCAGGTGGTCTCGCTGCACGGCGCGTACCGGGCCGGCGCGCTGCGGGAAAAGCGCGACGCTCTGCGCGCGCTGACCCTGCTGGAGGAAAAGGAGCGCCAGCGCGCCGTGCGCTACCTCACGGCGGCGGGCTGCCTTGTGCACGACACGGCGCGCACCGCCCTGTGCGGCACCGACACCGCCAAGGCGCGCCGCTTTGCGCACACGCTCGCGCGGCGGTACCTGCCCGCCACCGCGCAAAAAGGCGCCGAACACGTGCGCATGCTCAGCGCCGTCGGCCCGGACGGTGCCGTCTTTCTCTCGGACACCGTGCGCGCACTGGCCGACACGGTCGTTGTGCTGGACGACGCATGGGGCGCGGCGGGCCCTGCCCTGCTGGGCGAACTGCGCGCGCTGGCGCTGGAGCGCGGGCACACCTTTTACGCCTGCCGCTGCCCTTTGCACCCTCGCGACAAGCTCGAGCATCTTCTGTTTCCCGCCCTGCGCCTGGCGTTCGTCACCGCGAACCCGTTCCACCCCGTCTCCTTTCCCGGCCAGCGCACGCTGCACGCGCAGCGCTTTACAAATCGCGACGCGCTGGCGCTGCGGCGCAATCGGCTGCGCTTCAACCGCCGTTCGGCCGAAGAGCTGCTGGCGCAGGCGGCCGGCGCGCTGCGCGCCGCGCGCGACGCGCACCACGAGATCGAGGCCGTGTACTCTGCGGCGCTGGATACGCAGGCCCTTGACGCGCTGACCGGCGAACTGGTGCGCCGCTGGTGCTGCTGACATATTCCCGGCGGCGTGAAGGCCTTCTTCACGCCGCCCTTTCTTTTTGCGGCCGGAGGTGGTACACTGAAAGCAGAACACAGGAAAGGTGGCCGATGAATGTGCGCACCCGTTTTGTTCCCGGCGATATGCCGCTGAACGAATATCCCCGCCCGCAGCTTGTGCGCGGCGCATGGCAGAATTTGAACGGAAGATGGGACTATGCCGTGCGCCCCGCCGGCGACGGCGCGCCCGAGCGCTGGGACGGGGCGATCCTTGTCCCGTTTTGCATCGAGAGCGAATTGTCCGGTGTGCAGCGCGCGCTGCGCCCCGGCGAAGCGCTCTGGTACCGCCGCCGTTTTTCCGTCGACGACCTCGCCGGCGGCCGGCGCGTGCTGCTGCACTTCGGCGCGGTGGACGAGCGCTGCCGCATATGGGTGAACGGGCGCGAGGCCGGCGGCCACACGGGCGGGTACCTTCCGTTCACTCTCGACATCACCGAGCTGGTTTCCGCGCAGGAAAACACGCTCTGCGTGTGCGTGTATGACGACACCGGCGCGCACGGCGAAGCGCACGGCAAGCAGTCGCTCACGCCGGGCGGCATCTGGTACACGGCCGTCTCCGGCATCTGGCAGACGGTATGGCTCGAGGTCGTGCCGCAAAACCACATCCGCGCGCTGGCTGTCACCCCTTCGCTCACCGGCCTGCGCATCGCGGCGGATGTGTGCGGCGAGGGCGAGCTGCGCGTGGCCGTATACGACGGGGACGAAGCCGTCGCGTCCGGCGCGGGGCGCGGCGAAGTGCGCCTTTCCATTCCCTCGCCGCATCTGTGGAGCCCGGAGGACCCGCACCTGTACCGCCTTGCCGTCGCCTTCGGCGAAGACCGCGTCGAAAGCTACGCCGCGCTGCGCACGTTCGGCGTGGGGCCGGACGAGCACGGCGCACCGCGGCTGTTGCTCAACGGGCGGCCGTATTTCCAGCGCGGCCTGCTCGACCAGGGCTACTGGCCGGACGGGCTGTACACAGCGCCGACGGACGAGGCGCTGTGCAGCGACATCCAGGCCGCCAAGGCGCTGGGCTTCAACATGCTGCGCAAGCATGTGAAGGTGGAGCCGGCCCGCTGGTACTATCACTGCGACAGGCTGGGCATGCTGGTATGGCAGGACATGCCCAATGGCGGTACGCGCGCCATGACGTTTGCCAACGTGGCGCTGCCCTACCTCGGTGTGCATGTACGCGACGATGACCGCCGCCGCTTTGGCCGTGAGGACAAGGCCGTGTGCCGCCAGTACCTGGACGAGCTGCGCGCGCTGGTGCTGGCGTTGTACAGCGCGCCGTGCATCTGCATGTGGGTTCCCTTCAACGAGGGCTGGGGCCAGTTCGACAGCGCCGGGGCCGCCGCGCTCGTGCGGGAACTGGATGCGACGCGCCCCGTGGACGCCGCAAGCGGTTGGCATGACCAGGGCGCGGGCGACCTTGTGAGCGTACACCGGTATATTCTGCGTCTCAAGGCGCCGCGCCGGCGCGATGCGCGCGCGTTCTGCCTGACGGAATACGGCGGCTACAGCTGCGCGCTGCCCGGCCATCTGTGGCGCGAGGACGAGGGCAAAAAGGGCTTCGGCTACCGCATGTACAGGGATAAAGCCGCCCTGACGCGCGCATGGCGGGCATTGCACGCGCAGCAGGTGCGGCCGTTGATCGCCAAGGGCCTGTGCGCGTGCATATACACACAGCTGACCGACGTGGAGGGCGAAGTGAACGGCCTGTTCACCTACGACCGCGCCGTGTGCAAGCTCGACGCCGAGGCCGTGCGGCAGGAAAACCGCGCGCTGCGCCTGCCGCAGGAGGCGTAAGTATCGGTGTACAAAGGGGATACGACGCCGCTGGGGGTGCCCACAGGCGCGCTGGCTGCGTTCTCGGGTTCGGCAGGCGTCAGCCTGCTCTCGCCCTGCGGCCTTGCCAGCCCACCCGTGGGCGCGCCCAGCGGTCCTTCGGAGTTTTCGGCCGCCAGGCGGCGCCGATGGCGCGAAAGACGACGCAGCCTGCCTGACGG
>DXGT01000135.1 GCA_019113785.1 Candidatus Ruthenibacterium merdigallinarum | reverse complement strand
GCGTTCACGCAGGGCAGCAGCATCGAGCTGAGCGCCGACGGCCCCATGCGCCCGCCGTACACGGTGTACATGCAGGGCGGCATCAATTTCCACGCCGCGCGCGCGGGCGTCCTGCTGGGGGCCGAGCGCATGCTGCGGCTGAAGTAAGGTGTACAAGTGAAAAAGGAGGAAACGACCATGAAAGTGTTCAACACCCTCACGCGCACGAAAGAGGAGCTTGTGCCGCTCGTGCCCGGCGAGTACCGCATCTACGTGTGCGGGCCCACGGTGTACAACTTCATCCACATCGGCAACGCGCGCCCCGTCATCGTGTTCGACGTGCTGCGCCGCTATCTTGAATACGGTGGCGCGCGCGTGAAGTTCGTCTCGAACATCACGGACATCGACGACAAGCTCATCCGCCGCGCCGGCGAGGAGGGCGTCTCCATGCAGGAGATCGCCCGCAAGTACGAGGCCGAGTTCATCAAGGACTGCGACGGCCTCAACGTGCTGCACCCCACGGTGCGCCCGCGCGCCACCGAGCACATCGAGCAGATCCTGTCCATCGTGAAGGACCTGATCGAATCCGGCCACGCGTACGTGGCCAAAAACGGCGACGTGTATTTCCGCGTCAAGTCCGACCCGGGCTACGGCAAGCTGAGCCATCTGAATCTGGAGGATCTCGAGTCCGGCAACCGGGAGCTGCGCCACCAGATGGACGATGATCTGAAGGAGGATGCGGCCGATTTCGCCGTGTGGAAGGCCGCCAAGCCCGGCGAGCCGTATTGGGACAGCCCCTACGGCCACGGCCGCCCCGGCTGGCACATCGAGTGCAGCGCGATAGCGCGCACGCATCTGGGCGACACCATCGACATCCACGCCGGCGGCGAGGATCTGATCTTCCCGCACCACGAGAACGAGATCGCCCAGTCCGAGTGCGCCAACGGCTGCACGTTCGCGCGCTACTGGATGCACAACGCGTTTTTGAACATCGACAACCGCAAGATGTCCAAGAGCGCGGGCAACTTCTTCACCGTGCGCGAGCTGGCCGAGGCCTACGGCTACGAGCCCATCCGCTATTTCATGCTGTCGGCGCAGTACCGCAGCCCGCTGAACTACACGCAGGAATTGCTGGAGGACTGCAAAAAGAGCCTCGAGCGCCTGTACACCTGCCGCGGCAACCTCGATTTCGCCATCGAAAACGCCGCCGGCACGGACGAGAGCCTGCGCGAGAAGGCCGCCGCGGCGAAGGAGAAGTTCTGCGCCGCAATGGACGACGACCTGAACACCCCCGCGGCGCTGGCCGCCGTGTTCGACCTCGTGCGCGAGATCAACACCGGCCTGGAAACGGCCTCGCGCGCGGCGCTGGAGGCCGCCGGGGCCATGTTCGACGAGCTGACGGGCGTGCTGGGCCTTGTGTACAACCGCGAGAAGGAGGACATCCCCGCCGAGATCCTCGCGCTGGTGGAGGAGCGCGCCGCCGCGAAAAAAGCGAAGGACTACGCGCGCGCCGACGCCATCCGCGCCGAGCTGACGCAAAAGGGCTATGTCGTGGAGGACACGCCCAAAGGCCCGAAGGTGAGCCGCGCAAAGTAAGGCGGGTGGCACGAGCTGTTTGACGTCACAGCGAAAGCCGGGCGGCGGAGAAACGTCTCCGCCGCCCGGCTGTTTCTTTGCACGGCGCAAAAACGGCCTGCCGCGCCCGGGCGGCGCCGGGCGCGGCAGGCGGCAAAAAAGGAAAGGGAAAAAGCGAAGTGTCACAAGCGCGGCACGCGGGTATTGCGCACGGCCCGGCGTACCGAGGGGCAATCATCACAAGCACGGCGTGCGCCCGGCGGGGCACCCTCTGCGCTCCGTGCGCCGCACGACGGGCTGTCACAGCGCGGAGCGCCGCGCGCAGGCGGCGGACACGGCGGAAAACCCGGACCGAAGGCGCTGCGACAGGCGCGCAAGCAGGCGGCGCGGCACGCCCGCTTGCAGCAGATAGTCCTGTGCGCCGCCCATTTCGTCCAGAAGGGACAGGGCCTTTTCCATGTGGCGCGCCTCGCACGACAGCAGCATGCGGTAGAAATCGGGATCGGCGTCGGGCGGGATGGTGGCGACCTCTTCGGCCGTTTTGGCGCGCAGCATCTCGGCGCTCAGCGCGTAATCCGCGACGATCTGCGCGTCCGGTACGCCGGCGCAGCGCAACAGCAGCGCGGCCAGCACACCGGTGCGGTCCTTGCCGGCGGAACAGTGGAACAGCGTCCCACCGCCGTTTTCCAGCTCCTGTGCGATTCGGCACACGCATTGGGCGAATTCGCGCGCATGGCAGCGCAGCATGTGCGCATACAGCTCCCAAAGCTGGAAAGCCGGGTCGCTGCGCCGCCGGGCGAACAGGGAGGAGTTGTCGATGGGGATGCGGAACACGGCGAGAGAGCGCGCAATGGGGGCGCCGGCGGGGTTTCTGGCCACCTCGTCGTCGCGCCGCAGATCGATCACCGTGCGGATGCCAAGGCTTTGCAGCGCCCGCAGGTCCGCTTCATCCGCGTTGGCCAGATGGTCTGACCGCAGAAGGGGCAGCCGGCAGCCGCACACGGTGCGCGTGTTGCATGTGCCGGCCAGCAGGGAGGCATGTTGCGTCATTTTATCCCACTTTTCATAAAAGAATCGATGATCTGCCGCTGCAGCACGAGGTACAGCGCCAGCACGGGCAGGCAGGCGACCATCGCGGAGGCCATCAGCGGGCCCCACAGGTTGCCCTCGCTGGACAGGAACATGCTCAGGCCGATCTGCACGGTGGCTTTGCCGATGTCGCGCGTGATCAGAAGAGGCCAGAAATACTCGTTCCAGCAGTTGATGAACAGGATGACGCCCAGCGAGGCCACAGCCCCTTTCAGGTTGGGCAGAACCACGCGCAGCAGCGTCTGCGCGGAGTTGGCGCCGTCGATCTCGGCGGCCTCAAAAATGGTTTTCGGGAAAGCGCCGAAGCTCTGCAGCAGCGTCAGGATGGCGAAGGCGGAGGCGAGGTTCGGCAATACGATGCCCAGCACCGTGTCGCGCAGGCCCAGGCGCACCAGGGAGACGTAGTTCGGGATCATCGTCGCCTGAAACGGCACCAGCCATGTCATCGTGAGCAGCGCGTGCACAAAGCTGCGGCCGGGAAACTCCCAGCGCGTCAGCGCATAGGCGGCCAGAACGCCGGTGAACAGCTGCGCGGCCATCTGTAAAAGCGCGCTGGCGAAGCTGCGCGCCACCATGGAGCCCAGCGGGATCATGTCGAACGCATCGAAAAAGTTCTGCAGCGTCACGTGTTCCGGCAAAAAGGAAAAATAGAGGATCTCGTCGCCCGGCTTGAGCGCGTTGAGCGCCATCCACACAAGCGGGAACAGGCTGACGATGCTGACGATGGTCAGCAGCGCGTAGCCGGTCAGGCGCACGGATCCCGGGTACCGAAGCGTTTCCATAGAGCGCCTCCCTCAGTTGTCATAATAGCTCAGCTTCTGGCCCAGATGGTTGAGCAGCAGGGCGATCGCGCCGAATGCGAGGAAAAACACCACCGCCGACGAGCTTGTCAGCCCGGAGGACGATGTGCGGAACCCCTTGTCCCACATGAAGTAGTAGGCGTTGATGGTGGCGTTCAGCGGGCCGCCCTTCGTGAGCGTGTCGATGTAGGTGAAGCTCCAGCTCGAGGCGAACAGAAGGCTGAGCATGGTGTTGAACACCAGCGTCGGCGACAACAGCGGCAGCGTGATGCGCACGGTCTGCTGCCAGAAGGAGGCGCCGTCCAGCGCTGCGGCCTGGTAGTATTCGTCGCCGAGCTGCTGCACGGCCGCGTAAAACAGCAAAGTGAAAAAACCCGTCATCTTCCATCCCGTGATGAAGATGATGCACGGCAGCGCCCACTGCGGGTCGTTGAGGAAGCGGATGCTCTCCCCGGCGCCCAGCGCCTGCAGGATCTGGTTGAGCAGCCCGCCCGCCGGATGCAGGATCCAGCGGAAGATCGCGGCCACCGCCACGGGGGCCATCATCATCGGCACGAAAATCAGCCCGCGGTAGATGCCGCTGGCGCGCTTCGAGGCGTTCTTGGCGAAGATGGCCACGGCGGTGGGGATGACGATGGAAAACGGCAGGATGCCGATCATCATCACGGCGGTGTTGCGCACCGCCTCGGCGAACCCGGGCGTTTTGAACAGCTTGACAAAGTTGTCCAGCCCGCAGAACTGCGGCTGTGTGGCGGGCAGCATGTTCCAGTTGAAAAAGCTCAGATACGCGGTGCGCAGCAGGGGATAATACACCCAGATGCACAGCAGGATCAGCGCCGGGGCCAGATAGAGCCACGGCACCAGCATCCCCCGGCTGCGCCGCCGGCGTCCGGCCGCCGTCCGGCTGCCGGTGCGGGAGGGCCGCCGGCATATGCCGGCGGCGGGTAAATACAGCGTGCGGCTCTCCATGGCGATCCCCTCACGCATCTGCGTCCAGCAGGGCCTGGTCCTGCGCGGCGGTCTCATTCACGATGTCCTCCACGGGGTCGGTGGTCCACAGCACGCGGTCCACCATTTCGATCAGGGAGTTGCTCATCGTCTGCCAGTCCTCGCCGGGGAAGGCGACGGTCTGGCGCATGCGGCTCATCTGCTCCAGATTGATGGCCAGCTGGGGGTTTTCCTCGGCGTACTGCTCCAGCGCGCCGCCCTCCTCCACCAGCGACGGGCGCAGCGGCAGATAGCCGATGTCCTCGGTGATGATGGTGTAGCCGCGCTCACTGGTGACGAATTTGATGAATTCCCACACCGCTTCGCGCTTAGCCTGGTCCTGCGTGAAGACGAACAGCGCGCTGCCGGAGTTCGTGGGCACGGCCTCCTTGCCCGCAAAGGCGGGCATCGCCGCGCCGTACAGCTCCCAGCCGCCGGCCTCGGCGGATTTGGCCGCCGCGGCGTACAGCGCGCTGGACTGCAGGTACATGCCCAGGCTGCCGTTCATGAAGGCCTCCTGCGCCTCCTCCTCGGTCATGGTGCCGTGCGCGCCGCTCTCGGCCAGCCCGCGCAGCATCTCCATGGCACCCATGCCGCCCTCTTCGTTGAAGGTGACGGTCTTGCGGTCGTCCGACAGGATGCTGCCGCCGTTGCTGTAGATCAGCGCCTGGCAGATCCACTCGCCGCTGGACGGCCCCGTGGTGGCCACGTGCACGCCCTCGACGCCCGGCGTCGCCTCTTTGATCTTCAGTGCGTACTCGTTCACCTCGTCCCAGGTCTCGGGCGGGTCGTTCGGGTCGAGGCCGGCCGCCTCAAACAGCGCGCCGTTGTAGTACAAAATCGGCGTGCTGAACGTGAACGGCAGGCAGTAGGTCTGGCCGTCCAGCTCGCCCAACGCGAGGCCGTTGGGGTAAAAGCCGCTGAATTGCTCGTCGAATTCGTCGCCGGCCAGCTCGTTGATGGGCACGGCGCCCAGGCTGTGCGCGGCGAAATCCATCGCGCGGAAGGGCAGCTGCGCCACGTCGGGCACTTCGCCGGCCGTCATGTCCGCCTGCAGACGGGCCGCCATGTCGGAGTTCGACACCGCCACGCCCGTCACCTTGATGTCGGGGTGCTCGGCCATGAACTCGTCGATCAGCTTCTGCGTGCCGTCCTTCTGGCCGGCGTTCAGCAGGCTGTAGCTGTAGAAGGTGATCTCAACAGGCTCGGCAGCCGTCTGCGAAGACGTTTCGGCGGCGGAGCTGACGGCGGCCGTGGAAGAGCTTTCCTGTCCGCCGCAGGCGGTGGCGCCGATGACGGTCAGCGCGGCCAGCGCGGTGCACAGTAGGCGTTTCAGGTTCGTGTTCATCGTGTGTCCTCCTTTTTACTTTCCGTGGTAATTGCGCATCTGCGCGGGCGTCAGCTGCGCGATGGTCGGCGCTTCGCCCAGGTCGAGAGGCGAGTAGAACAACTGCCCGTCGTAGAATGTGCAGTACTGCATCCGGCCGCTTTTGGTGAAGCGCAGCGTGCCGCCGCAGGGCAGCTCGATGCCGAAGGCGAGGCCCGCGCCGGTGTACACCGGCGTGCCGCCCGGAAGAGCGGTGGCCGTGACGAAGTGCTTGTGCCCGGCCAGCACGGCTGCGGCCGGGTGCCGGCGCAGGATGTCGGCAAAGCGCGCGCCTTCGCCCAGATTGTTGGCGTTGGTCTGCCGCACGCTGGTGCCGCAGGGCGGGTGGTGCAGCGCCACGATCGTCGGCGCGTCCGTCTTCAGCGACAGCTGCTGCTCAAGCCAGTCGAGCTGGGCCACGTCCATGTGCCCGGGCACCTGGTCGTCCACTGCGCTGTCCAGCGCCAGCAGGCGCAGGCCGCCGGCCATGCAGCTGTAGTAGTAGCGCCCCGTGCGGCCCGCTTCGCCCAGATACCCCTCGTAGAATGCGGCGTGCCGGTCGTGGTTGCCCAGCAGGATATAGGTCCTGACGCCGTACGCCGCGTCAAGGCGGTCGATCAGGCTGCGCGCCTTCGCATAGTCGTCCGCGCCCCCCTCGTGCACGACGTCGCCGGTGATCAGCACGAACTGCGGCGGCGTATCCAACCCGGCGGCGGCGCGGTAGGCGCTCTCCAGCAGCGAGGGCGCGCTGCAGATGGCGGGACAGGGCGTTTCAAACGACAGGTGCGTGTCCGACAGATGCAGGAATGTGATCTGCTCCAAGATCTCCTCTCCTTCCGTTCGCAGGTTTCCGTCCGGGGCGTCGCCCTTCGGACAAGTCCATTCTAACAGTGCCCGGCGCGTCAAAACACCACAGGGCCGTAAAATGAATGTAAAAAATATAAACAGTGTGTTTTATTTTGCACGGCGCTGTGTTAGGATGGAAAGGAAAAAGGGCCGAAGGGCCCGCGGCAGGGGGCGGCGGAAGATGGACAAAACGGCGGGGCAGGGGCCGCAGCGGCGGTACACCCAGCACCTGAACCGGCAGCGCGAGGTGATTTTGC
>DXGT01000134.1 GCA_019113785.1 Candidatus Ruthenibacterium merdigallinarum | reverse complement strand
GCCGCGTGCGCGTGCCCACCAGCTTTTCCAGCTCTGCGCCCGCCTGCTCGATGCGGTTCTGCGCGCTGGCCAGCACCTCGCCGAACTTGTCGAACTCCGTCTTGACGGCGCCCAGCACCTGCCACACCTCGCCCGAGCGCTTTTGCAGCGCCAGCGTGCGAAAGCCCATTTGCAGGCTGCTGAGCAATGCGGCCATCGTGGTGGGGCCGGCCACCATCACGCGGTAGTCCGCCTGCAGGCGCTCCGCCATGCCGCGGCGCACCACCTCGGCGTACAGCCCCTCCACCGGTAGGAACATCACGCCGAAATCCGTGGTTTCCGGCGCGTGGATGTACTTTGTGTGGATGTCCTTCGCAAAGCCGCGCACGCGCGCCTCCAGCGCTTTGGCCGCCGCTTCCACCGCGGCGGCGTCGCCCGCGTCGTACGCGTCCAGCAGCGCGCCGTAGGCGTCGGCGGGGAATTTCGCGTCGATGGGCAGCCACACCTGCGCGCTGCCGTCGCCGGGCATGCGCACGGCGAATTCCACGCGTTCGGCGCTGCCGGGCACCGTCGCCACGTTCTGCGCGTACTGCTGCGGGCTGAGGATCTGCTCCAAAATCGCCCCCAGCTGGATCTCGCCCAAAATGCCGCGCGTCTTCACATTGCTCAGCACTTTTTTCAGATCGCCCACGCCGGCGGCCAGCGTCTGCATTTCGCCAAGGCCGCGGTACACGCTCTCCAGCTGCTGGGACACGCGGCTGAACGACTGGCGCAGCGTCTCGTCCAGCGTCTGCTGCAGCTTTTCGTCCACGGTGCGGCGCATCTCATCCAGGCGGCGGGCGTTGTCCTGCTGCATGGCTCCCACGCGCGTCTCCATCGTCGTGCGGATCTGTTCCAGTTTCTGCTCACTCTCCAACGCGCCGGTCTTCATGCGCTGCTCCACCATGCCCAGCTGGTCCGAAACGCTTTTCTGCACCGCGGCCAGCTGTGCGTTCACGGCGCTTTGCAGCAGTTCCTGGCGCTGGGTCAGCTGTTCGGTCAGCTCGCGCAGGCGCGCGTTCTGCGCACCGGCAACCTGCCGCTGGGCCGCGGCCTGCATCTCGCCCGTCGTGCGCGCCGATGCCTGCACCGAGCGCGTCAGCTCCGCGCGCAGCGCGCGCATCTCTTCGCTCATCCGGTCCGTCAGTTCCCGGCGCGCAGCGCGCACCTCCTCCTCCAAACCGGCGCGCGCCGACGCCAGCTGCGCGGCGCTCGCCCCGCGTTTTGCCGCCGAGACCGCCAGCCCTGCCGCAGACAGCGCCGCCGCAACCGCCGCAAGCACCAATGTGATCAGTTCCATAAAACGCTCCTTCCGGTACTAGCCCCGCCGCGCGGGACATACTGTATATAGTATAAAAGCATTGCGCTTGCAAATCAATCACAAAGGCGGCGATCCCGGATGAAAATGCGTCCTGTTTGTCTGTTCCGCGCGCGGCGGCTTTCGCGCTGCGCCAAAATCACGCTGGCCGCGTGCGGCGCGCTGGCTTTGCTGCTCCTGCTGGCGGCCGCGCGTGTGGCGGCGCTGCCGGCCGGTTGCCGCACAAGCGACCTGCTGCCCTCGCTGGCCATGCCCACGGCTGTTTTCGAGGGCGCCATGGCCCCGACGGAGAAGATCGTATACCTGACGTTCGACGACGGCCCCTCTTCGTCCACACAGGACGTGCTGGACATCCTGCACGACGAGGGCGTGCCCGCCACCTTTTTCGTCGTCTCGGCGGAAAATAACCAGCGCTACCTGCCGCTTGTGCGCAAAGCGCAGGACGAAGGGCACATCATCGCCCTGCACAGCGCCAGCCACAGCTACAGCCGCATCTACAAAAGCGACGAGGCTTTCTGGCAGGACATTGATCAGCTGAAAAGCGACCTCGCCCCTTACACCGACACGCTGCCGGCCATCCTGCGTTTTCCGGGCGGCAGCACGAACACCGTCAGCCGCAAGTACGGCGGCAGCGAGATCATGACCACGCTCAAACGCGAAGCGAAGGAAAAGGGCTACACCTACGTGGACTGGAACGTCTGCGCGGGCGACGCGCTGGGCGGCCATCCCTCGGCCGAGGACATCTACAACAACGTGGTGCGCGAAGCTGCCGACCAGGATGTCTGCATCGTGCTGATGCACGACACAAAGGCAGCGAAAAGCACCGTGACGGCCCTGCCGCGGATCATCCAGTGGTTCAAAAACGCCGGCTACCGTTTCGACACGGTCGATCATCTGCCCGCAGAGGCGTAAAACAATGAAATTTGTGCAAAAAACGCGCTTTGCGGCCCGCAGGGCGCGTTTTACACAGTTGTAAATGCGGCGCGGATGTTGTATACTATCCCTATAGTAAAAATGGGAGGGTATGCGCGTGTTCGGGTATGTATTGCCCTGCCAGGCGGAGCTGAAAGTCTGCCAGTGGCAGGCGTATCGCGCCTATTACTGCGGCCTGTGCAAACAGCTCAAGCGCAGCCACGGCCTTGCCTCCCGCTTTTTGCTGAATTATGACCTTGTATTCCTGGCGCTTGTGGCCGACGGCCTTGCGGCCGAGGAGCCGCCCGTGCGCGCCGAGCGGTGCATCGCAAACCCCGTGCAAAAGCGCCCCGTGTGCGGCGCCTCGGGCGGGCTGGCCCTCGCGGCGGACGCGCTGGTGCTGACGGCCTATTACAAAATGGCCGACGACGCGCACGATGAGCGCGGCGCAAAGCGACTGGCCGCGCGCGCTTTGCAGGCGGCCTTCGCCCGCGCGCGGCGCAAGGCCGCGGCGCGCTTTCCCGCCATGGACGAGGTGCTTGCGGCGCAGACGCAGGCGCAGAGCGCGCTGGAAGAGCGCGGCTGTGCCGATGCCGACGAGGCCGCCGACCCCACCGCCCGCATGACGGCGGCGCTGTTTTGCGAGGCCGCGCGCACGGACGCGCAGCGGCGCGTGCTGGAGCGCCTGGGGCTGTTCATGGGCAAGATTCTATATTATCTGGACGCCGCCGAGGATTACGACGACGACGCGCGCAGCGGCGCGTACAATGTGTTTATCCGCATGGGGCTGGACAAGCCCGCCGCCGTAGAGCGCGCGCAGCTTTTGTGCCGCCTGTGCGCCGGCGAGGCCGCGCGCTGCTATAACCTTCTGGACATTCCCGGCGTCACGCACAAACCGATTTTGGACAACATCCTGTTTTTGGGGCTGCCCCAAAGCATCCGCAGCGCCGGGCAAAAGCGCGCGCCCTTCAAACCCGCGCGCGCCTGACCCGGCCGTACACGAATCAACAGAAAGGACGATCATGGACACAAAACGAGCTTACGCCGCCCTGGGCCTGCGCGAGGGCGCGGGCGAGGACGAGATCAAACAGGCCTACCGCGCGCTGGCGCAGAAATTCGACCCGGAAAACTATGAGGCCGGCCCCCTGCGCGAGGACGCCGAGCGCAAAATGAACGAGATCAACGAGGCCTTCGACACGCTGATGAGCCTGCACCGCACGGGCGGCGCGCCGCAGGGCCAGACGGACGGCTATGCACAGGGTTATGCGCAGGGCCCCGCCGCAGGCCCCCGCATGGACGAGGGCCGCGCGGCGCAGTACCGCGTGATCCGCCAGATGATCAACTCCGGCGACATCGACAACGCCCTTGCGCGCCTGTCCACCATCCAGAACGGCAGCACCGACGCCGAGTGGAACTTTTTGATGGGCAGCGCCTATTATTACAAAGGCTGGGTGGCCCAGGCGCTGAATTATTTTCAGGCCGCCTGCCGGCTGGACCCCTCGAACCCGGAGTACACCGCCGCATTGCGCAATTTGCAGCGCAGCGCCGGCGGGGCCATGCCCGGCAACCCCTACGGCAACAACGCGCCCTACGGCGCGCAGACGGTGACGTGCTCGTGCTGCGACATGTGCGCCGCCATGGCCTGCATGGACATGTGCTGCAACTGCGGCGGTGGATGCTGACATGCGCACCGGAAAAAGCAACGGCGCCGCGCGCGTGGCGCTGTGCGGCGTGTTCGGCGCGCTGGCGCTGGCGCTGATGCTGATGGGCGGCATCCTGCCCGCGGCCACCTTCGCCGCGCCGGCCTTTGCGGGCATCCTCATCATGCCCGCGGCCGTCGAATTCGGCGTGCGCACCGGCGCTTTGCTGTACGCCGCCATCGGCATCCTGGCGCTCTTCGCCGTGCCGGACAAGGAAATGGCCCTGATCTTCCTGTTCTTTTTGGGCTATTATCCGCTGGTCAAAATCTATCTGGAGCGCATCCGGCCGCGCACGGCGCGCTGGGCGGCCAAGCTGGCGCTGTTCAATGTATGCGTCTTTGCGATGTACTGGCTGATCCTGGCCGTGTTTCCCCTGCCCGAGGTGGCGCAGGAGTACGCGGAGATGGGCCGCGCGTTCCTCGCCGCGCTCATCGTTCTTGCGAACGTCACCTTTGTTTTGTACGACGTGGCCGTTGCACGGCTGGTCGGCTTATACTGCGCCAAGCTGCGCCCCCGGCTGCTGCATCGCCCCTGATGCGGCGGCCTTTTTTCTTGCGTTGCGCGAAAGAGAGGGAATTATGGAACTGAAAAGCAATTTGCAGGCGCTGCGCTACGTGCGCAAAATGCTGGCCGGCGAATACGACGGCATTCTGCCCTTTGCCGTGCGCGTGCAAAAGCCCGTGCCGAAGGGCGGCGCCGGCGTGCCGCTGCCGCGCTCCGCGCCCGGCCGCGAGGGCGTGCCCGAAGCGCTGCTGACGCGCTTTCTGCGCGAGGCGGACGCCGCGCGCGGCTGCCGCATCCAGACCTGCCTTGTCATCCGGCACGGGCGTGTGATCCTGGACGCGTCCTGGGCCCCCTACTCCACCGCGCGCTGGCACGTGACGCACAGCCTGTGCAAGAGCTTTACGGGCACGGCCATCGGCCTGCTGGCGCAGGAGGGGGCGCTCTCGCTGGACGAGACGGTGTGCGACATCTTCCCCGACCAGTGCTCGCTGCTGACGGGCCGGCGCATGCGCGCCGTGACGGTGCGCCATCTGCTGACAATGACCTCCGGCGTCAATTTCAAGGAGGCCGGCGCCGTGTGTTCGGCGAACTGGGCGCGCTCTTTTCTTGAATCGAGCGTACTGTTCGAGCCGGGTGAGCGGTTCGATTACAACAGCATGAACAGCTATATGCTGGCCGCCATCGTGTGCCGCCGCGCCGGGCAGGGCCTGACGGACTATCTGCGCCCGCGCCTGTTCGAGCCGCTGGGCTTTGGGCCCGTGGCCTGGCAGAAGAGCCCGCAGGGCACGGAAAAGGGCGGCTGGGGCATGTATGTGCGCCTGGAGGACGCGGCGAAGCTGGGGCTTTTGTATCTGCACGACGGCGTGTGGCGCACACAGCGCGGCCCCGTGCGCATTCTGGACAGAGCGTGGACGGACGCGGCACGCGCGCCGCACGCCGTCAGCCGCAGCGGCGAGGAGTACGGCTACCAGATGTGGCCGGACACAAAGGCCGGCGTGTGCATGTTCAACGGCATGTTCGGCCAGTATGTCATCCTGGCGCCGGACCTGGACCTCGTCGTCGCCATCAACGCCGGCGCAGACCATCTGTTCACCCGCGGCGCGCTGTACACCGCCGCGCTGCGCCTGATCCAGGCCCTGCGCGCAGGCGAAAAGCCGCTCGCTGTGCCGGGCGAATTGCCCCGCACACTGCGCAGCCTGCACCGGACGCAGGACGCCGCCCTTCCCGCCCTTCCCGCCCTTTGCCGGCCGCTGCAGCCCATGCTGGCCGCCGCCGGGCAGGCGCGCGCCGCGGCGCTGTTGGCCGGACGCCGCTTTTCCTTTGACGCAAACGCCGCCGCCCTTTTGCCCATCATGACGGGCTGCATGAACGACTGCTACCCCGCCGGCCTGCGCGAGCTCGCCTTTGAAAAGACGCCGCGCGGCGGCCTGTGCCTTGTGTGGCGCTGTGCCAGGGCCGAGCAGCGCGTCCCGCTGGGGTTTGCGCGCCCCGCGCCGTTTGTTCTGAACGAGGGCGGCAACCGATTTCTCGCGGCGGCAAGCGCCGCGCTCGCAAGCGACGAGGACGGGCGCGCCGTGCTCAAAATCACCGTCTATCTGACGGAGGAGAGCTCGGTGCGCCGCCTCAAGCTGTTTTTGCCGCGCGCAGGCGAGGAGAGCGTGCGCCTGTGCCTTTCGGAGACGCCGTCTCTCGCACAGGCGGCGCGCTCGCTGTTGCAGGGCAGCGCGCTCGAGCAGCAGGCGGAGGGCCTGTTGCGGGACGGCGAATACCTGCGCTGGCGCGCGCAGCGCTTTTCCTCCCCCGTGTTCACGGGCCGCGAGATACGCCCCGCCAAAGCGCCCTGAAAAACGTACACCGCGGGCGCAAAACAGCGCCGTAAAAGGGGCAGGCCCGCCGCGCAGAAACTGCGCGGCGGGCCTGCCTGTTTTTATGCTTTCGTTTTATTCCGAGATGGACGCCGCCTTGTTTTTCAGCATGACGTCATGCGCGCCGCCCTCCACGATGCTGGTGGAGGAGACGACCGTCAGGCGGGCTTTCTCCTGCAATTCGGGGATCGAGAGCGCGCCGCAGTTGCACATGGTGCTGCGCACCTTGGCCAGCGTGACGGCAACGCCGTCCTTCAGCGCGCCGGCGTAGGGCACGTAGCTGTCGACGCCCTCCTCGAAGCTCAGCTTCGCCGCGCCGCCCAGATCGTAGCGCTGCCAGTTGCGCGCACGGTTCGAACCCTCGCCCCAGTACTCCTTCACGAAGGTGCCGTTGATCTTCAGTTTGGTCGTGGGGCTTTCGTCGAAGCGGGAGAAATAGCGGCCCAGCATCACGAAATCGGCGCCCATGGCCAGCGCCAGCGTGATGTGGTAGTCGTGCACGATGCCGCCATCCGAGCAGATGGGCACATAGATGCCCGTCTCTTTAAAGTACTCGTCGCGCGCCTTGGCCACCTCGATGGTCGCCGTGGCCTGCCCGCGCCCGATGCCCTTGGTCTCGCGCGTGATGCAGATCGAACCGCCGCCGATGCCGATCTTCACAAAGTCGGCCCCGGCCTCGGCCAAGAAGCGGAACCCGTCGCGGTCCACCACGTTGCCGGCGCCCACTTTCACACGGTCGCCGTAGCGCTCGCGGATCCACGCCAGCGTGCGGGCCTGCCACTCGGAAAAGCCTTCGGACGAGTCGATGCACAGCACGTCCGCGCCGGCCTCCACCAGCGCGGGCACGCGCTCGGCATAGTCGCGCGTGTTGATGCCCGCGCCCACAACATAGCTCTTGTTCGCGTCCAGCAGTTCGTTGACGTTCTCCTTATGGGAGTCGTAGTCCTTGCGGAACACGAGGAATTTCAGGTGCTGCTGCGCGTCGATCAGCGGCAGGGCGTTGAGCTTGTTGTCCCAGATGATGTCGTTGGCCTCTTTCAGCGTCGTGTTCTCCGGCGCGGTGACGAGGCGCTCGAACGGCGTCATGAACTGGGTGACGGGCGTGTCGGTGCTCATGCGGGAGATGCGGTAATCGCGGCTGCCGATGATGCCCAGCAGGCGGCCGTTCGCCGTGCCGTCGTCCGTCACGGCCACGGTGGAGTGGCCCGTCTTTTCCTTGAGGGCCAGGATATCGGCCAGCGTGGCGTCCGGGCGCACGTTGGAATCGCTGACGATGAAGCCTTTTTTATAACGCTTCACGCGGCGGATCATCTCCGCCTCCTGCTCAACGGTCTGCGAACCGTAGATGAAGGAAACGCCGCCCTCCTTGGCCAGCGCAATGGCCATCGTGTCGTTCGACACGGCCTGCATGATGGCGGACACCATCGGGATGTTCATGCGCAGGGGGCACTCCTCCTGGCCTTTGCGGTATTTCACAAGCGGCGTTTGCAGGCTGACGGCCGAGGGGATGCACTCCGCGGAGGAGTAGCCCGGGACAAGCAGATATTCGCCAAACGTGCGGGAGGGTTCGCTGAAATAATAAGCCATACTGTTCTCCTTCTCTTTCGCTGATCGATGATGATTTGCCCTTGAAATTGACAGTAATTTTATATTTTATAGTACCACAAAACGACGCAGACCGCTAGCCCTCTTCGCATTTTGCGCTCAAAAAATTCCGGCTTTCATGCGGACAAATTGTGGGCAAAACGCACAACAAAACGCCCCCGCCTTGCAGCAGGAGCGTTTTGCTTTCGTGATGCGCCTGCGCCCGTGGAGGGTGAGCGCAGGCATGAGGAAAAAGGAGGTGCAGGCGATTCAGACCGCGCGCCCTAGCCGACGCACGGCAGGAGGAGAATGCCTGCGATAGAGGATGAAAAAGTGCACTCGCAAGTGTTTGTAACCTTCTTGCAATTATATTGTAACCATTTTGTTACCGCCTGTCAATACCTTTTTTGAAACTTTTTTGTAATTTTTTCGCCGTTCCCCTTCCGCCGCTTTTCCGCTGTGCGCGGCAAGGCGCGCGCAGCGTACCGGCCTTGCCCTTGCCGCCCTGCGCGGCCGCGCAAAGCGCCTTTTCCCTCTCCTGCAAACCGGCCGGCGCAGCTTTTGCGCGCAGACGAAAAGCCGCCGCCCGGGCAAACGCCCGGGCGGCGGCCGCTTTGCTTTTTCAGGCGCCGGCAGCTCACACGCGCAGCGTGATCTCCTGCCCTTCGGCGTCCACGCACACGTCGGTCAGCGGCTCGCCCGCAATGATCTTTTCGGCCAGGCGGTCCTCCACCTCGCGGCGGATGACGCGGCGCAGGTCGCGCGCGCCAAATTTTCCGCCCTGCGCCTTCTGGCACAAGAGCGACAGCGCGGCGTCCGTCCAGCGCAGCCCGATGCCCTTGGCCGCCAGCGGGCCTTTGTACTCGCTCAGCATCAGCGCGGCGATACGCACAAGGTCGGCCTCCTCCAGCGGGCGGAATGTGATCACCTCGTCCACACGGCTCAAAAACTCCGGGCGCAAGAACTCGCCCAGCGCTTTGAGCGACTTGTCGCGGCTCATCTGCTGCGCCGTCTTGTTGAAGCCCGTCTCGCCCACGCGGTCGGACGAGCCGGCGTTCGAGGTCATGCAGATCACGGTGTTTTCGAAATTGACCGTGCGGCCCTGCGCGTCGTTGATCTTGCCCTCGTCGAGGATTTGCAGCAAAATGTTCATCACGTCCGGATGGGCCTTTTCGATCTCGTCGAACAGCACGACGCTGTACGGGCGGCGGCGCACTTTTTCCGTGAGCTGGCCCGCCTCGTCGTAGCCGACATAGCCCGGCGGCGAGCCGATCAGGCGCGACACCGTGTGCTTTTCCATGAACTCCGACATATCCAGACGGATCAGCGGGTCCACCGTGTCGAACAGCTGCATGGCCAGCTGCTTGACCAGCTCGGTCTTGCCGACGCCCGTGGGCCCCACGAAGATGAAGCTGGCGGGGCGGCGGCGCGCCGAGATGTCCGCGCGGCTGCGCTTGACGGCGTTCGCCACAAGGTGCACGGCCTCTGTCTGCCCGATGATCTTCTCGTTGAGGCGCGCCTCCAGGTTTTCCAGCTTCGTATATTCGGTCTCCTGCACCTTGGCGGCAGGGATACCCGTCCAAAGCTCGATCACGCGCGCGGTGTCCTCGCGCGTCACCTCGATCTTGTCCACTGCGCCGGCCAGTTCGTCCACGCGCTTTTGCACGCTTTCCATCTCGTAGCTCACGCGCGCGATGGTGTCGTAATCCGGCCCGTCCTTCGCCTGTTCGGCCTGCGTTTTCTGCGCGTTCAGCGCCTCCAGCTGCTTGCAGGCGTCCGCCCACTCGGTGATCTCGGGATGGCGCAGGCTGCAGCACGCGCACGCCTCGTCCAGCAGGTCGATGGCCTTGTCGGGCAAAAAGCGGTCGGTGATGTAGCGCTCGGCCAGCGTCACGGTGCTGCGCACGATGGCGTCCGGCACCTTGACGTGGTGGTACTGCTCATAATAACCCTTGACGCCGCGGATCACCTCCACCGCGGCGTCGATGGAGGGCTCCTCCACCTTGACGGGCTGGAAGCGGCGCTCGAGCGCCTGGTCTTTCTCGATGAATTTGCGGTATTCGCCGAACGTGGTGGCGCCGATCACCTGGATCTCGCCGCGCGAGAG
>DXGT01000133.1 GCA_019113785.1 Candidatus Ruthenibacterium merdigallinarum | reverse complement strand
ACCAGCATGTGGAGATGATCGGGACATACTTCCGCTTCTATGATTTTTACCTTCTTCCAGTTGCACAGTGTTCTTAATATCTCTCCAATCTCTCTGCGCTTCTGCCCATAGAACACTTTGCGCCGATACTTCGGCGCAAAGACTATGTGGTATTTGCAATTCCAGCTTGTTTGCGATAAACTATTTACGTCGTTCATTTTTGAATGACCTCCCTTTGCTTGTTTGTGCAGTTGCCAGACCGCACTCCTATTATAGCAAAGGGAGTTTTTATTTCTTCATGATCGACATAAGTCTTCTTTTGAACCACTCGCCTAGCGAGTGGTTTTCGATGCACAAAAAAGCGGGCGTTGACAGCGCCCGCCCGCCATTGTATAATAGCGTAGCAAGCCATATATTCCCCGTGGGGGAGTAGTTCGCGCGGCGTTTGCTGCGCGGCAAAGTCAACATACTGGCGCTGCGCGCCTGGCTTTGCCTTTCAAAGAACAAGACCCGTGGGCAGGAGAGGGCGCTTTGCGCCCCTCTCCTGCCCGCGGTTTTTTTCTGCCGCGGGGCAGACGCCGGCGCGCCCCGCTCTGCCCGCCGGCACACCGGAAAGGATGGAAAACCATGACGCTTCCCTCTCTGTTTTTGCTGGCGCTGGGCCTTTCGATGGACGCGTTCGCCGTGTCCGTGTCGAACAGCCTGTGCTTTGCCGGCCTGCGCCGGCGCGACGGCGCCCTCACCAGCGCGGCCTTCGGCATTTTTCAGGGGCTGATGCCCATTCTCGGCTTTTTCGCCGGCCGCCTGTTCGCCGAGGCCGTCAGCGCGGTGGACCACTGGATCGCCTTCGTATTGCTGGGCTTCATCGGCGGCAAAATGCTGGCCGAGGCGCTGCGCGAGCTGCGCGCCGGCGAGGCCGGGGCGTGCGCGCCGCAAAAGCGCTTTTCTTTGCGCCTTGTGCTGGTGCAGGCCGTAGCCACCAGCATCGACGCGCTGGCCGTGGGCGTCAGCCTCGCGGCGCTGGCCGTGAACATCTGGTCGGCCGCGGCGTTCATCGCCTGCGTCACGTTCGCCTGCTGCCTTGTGGGCCACGCGGTGGGCCGGCGCTTCGGCGCGCTGCTGGGCAGCAAGGCGCAGGTGCTGGGCGGCGTCATCCTGATCGTGCTGGGCGCGAAGATCCTCATCGAGCATCTCTCCGGCGGCTGAAAACGGCGCGGCGGCGCCCCAAAACCCTTGACGAAACCGGCCGCGCCCTTTACAATATAGGTATCTGTGCGGCGCATTGCGCCCGTGAAAGGAAAAGAGGAACCAAAATGGACAGCAGCCAGAAAACCATGGAAAAAATCATCAACCTGTGCAAAAACCGCGGGTTCATCTTCCCGGGCAGCGAAATTTACGGCGGCCTTGCCAACAGCTGGGACTACGGCCCCCTGGGCGTTGAGTTCAAAAACAACGTCAAGCGCGCGTGGTGGAAGAAATTCGTGCAGGAATCCCCGTACAACGTCGGGCTCGACTCCGCCATCATCATGAACCCCGAGACGTGGGTGGCCACGGGCCATGTGGCCAGCTTCTCCGACCCGCTGATGGACTGCCGCGCCTGCAAGGCGCGCTTTCGCGCCGACCAGCTGATCGAAGACAACGGCGGCAAGGCCGAGGGCATGACGAACGAGGAGATGGCCGCCTACATCCGCGACCACGCCATCCGCTGCCCCGTGTGCGGCGCGCAGGATTTCACCGACATCCGCAAATTCAACCTGATGTTCAAAACCTATATGGGCGTCACCGAGGACGCGAAGAGCGAGGTGTACCTGCGCCCCGAGACCGCGCAGGGCATCTTTGTGAACTTTGCCAACGTGCAGCGCACCACGCGCCGCAAGCTGCCGTTCGGCATCTGCCAGGTGGGCAAGTCGTTCCGCAACGAGATCACGCCCGGCAACTTCACGTTCCGCACGCGCGAGTTCGAGCAGATGGAGTGCGAGTTCTTCTGCAAGCCCGGCACCGACCTTGAGTGGTTCGCCTACTGGAAGGACTACTGCAAAAACTGGCTGCTGTCGCTGGGCATGAAGCCCGAGGAGATGCGCCTGCGCGACCACGACCCCGAGGAGCTGTCCTTCTATTCGAACGCCACGACGGACATCGAGTTCCTGTTCCCGTTCGGCTGGGGCGAGTTGTGGGGCATCGCCGACCGCACCGACTACGACCTGGGCCGCCACAACGAGCACTCGGGCAAAACGCAGGACTACTTCGACCCCGAGACGAACACCCACTATGTGCCGTACGTCATCGAGCCGTCGCTGGGCGCCGACCGCGTGGCGCTGGCGTTTTTGTGCGGCGCGTACGACGAGGAGACCCTCACCGACGAAAAGGGCAAGCAGGACACGCGCGTGGTGCTGCATCTGCACCCGGCGCTGGCCCCGTACAAGGCCGCCGTGCTGCCGCTGTCGAAAAAGCTGTCCGGCAAGGCGCAGGAGATCTACGCCGCCCTCGCGAAGGACTTCATGATCGACTTCGACGAGACCGGCTCCATCGGCAAGCGCTACCGCCGCCAGGACGAAATCGGTACGCCGATGTGCATCACCGTCGATTTCGAGACCGTGGGCGACGAGAACACGCCCGCCGACAACTGCGTCACCGTGCGCGACCGCGACACGATGGAGCAGGTGCGCCTGCCCATCGACCGCCTGCACGACTACATCGCCGAAAAAGTGGCGTTCTGAGCGCGTTTTCGCAGCAAAAAGATCTTTTCAGCGCCCCGGCTTTGCCGGGGCGTTTTTTCGAACAGAAAGCAGGGCCCGCCGCAAGCTCACGGCGGGCCCTGCTTTTGCTCTTTGTATAGCGCTGCAATAAATATTATACCTTTTGTATATCCTGCTGCGGAAAGCGCCGCGCGCAGCGCGCCGTCAGCGCGCTGAGCACCACGGCCAGCGCCGTTTCCAGAGCGATCAGCGCCAGCGGCGCGCCGCCCAGCGCCGAGAGCAGCGGGGCGAGGCAATCGAACGCGGTGTGCGCGGCCCACACCGCCAGAAAGCCGCGCGCCGCTTTGCCGCGCGCGAAGAACGACGCCAGCAGCACGCTGGCCAGCACATGGAACGTCACGGCCATCAGCCGCTCGGAGCCGGCGGCGAGGAACATCGCGCCGGGCGTACCTGTCAGCAGCGACGCCGCCTGCTGCGCGGCCGCCTCGCCGACGCCCAGCGCCGTGAGCCCCGCCGTGCCCTGCGCGTTCAAGAGCGCGCTGAGCACGAGGTTGTTCACATAGGTGGGCACAACGAGCAGCATCGCCTCGATCCACCCGTGGCCCGCACCCGCGGCCAGCGCCGTGCGGAACGTGCGCGCCTTTTTCAAAACGAGCCCGAACACCAGCGCGCGGCCCGCCGTCTCGGCCAGGCCGGCCGTGGCCGCCAGAAAGACCGTATACCCCGCGCCGCCCAGCCACAGCGGCAGCAGCTGCGCCGCCGGCAGGCTCAAAAGCGGCAGGCGGATGCACACCTGCGGTACAAAAAAGCCCAGCATGCCCGCCAGAAAGCAGCGCACCCAGCCCTTCTGCCCGCGGCAGACCAGCGCACACAGTACAATGGCATACAGCGCCGACAGCGCCAGCGTGGCGCACATGGCGGCGATGGAAAGCGAAGAGACCATATCCGTTCCTCCCTCTTGTCAAAAGCGGCCTCTGCGGCCGGCTTCAGCGCGGCGTGCGCCCCGCAAGATAGCCGGCCACGTCCGCGAGGCCCGGCAATATGCACGCCGCCAGCGCGCGCATCTCGTCGGTGGCGGGCGCAAGGTCCGGGATCATCACCGTCTCGCACCCGGCGGCGGCCCCGGCGCGCACGCCGTTGTACGAATCCTCCAGCACAAGGCACTCCTCTGGCGGCACGCCCAGCGCGCGCGCGGCCGCGAGGTAGATGTCCGGGCAGGGCTTCGAGCGCTCGATCATATCCCCGCCCAGCACCGCGCCGAAAAAGCCGCGCACGCCGGCGGTTTCGAGATATTCCTCCACCTGCGCGCGGTTCGTGGACGAGGCCACGGCCATCGCCACGCCGTGCGCCCGCAAAAACGCCAGCAGCGCGTCGAGGCCCGGCATTTTGGGCACGCTGCGCGCCAGAAGGCGGCGCATCTCGGCCGTGCACGCGGCGTGGATCTGCACAAACGGGAACTGCGGGCCGAAGCGCTGCGCCAGCGCGCGGCGGCCCGCCTCGTAGCTGACGCCGCGCAGCAGCGCCATGTCATCGGGCCCGAACGCGTAGCCGTAGCGCGGGACGGTCTGCTCCCACACGCGGTCGGCCAGGCGCTCGGTGTCGAACATCAGGCCGTCCATATCGAACAGCGCGGCGCGGATGATCGCAGCCATATCCGTCTCCTCCCTTTTCCTGCTCTCTCAGCCCGCGTCGCTCTGCTCGCGCGCGGCGGCCTGCTGCAAGGCGCTCTGCGGGCGCATCCAGTGCCCGCGGCGGTAATACACCAGGAACAGCGCGCTCGTCAGCGCCCAGCTGATGGGGTAGCTGTACAGGATGGTGGTCAGCTCATGGCGCAGCGGCAGCAGCACCAGCAGCCAGATCACGCGCAGCAGGCAGATGCCGCTGCCGGTGATCAGCATGGGACGCAGCGCGTCGCCGCAGCCGCGGATGGCGCCGGAGAGGATCTCCACCAGCACGAACGTGCAGTAAAACGGCGACATGTGGTAGATCATGGTA
>DXGT01000132.1 GCA_019113785.1 Candidatus Ruthenibacterium merdigallinarum | reverse complement strand
CTTCAAAGCCCAGCTTGCCGTCCGCGAACGGGCTTACAACAATTTCCCCATGCGTCCTCTCTCTTGGCGCTCTCCCAAGCAGGTCTTATTTGCCTTTCCCAATGTGTAACACATCTTTGACAAACCTACACGGTGAATAAGAAAAGGCGAGAAAAACACTTGCTTTTCCTGCGGCGATATGATACAATAATCCGGCAATACGCACGTATCGTTTCGGCGCGCGTGTGCCCTTCGGGGTGGTGCGCCGGGCAGGCGATGCGGAGGAAAAACAATTTTCAGGAGGAAATTACTATGGCAGTCGTATCTATGAAGCAGCTTCTCGAAGCCGGCGTGCACTTCGGTCACCAGACCCGCCGCTGGAACCCCAAAATGGCGAAGTACATCTTCACCGAGCGCAACGGCATCTACATCATCGATCTGCAGAAGACGGTGAAGAAGCTGGACGAGGCGTACAACTTCGTGCGCGAGGTGGCCAGCGAGGGCGGCAGCATCCTGTTTGTCGGCACCAAGAAGCAGGCGCAGGAGTCCATCCGTGAGGAGGCCACGCGCTGCGGCATGCACTATGTCAACGCCCGCTGGCTGGGCGGTATGCTGACGAACTTCCGCACCATCCGCCGCCGCATCGACCGCATGGCCCAGATCAACAAAATGCGCGAGGACGGCACGTTCGCGATGCTGCCCAAGAAAGAGGTCGCCAAGCTCGAGCTCGAGCTGGAGAAGCTGGAGAAGTTCCTGGGCGGCGTCAAGGAGATGGATAAACTGCCCAAGGCCATGTTCATCGTCGACCCGCGCAAGGAGCGCATCGCCGTCTCCGAGGCGCGCAAGCTGAACATCCCCATCGTGGCGATTGTCGACACCAACTGCGACCCGGACGAGATCGACTATGTGATCCCCGGCAACGACGACGCCATCCGCGCCGTGAAGCTGATTGCCGGCGCCATGGCCGACGCCGTGCTGGAGGGCCGTCAGGGCGAGCAGATGGAGCAGCCCGCCGAGGAGCAGGCCGCTGAATAACGCACCTGCGCAGTATCCTTTGCCCCGCACTGGGGCAAGGGATACTGCCATGCAAAGAGAAAATGCAACCGAACGCAAAACGAACGCGAGCAAGCGTTCAGGAAAGAAAAGGGGAGTACCACAATGGCTTTTACTGCTACTGACGTGAAGAACCTGCGCGAGCAGACCGGCTGCGGCATGATGGACTGCAAGAAGGCCCTCACCGAGGCCAACGGCGACTTCGACAAGGCGATCGAGTACCTGCGCGAGCGCGGCCTGGCCGCCGCCGCGAAGAAGGCCGGCCGCATTGCCGCCGAGGGCATGGTGTACGCCGAGGCCGACGTTGCGAAGAAGGTGGGCGTTGTCATCGAGGTGAACGCCGAGACCGACTTCGTCGCCAAGAACGAGCTGTTCCGCAGCTTCGTCAAGGACCTGGCCCACATCGTCATGGACGAGAACCCGGCCGACGTCGACGCGCTGCTCAAGTGCAAGATGGGCGATGGCGACGTGGACGCCGCGCTCAAGGACAAGATCCTCGTCATCGGCGAGAACCTCAAGATCCGCCGCTTCGTGCGCTATGAGGGCGTGTGCGCCGCGTATGTGCACGGCGGCGGCACGCACGGCGTCCTGGTGGACTTTGCCACCACCGACGACGTGGCTGCGAAGCCCGAGTTCACGGCCTTCGGCAAGGACATCGCCATGCAGATCGCCGCGGTGAACCCCGGCTATCTGAACGAGGCGAGCGTGCCCGCCGAGGTGATCGCGCACGAGAAGGAGATCCTTCTGGCGCAGATCAGCAACGACCCGAAGCTGGCGAACAAGCCCGACAAGGTCAAAGAGAAGATGGTCGAGGGCAAGATCGGCAAGTTCTACAAGGAGAACTGCCTGGTCGACCAGCCGTTCGTCAAGGACGGCGAGCTGACGGTGTCCCAGTATGTGGCTAACACCGCCAAGGAGCTGGGCGGCGACATCGAGATCGTGAAATTCGTTCGCTTTGAGAAAGGCGAGGGCCTGGAGAAGAAGGCCGACGATTTCGCGGCCGAAGTTGCCAGCATGGTGAAATAAGAGCGTCTGGAAGGCTGATTTCTGCGCGGCGCCTTGCGCTATGAGCGCGGGGCAGCGCCGTTTTCCCGCCCGCGCGCCCCGGCGCGTCCGGGCGGCCGGACCAAGGCGGCAAGGAGCCGGCTTCAAAAAAGCCGGCTCTTCTCTTGCTTTTCTCTGTTCAATATGTTACTGTAATAAAGTAACAGGTGGATGGCGCCGCGCGCATCGCGCCGGCAGCAAGTTTGATCGGGAGGGTTTTCGGATGCCCAACAAACTGAAAAGGGAGACGACAGACGAGCTGTTCCGGGCGATCCTGTCGCTGAAGGACCTGGACGAATGCTATGAGTTTTTCGAGGACCTGTGCACGATGAAGGAGCTGGCCGACATGGCGCAGCGCATCGAGACGGCGCAGATGCTGCTGGCGGGCAAGACGTACGAGCAGATCGTCAAATCGGTGGAGATCAGCACGGCGACCATCAGCCGCATCAACCGCTGCATCCAGTACGGCACGGGCGGGTATGAAAAGATCCTCGCGCGCATTGCCGAACAGGGCGCGGCGTCCGGCGAGGAGCAATGAGCACAGACAGGCAGCAGGTTGGCCGATTTGGGCACGCCCGCTGCCTGCTTTTTTTGCCCGGCGCGGCAATTTGCGGCGATAAAGCGTTAAATGAAAGAGAAGAACGACGCTGTTTTTCCTGCGTTTTTGTGCTTTTTTATGCAAAATATCACAAATCAGCGCTTTAGTGCGGGAAAGTATGTAAAAATGGCGCATTGTAATTTGTGCAAGTTTCGTGTAGTATATTATCCAACAAGTCACAGCTTCCTGTGTGGAGCGGGGGCTGCGGCCGATTCAGGAAAATGGAGGAGAGAAGAATGAAAAAGTTTGTCAGTATGGCTTTGGCCGTCTGCATGGCCGCGTCTTTGGCGGCGTGCGGCGGTTCCGAGTCCGCCAGTGAGCCGGCCGCTTCCGGCAGCGCGGCTGCCGCTTCCGGCAGTACCGCCGCTTCCACCGCGCCGATCAAGATCGGTTCCAGCGGCCCCCTGACGGGCGACTATGCCCAGTACGGCGAGGGCGTGCGCAACGGCATCGAGCTGGCCGTCGAGGAGATCAACGCCATGGGCGGCATCCAGTTTGAGTCCAGCATGGAGGACGATGAGGCCGACAGCGAGAAGGCCGTCAACGCCTACAACACGCTGAAGGACTGGGGCATGCAGATCTACATCGGCGCCGTCACCAGCGGTTCCACCATCGCTGCGGGCGAGGTCGCTTATGAGGACAATATGTTCCTGCTGACGCCGTCCGGCACGGCCGCCGAGTGCATGCAGTACGACAACGCGTTCCGCGTCTGCTTCTCCGACCCGAACCAGGGCAAGGCGTCCGCCGAGTACATCGGCACGCACGGCCTGGCCACGAAGGTCGGCGTGATCTACGATAGCTCCAACACCTATTCTTCCGGCATCTATGAGGCGTTTGCCGCCGAGGCCGCGAACCAGGGTATCGAGGTCGTCGCCGCCGAGGCGTTCACCGCCGACAGCAACACCGACTTCAGCGTCCAGATCCAGAAGGTGCGCGACGCCGGCGCCGAGCTGCTGTTCCTGCCCATCTACTACAGCGAGGCCACGCAGATCCTCACGCAGGCCAACACGATCGGCTATGATCCCATCGTCTTTGGCTGCGACGGTTTGGACGGCATCCTGAGCGTCAAGAACTTCGACACCAGCCTGGCCGAGGGTGTCATGCTGCTGACCCCGTATGTGCCCGGCTCCGACGAGCTGACCAACACGTTCACCGAGAAGTATGTCGAGAAGTTCGGCATCGAGCCCAACCAGTTCGCCGCGGACGCGTATGACGCCGTCTACGCCGTGAAGGCCGCCTGCGAGGCCGCCGGCATCACAGCTGACATGGACTACTCCGCCATCTGCGACGCGCTGAAGGTCGAGTTCACCGAGATCTCCATCGACGGTGTCACGGGCGCCGGCATCACGTGGGACGCCTCCGGCGAGCCCAACAAGGAGCCGAAGGCCGTTGTCATCGAGGGCGGCGTCTATGTCGCCCCCGAGGGCGGCGAGGCCGCCGCTGAGAGCGCCAGCGCAGAGCCGGCTGCCGAGAGCGCCAGCACTTCTGAAGCTGCCTGAGCGAGCAAGAACTGAACAGGGCCGCCAGACCTGAAAAGCTGGCGGCCCTTTTGTGGATAAGCGGCACATTTGGCCGAAAAGAAGCCCGCTATTTGCGGCATGAAGGGGCGAAAAACATGGAATTTCTATCCTACCTTGTGAATGGGCTCAGCCTCGGCAGCGTTTACGCCATCATCGCGCTGGGTTACACAATGGTATACGGGATCGCCAAAATGCTGAACTTTGCGCACGGCGACGTCATCATGGTGGGCGGGTACATCGTATTCGTCTTTATGAACCAGCTCGGTGTGTCGGCCATTGCCAGCGTTGCGGCGGCGATGGTGGTATGTACGGTGCTGGGCGTTGCAATCGAGCGCGTGGCCTATCTGCCGCTGCGCGGGGCGCCGAGTTTGGCGGTGCTGATCACCGCCATCGGCGTGAGCTATTTCTTGCAGAATATGGCGCTGCTCATCTGGGGCTCTACGCCCATGTCCTTCTCGTCGATCGTCAGCATGGAGCCGCTGCAGTTGGCGGGGGGCCGGCTGGTGATCACGGGCGAGGCCCTTGTGACCATCGGCGTTTCCGTGGTGATCATGGCGGCGCTGACGCTGTTCATCAACCGCACGCGCCTTGGCCGCGCGATGCTGGCCGTCTCGGAGGATAAGGGCGCCGCGCAGCTGATGGGCATCAATGTCAACGCCACCATCTCGCTGACCTTCGCCATCGGCAGCGCCCTTGCGGCTGTGGCCGGCGCGTTGCTGTGCTCGTCGTATCCCATTTTGCAGCCCACAACGGGCGCCATGCCCGGCATCAAGGCCTTCGTGGCGGCGGTGTTCGGCGGCATCGGCTCCGTGCCGGGCGCCATGGTGGGCGGCGTGCTGCTGGGCATCATCGAGATCCTCAGCAAGGCGTACATTTCCACCCAGCTGGCGGACGCCATCGTCTTTGCGGTGCTGATCGTGGTGCTGCTGGTGAAGCCGACCGGCCTGCTGGGCAAAAAGATCAATGAGAAAGTGTAAGGTGAACGGGATGAAATCACTCAGTCGCACGACGAGAAAAAATCTCGTCACTTACGCGATCGTCGTCGTCGCCTTCGCCGTTTTGCAGACGATGGTGCTGACGGGCACGATCTCCAACTCGCTGCGCGGGCAGCTCATTCCCATCTGCGCCTATGTTATCATGGCGGTCTCGCTGAACCTTACGGTCGGCATCCTGGGCGAGCTGAGCCTCGGCCACGCGGGCTTTATGAGCCTGGGCGCCTTTGCGGGCGCGCTGTTCACAAAATGCATGGAGACGGCCATCCCCGTGACGTGGCTGCGCTTTCTGCTCGCGCTCGCGATCGGCGCGGCGGTGGCGGGCATGGCCGGCGTCCTCATCGGCATCCCGGTGCTGCGCCTGCGGGGCGACTACCTCGCCATTGTGACGCTGGCCTTCGGCGAGATCATCAAGAACCTGCTGAACGCCGTGTACCTCGGCCGCGACTCGCGCGGGTTCCATTTTTCCATGAAGGACACGATTGCGCTGGGCCTTGAGGAGGACGGGGAAGTGCTCATCAAGGGCGCGCAGGGCATCACGGGCACCTCGAAGGACGCCACGTTCGTGTGGGGCTTCCTCCTTGTGATGTTCACGCTTTTTGTGGTGCTCAACCTGGTGCATTCACGCACGGGCCGCGCCATTATGTCCATCCGCGACAACCGCATCGCCGCCGAGAGCGTGGGCATCAACGTCACGAAATACAAGATGATCGCGTTTGCCCTGTCCGCGGCGTTGGCGGGTATGGCGGGCGTGCTGTACGCGCACAACATCTCGCCGCTGACGGCCAGCAAGTTCGATTACAACACCTCGATCCTGATCCTCGTGTTCGTGGTGCTGGGCGGCATCGGCAGCATCCGCGGCTCTATCATCGCCGCGGCGCTGCTCACCGTGCTGCCCGAGATGCTGCGCGGCTTTGACGACTATCGCATGCTGGTGTACGCCATTGTGCTCATCGCTATGATGATCTTCAACCAGAGCCCGAAGCTCGTTGCCTGGCGCGAGCGCACATTCGGCCGGCGCGCCAAAGGTGCGAAAGTGCGGAAAGGGGGCGCGTGAGCATGGCTTTGCTGGAAGTGTCCAATCTGGGCATCGCTTTTGGCGGCCTGCAGGCCGTCGACAAAGTGGATCTGACGATCGAAAAGGGCGGTTTGTACGGCCTGATCGGCCCCAATGGCGCGGGCAAGACGACGGTGTTCAACATGCTCACCGGCGTGTACCGGCCCACGGAGGGCGACATTATTCTGGATGGCGTGAACATCACCGGGAAATCGCCGGCGTCCATCAACAAAGCCGGCATCGCCCGCACGTTCCAGAACATCCGCCTGTTTTCCGATCTGACCGTGCTCGACAATGTCAAAGTGGGCCTGCACAATCAGGTGCGCTACTCCACCGTGACGTCGATCCTGCACCTGCCGGCCTATTTTGAAAAAGAGCGCGAGATGCGCGGCCGTGCCATGGCGCTTTTGAAGATCTTCGGGCTGGAGGAAGAGGCGAAGCAGATGGCCTCGAACCTGCCGTACGGCAAGCAGCGCAAGCTGGAGATCGCGCGCGCGCTGGCCACGAACCCGAAGCTGCTCTTGCTCGACGAGCCGGCGGCCGGCATGAACCCCAGCGAGACCGAGGAGCTGATGGAGACCGTGCGTTTTGTGCGCGAAAAATTCGGCACGGCCATCCTGCTGATCGAGCACGATATGAGCTTTGTCATGGGCCTGTGCGAGTACATCACGGTGCTGAACTATGGCCGCATCCTCGCGCAGGGCGACCCGGAGACGGTGCGCAACGACCCGAAGGTGATCGCGGCGTATTTGGGAGGGGAATGAGATGGAGATGGAACAGAATCAGGAAATGCTCTCGGTGAAGGATCTGGAGGTTTCCTACGGCGCCATCAACGCCATTAAAGGGATCTCGTTCCACGTGGACCAGGGCGAGATCGTCACGCTCATCGGCGCGAACGGCGCCGGCAAGACGACCACGCTGCACGCCATTTCCCATCTTCTGCAACCCAAGGCAGGCGAGATCGTGTTCTGCGGCGTGCCCATCCATCATATGGAGGCGCACAAGATCATCCGCCTGGGCCTGTCGCAGGTGCCGGAGGGCCGGCGCGTGTTCGCCAATTTGACGGTGCAGCAGAATCTGGAGCTGGGCGCGTACGCGCGCACGGACGGCAGCGACGCCATCGCGGCGGATTTCGAGATGGTGTTCGAGCACCTGCCGCGCCTGAAGGAGCGCCGCCGCCAGATCGCGGGGACGCTGTCCGGCGGCGAGCAGCAGATGCTGGCCATCGGCCGCGCGCTGATGTCCAAGCCGAAGATGCTGCTGATGGACGAGCCGTCGATGGGCCTTTCGCCGCTGCTGGTGCAGGAGATCTTCGGCATCATCCGCGACATCAACAAGGGCGGCGTGACCGTGTTGCTGGTGGAGCAGAACGCCAAGATGGCGCTGGAGATCGCGAACCGCGCCTATGTGTTGGAGACGGGCAACATCGCCATGTCCGGCGACGCAAAGGAGCTCGCGAACGACCCCAAGGTGCGCGCGGCGTATCTGGGCGCGTAAGGCCTTGCGAAAATGCAATCAAAAAGCGCTGCGGCGGCACGGGGAACACTCCCTGTGCCGCCGCAATTTTCTGTGCGTCGTTTTCAAAAATTGAGGAAGTTGCCGTGCGGAAAAGCAAGGCCGCCGTGCGCGGCGCGCAGTGGCGAGAGGGGAGCTAAGCTGCTTTTCAGTGCCGGTGCTCGCGCCGCTTGCGCGCGTATTCCTCGATGGCGCGCTCGTAGACGTCCAAAATGGCGTGCACGAACTCCTTTTTGCCGTAGCGCTGGGTAGAGGCCGTCACTTTGTCCCGGCGCGCCTGGCGCCGGGCGGGCGTCAGGTTCGCCTCCTCGCGCAGCAGCGCGGCGAATTCCGCGGGCGTCTGGTACGTGTCGCCGTTCTCGCCGTTCGAAATCTGGTTTTTGTTGTAGATGTCCAGCCGCTGCACGACGTACAGCCCGCTGGCCATGGCCTCCAGCATCGAGATGGAGTTGATCTCCGAGAGGGAAGCTGTGGTGAACAGATCGCACGCGTGGTAGTACGGCGGCAGAAGCTCGTGATCGATCTTGCCCAGCAGCTGCACCTGCTTTTGCATGCCCAGCGCACGGATTTGCGCCGCGAGGTTTTCGCGCTCCGGCCCGTCGCCGATGATGAACAGGCGGTAACGCTCGTCGCCTTTAAAGCCCCGTGCCAGCCAGTCGATCAGCACGTCCAGGGACTTTTCGCGCCCCAGCCGGCCCACAAAGCACATGGCGACGTCGCCCTGCCGGATGCCCAGCTGCGCGCGGATGCGCTCCACGTCGCCGCGGTCGACGTTCTCCGGCAAAAAATCGGACAGATCGACCGTGTTCGGCACGATGTTGATGTGCCGCTCCACGCCGCAGCGGCGCAAAAATTCCAGCACTTTCAGCGAGGGGCCGATCACCTCAGTGGCGCGGGTGGCGATGGAGCGGATGTACAGGTGCGCCGCGGGCTTGACCATCTTCTGGCCGATCTTGTGCGGCGCAACGTAGAACAGATAGTCGTCGTACATCGTGTGCAGCGTGTACACCAGCGGCTTTTTCAGCTTGCGTGCGGCAAAGCGCGCAAAAATGCCCATGGTGAATTCCGTGTGGATGTGCAGCACGTCGGGGTTGAACTCGCGGATGATGCGCAGGCGCTGCATGTTCAAGGGGTTGGCCACGCCGTAGCCGTAGATTTTCTTCATTGGGATGGCCGGGCAGTACAGCACGCCGTTTTTTACATAATGGCAGTCGGCCTTTGGGTCCAGCGTGACGATGAGCACTTCGTGCCCCTCGTCCTCCAGCGCCTCCTTGAGCGTTTGGATATGTGTGACGACGCCGCTGATGAACGGGAAATAATACTCGGTGAAAATGGCGACTTTCATCTGTCCGTACCTCCTTGTCGGATGCGGCCGGTGCGGCCCTTTATGCACAGTATAGCAAATCGCCGCGCAAAAAGAAAGGCGGAAATGCGCGCAGCGCATAGATAATGTTTGATATCCGCCGGGGTTTATATTATAATAAACATATATGAGCCGGCCCGCAGGCCGGCAGAGGAGGATGGTGCGCATGACCCAGTTCAGCGTGTCTCTGGACAAGATCGTCAAAGAATTGAAGCTGGAAGTGATCTACACCCCGACCGAGCTCGGCAAGATCCCGATCTACACCGAGGAAGTGAACCGGCCGGGCCTGCTTTTGTCCGGCTACGAGAACTACTTCGAGCCGACCCGCATTCAGGTGCTGGGCAATATGGAGAAGGGCTTTTTGAGCACGATGACGACGGAGCGCCGCCGCGAGAGCCTGCACCGCCTGTTCTCCAAGTGCCCGCCGGCTATCGTCATCACCCGCGGCATCGAACCGTTTGAAGAGACCGTGCAGTACGCGGCGGAGTTCAAAGTGCCCGTGCTGCGCAGCGCCGACCACACCTCCGGCCTGATGAGCGGGCTGATCTCGTATCTCAGCGTGGAGCTGGCGCCGCGCATCACGCGCCACGGCGTGCTGGTGGAGGTGTACGGCGAGGGCATCCTGATCCTCGGCGAGAGCGGCGTGGGCAAGAGCGAGACGGCGGTGGAGCTTGTCAAGCGCGGCCACCGGCTGATCGCGGACGACGCAGTGGAGCTGCGCCGCGTGTCGGACCGCAGCATCGTGGGCACGGCGCCGGAGAACATCCGCCACTTCATCGAGTTGCGCGGCGTGGGCATCATCAACGTGGCGCGCATCTTCGGTTCCGGCGCGGTGAAAATGAGCGAGAAGGTGGACCTTGTCGTCGAGCTGGAGCCGTGGGACAAGACGAAGAACTACAGCCGCACGGGCCTTGAGACGGAGACGACGGACATCATGGGCGTCGCCATCCCGTGCACGGTGATCCCGGTCACGCCGGGGCGCAACCTGTCGGTGATTTTGGAGGCGGCGGCCATCAACAACCGCCAGAAGAAAATGGGCTACAACGCCGCGCGCGAATTGCTCGACAAGCTCGGCCTCGAAAACGACATCGGCTGAGCGCGCCCGAAAACAGAGAATCTTCACGCCGCCGCGGCGGCGCGCGCATACAAAAGACAAATCGCGGATAGAATGGAGAGAAGAACGATGAGCTATACCATCGGTGTGGACCTGGGCGGCACGAACATCGCCGTGGGCCTTGTGAACGACAAAAACGAGATCACGGCGCAGATGTCGCGCAAGACGAACCTGCCGCGCCCGGCTGTGGAGATCGAGCAGGAGATCGCGCGGCTGTGCCGCGAGGTGTGCGAAAAGGGCGGCGTGTCGATCGAAAACGATGTGCGCTGGGTGGGCATCGGCACGCCCGGCAGCGTCAACGCCGAGACGGGCATCGTGGAGTTCAACGCCAACTTCGGTTACCGCGACTGGGCACTGAAGGCGAATATGGAGGCGGCTTTGCCGTGCCCGGTGTACATTGAGAACGACGCCAATGCCGCCGCGTACGGCGAGTACATCGCGGGCGCGGCGCGCGGATCGAAGTGCGCGGTCGTCATCACGCTGGGCACGGGCATCGGCAGCGGCATCATCATCGACGGCAAGATTTTCTCCGGCTTCAACTCGGCCGGCGCGGAGATCGGCCACACCGTCATCGAGATCGACGGCCGTCCGTGCATGTGCGGCCGCCGCGGATGCTGGGAGAAGTACGCTTCGGCGCGCAGCCTGGCCGACGACACGCGCGAGGCCATGCAGGCCCACCCGCTGAACATGATGTGGGGCCTTGTCGACAACGACCTGACCAAGGTCAGCGCCAAAACGGCGTTCGACGCGATGCGCGCGGGCGACGAGATCGGCACCCACCTTGTCGAAAATTACGTCTATTATGTGGCCTGCGGCCTGATCAACGTCATCAACATCTTCCAGCCGGAGATCATCTGCATCGGCGGCGGCGTGTCCCGCGAGGGCGAGGTGCTGCTGGCGCCGGTGAAGCGGCTGGTGGACGCCGAGGAGTATGCGCGCGCGAGCGACAAGCGCACGAAGATCGTCGCGGCGCAGCTGCGCAACGATGCGGGCATCATCGGCGCGGCGGGCCTTGGCGCGCAGTGCGGCGCATAAGGCGCAAAAATTTCTGAATGGAGAGATCGCAATGGACAAGTGCCTGGAACAGCTGGAGGAACAGCTGCGCGCGCACCGCATCGAGTGCCGGCGCGCGGAACCTCTGAGCCGCTGGACGACGTTCCGCATCGGCGGCCCGGCGGCGCTGTTCTGCCAGCCGCGCAACAAGGAGGAACTCAGCCTTGTGATCGGCCTGTGCAGGCAGACGGGCGCGCGCCGCTATTTCCTGGGCAACGGGTCGAACGTGCTGTTCGACGACGCGGGCTTTGACGGCATCGTCATCGAGATCGGCGCCGCATTTTCCGCCATCGAGGTGCAAGGCGCGCAGATCGTCGCCGGGGCGGGCGCAAAACTGGCCGACGTGTGCCTTGCGGCGGCCGGGCATGCGCTGAGCGGCCTCGAATTCGCGTACGGCATCCCCGGGCGCGTGGGCGGCGCGGTGTATATGAACGCAGGCGCCTACGGTGGCGAGATCAAGGACGTGCTTGTGAGCGCGACCTTCCTTGACGAGCTGGGCGGCGAGCACACGATCCCGGCCGGGGAGCTGGAAATGGGCCACCGCACGTCGCTGTTTGCCAAAAAACCGTGGTGCATCGTCAGCGCGCGCTTTGCGCTGACGCCGGGGAACGAGGAAGAGGTCCGCGCGAAAATGGACGACTTCACCGCCCGGCGCGCCGAAAAGCAACCGCTGGATATGCCCAGCGCGGGCAGCATGTTCAAGCGCCCGCCGGGAGCGTTTGCCGGCGCGCTCATCGACGAGTGCGGCCTGCGCGGGTTTTCCGTGGGCGGCGCGGCCATCAGTGAAAAGCACTGCGGTTTTGTTGTGAATTTGGGCAACGCCACCTGCGCGGATGTGATTGCGCTGACGGATGAAGTGCGCCGCATCGTACAGGAAAAAACCGGCTATGTGCTGGAGCGGGAAGTGCGCGTTGTAAAATGAGAGGATCACTATGAAGGACACACAGCTTCTGATCGTGACCGGCATGTCCGGGGCGGGCAAGTCCCTGGCTGTCAACGCGCTGGAGGACATCGGCTTTTTCTGCATGGACAACATCCCGGCCAACCTGCTGGCCAAGCTGATGGAGTTTTCCGAGCAGAGCGAAAACCCCGTGCAGCACATGGCTGTGGTGCTCGACAGCCGCGGCGGCCGCTCGACGCAGGCGATCATGGACGCGCTGTGCGAGCTGGACGCGCACGGCATCGCGTACCGCATCCTGTTTTTGGACGCGAACAACGACGTGCTGCAGCGCCGCTATAAAGAGACGCGCCGCCGCCATCCCGTCAGCATCTCCACCGGCGTCTCGCTGGAGCAGGCCCTCTCGTGCGAGCGCGAGATCCTGCGCCCGCTGTACGAGAAGGCGAACTACCGCATCGACACTTCGCTCTTGTCCACCGCCCAGCTGAAGGACCGCGTGGTCAGCCTGTTTGTGGACAAGACTTCGGACGCGATGGCTTTGACGATCCTCTCGTTCGGCTTCAAGTACGGCCAGCCGCGCGAAGCGGACATTTTGTTCGATGTGCGCTGCCTGCCCAACCCCTTTTACATCCCGCAGCTGAAAGCTTTGACCGGCCTGGACGGCGCGGTGTGCGACTATGTGATGCAGTTTGATGAGTCGAAAGGCCTTTTGCAGCGCATGGAAGATCTATTGGACTATTCGCTGCCGCTGTACGTCAAGGAGGGCAAAAGCCAGCTGACCGTCGGCGTGGGCTGCACGGGCGGCAAACACCGCTCGGTGACGTTCGCCCGCCTGTTGGGCGAGCATGCGCGCGCGCTGGGATACCGCGTGGAACTGGTGCACCGTGACGTGCACCGTCATTCATGACGGCGCCGGCCGGGACGGCCGGCGGCAGCTTTGCCCGGCAGGTGAAAGGAGAGATCCTCTCGCACGAGCCGCCGCGCGGCTGCTGCGCCGTCGCCTTTGCATACGGGATCGCCTGCTTTGGCCGCAGCTTCGGCAAAAGCGGGCTTGTGTTGTATACGGAGATGAGCGCCGCCGCGCAGTACGCTAAGCGTGTGTTCGCTTCGCTGGACGTCGCCGGCAAGGTGTACGCGCGCGGCAGCGAGGACAGCCGTATCTACGAATTCGCCGTCACGGAACCCGAGCAGGTGCGGCGCATGCTGGCGCTGTTTGGGCATGACGGCGGGCCGGGCGCGCTGCGCATCAACAGCCGGAACTTTGCCTGCGAGCAGTGCGCGCACCATTTTGCGGCGGCGGCGTTCCTCGCCTGCGGCACGATCACGAACCCGCAGCGCGAATATAACCTCGAGTTCGGCGCGGGGCGCTATCACCTCGCGCAGGATTTGGCCGCGCTGCTCACCGGCCACGGCTTTCTGCCCAAGTGCACGGTGCGCAAGGGCAGCCGCATCGTCTATTTCAAGGCCAGCGAACAGATCGAAGATATGCTCACGTTCATGGGCGCGCCGGCGGCCGCGATGGAGATCATGGGCACAAAGGTGCTCAAGGATTTCCGCAACAAAGCCAACCGCCTGACCAATTGCGAGACGGCCAACATCGACAAGGCCGTCGCGGCCAGCGCGGCGACGCTGGAGGCCATCGGCGCGCTGCGCGCGGCCCATGCGCTGGATGCGCTGCCCGAGCCGCTGCGCGAGGCGGCGCGGCTGCGCGAGGAATATCCCGACCTGTCCCTGAAAGAGCTGGCCGCCCGCTTCGACCCGCCGCTGAGCAAATCGGGCCTGTCGCACCGCATCAAGAAACTGGAGCAGCTCGCAAAAGACCTGCGGGAGAGGAACGAACATGTCTGAACGCCAATTCACGCATTTACATCTGCACACGGAATACAGCCTTTTGGACGGCGCATGCCGCATCAACCGCCTGATGGAGCACGTAAAGGCGCTGGGACAGACGGCGGTGGCCATCACCGACCACGGGGCCATGTACGGCTGCGTCGATTTTTATAAAGCGGCGAAGAAGGCCGGCGTCAAGCCGATCATCGGCTGCGAAGTATATGTGGCCACGCGCACGCGCTTCGATAAGGTCAGCCGCATCGACGGCTCGTACCATCTGGTGCTGCTGTGCGAGAATGAGACGGGCTATAAAAACCTGATCAAGCTGGTGTCCGCCGGGTTTACCGAGGGCTTTTATTCCAAACCCCGCATCGACCACGAGCTGCTGGAAAAGCACCACGAGGGCCTTATCTGCCTGTCGGCGTGCCTTGCGGGCGAGGTGCCGCAGGCGCTGCTGGCGGGCGATTTTGAGCGCGCGAAGCAGCTGGCGCTCTATTACGCCGAGCTGTTCGGCAAGGACCATTACTATATCGAGATCCAGGATCACCATCTGCCCGAGCAGCAGACGGTGCTGCCTTTGCTCGTGCGCCTTTCGCGCGAGACGGGCATCCCGCTGGTGGCGACGAACGACGCGCACTATCTGACGCGCGACGACTCGGAGATGCAGCGCGTGCTGATCTGCATCCAGACGAACAAGAGCATCCACGACGACGATGTGCTCGAGTTCGGCACGAACGAATTCTACGTCAAGAGCACGGACGAGATGTATGAATTGTTCTCGGCCTGGCCGCAGGCGTGCGAGAACACGAACAAGATCGCCGATATGTGCAACTTCGACTTCGAGTTCGGTGTGACGAAGCTGCCGTATTTCAAAGCGCCGGGCGGGAGGGACAACCGCGAGTATTTCGTCTCGCTGTGCGAGCAGGGCCTGCGGCGGCACTACGGGGAAAATCCGGATGCATCGCTGCGCGAACGCCTCGATTACGAGATCGGCGTCATCGACCGCATGGGGTACATCAACTACTATCTCATCGTGTTCGACTTCATCAACTACGCAAAAAGCCAGGGCATCCCCGTCGGGCCGGGGCGCGGCTCGGGCGCGGGCAGCCTGGCGGCCTACTGCATGGGCATCACGAACATCGACCCCATCAAGTACAATTTGCTGTTCGAGCGCTTTTTGAACCCCGAGCGCGTCTCCATGCCGGACTTTGACATCGACTTCTGCTACGAGCGCCGGCAGGAGGTGATCGACTACGTCATCCGCAAATACGGCGCGGACCATGTGGCGCAGATCATCACGTTCGGCACGCTGGCGGCCCGCGGCGTTCTGCGCGATGTGGGCCGCGTGATGGACATGCCTTACCAGACGGTGGACGGCATTGCGAAGCTCGTGCCCATGGAGCCCAAGATGACGCTGGACAAGGCGCTGGAGGTGTCGAGCGAGCTGCGCGCGCGCTACGAACAGGAGCCGGAGGTGCACGAGCTGATCGACATCTCCCGCAAGCTGGAGGGCATGCCGCGCCACGCCTCCACGCATGCGGCCGGCGTGGTGATCACCCCGCAGCCCACCGACGACTATGTGCCCCTGGCGACGAACGACGGCAACCCCGTGACGCAGTTCACGATGACGACCATCGAGGAGCTGGGCCTTCTGAAGATGGACTTTCTCGGCCTGCGCACGCTGACGGTGATTGCGGACGCGGAGAAGATGGTGCAAAAGCGCCAGCCGGATTTTTCGATGGACGCCATCTCCTACGAGGACGCCGCCGTGTTCGCGATGCTCAACCGCGGCGAGACGCAGGGCGTGTTCCAGCTCGAGTCGGCGGGCATGACGCAGACGTTCGTCAACCTGCACGGCGAGAGCATCGAGGACATCATCGCCATCATCTCGCTGTACCGGCCGGGGCCGATGGAGTCGATCCCGACGTACATCATGAACCGGCACAACCCCGAGAAGATCCGCTATAAAACGCCGCAGCTCGAACACATCCTGAAGGTGACGAACGGCTGTATCGTCTATCAGGAGCAGGTGATGCAGATCTGCCGCGACCTGGCGGGCTTCAGTTACGGCCAGGCCGACCTTGTGCGCCGCGCGATGGCCAAGAAAAAGCACGATGTGATGGCGCAGGAGCGCCAGCACTTTGTGTACGGCAGCACGGAACCCGGGCGCGAGTGCCCGGGCTGCGTGGCGAACGGCGTGCCGGAGGATGTAGCGAACGCCATCTACGACGAGATGATGAGCTTCGCCTCCTACGCCTTCAACAAAGCACACGCGGCGGCCTACGCCGTGGTGGCTTACCAGACGGCGTATCTCAAGTGCCACTATCCCGGCGAATTCATGGCGGCGCTGCTCACCAGCGTGTTGGACAACACCTCCAAGGTAATTGAATACAGCGCCGAGTGCCAGCGCATGGGCCTGCGGCTGCTGGCGCCCGACATCAACGCCAGCGAGACGGGTTTCAGCGTGCAGGACGGGCAGATTCGCTTCGGGCTGCTGGCGCTGAAAAATGTGGGCCGCAATCTGATCGAGACTGTTATTGCCGAGCGGCGCCGGAACGGGGCTTACCGCGGCCTGTACGACTTCTGCCGGCGCATGCACGGCACCGAGATCAACCGCCGCGCCGTGGAAAGCCTGATCAAGGCCGGCGCGTTCGACTCGGTGGAGGTGAAGCGCCGCGGCATGATAGAGGCGCTGGAGGGGATTCTCAAGAGCGTGGAGAACAACGCGCGGCGCAATCTGGACGGGCAGCTGGATCTGTTCAGCGCGTTTGGCTCTTCTGGCAGTGAGGCGCGCAGCGAATATGTCATCCCGGACAGCGAGGAATACCCGTACGAGATCCTTTTGCAGCAGGAAAAAGAGGTCAGCGGATTGTATCTGTCCGGCCACCCGCTGGCGCAGTACGAAAAGCAGATCCAAAGGATCGATCCCGTGCGCATCGCCGACCTCACCGGGGAAAACGCACATCTGTACGACGGGAAATCGGTGCGCCTTGTGTGCACCGTGGCGCAGAGCAAGGCGATCAACACCCGCTCGGGCAGCCGCATGGCGTTCGTCACCGTGGAGGATCTGTCCGGCAGCATCGAGGTGCTGGTCTTTGCGAAGGTGCTGACCGAGTCCGGCGAATTCATCCGCGACAATGCGGTGATCGTCGTCTCGGGGCGCGTGTCCTTCAAGGAGGATGAGGGCGCAAAAGTGCTGGCGGACGAGATCGTCAGCGTGGAGCGCTATATTGGCGAACTGGAGCGCGGCGTGCGTCCGCGCACACCGGCAGCGCGCGAAGAAGGCAACAATCGTACAAAAACAAAGGTGTGGCTGAAACTTCCGTCCATGCAGGGAGAGGCCTTTGACGACGTGTGCAACCTGCTGGGCATTTTCGAGGGCGACGTGCCGGTGTACATGTATTTTGCCGATACGGGGGAAAAGCGCCGCGCGCCGCACTCGCTCTGGTGCAGCCCCACGCCGCGGCTCGCCAGCGAGCTGGAGCGGATTGTGGGAAAAGGAAATGTGATCGTGCAATAAATCAAACGGATTGACGCTTGCAATCCATGCAACAAATGTTTATAATGATGTTAGTCCGTTTGGCATTTTGAATCCCATTAAGGAGGATCATCAATATGGAACACGCAATCAAGACGGTCGGCGTACTAACTTCCGGCGGCGACGCGCCCGGCATGAACGCTGCCATCCGCGCCGTTGTGCGCGCGGCTATCAGCCGCGGCTTCGCCGTGAAGGGCATCCGCCACGGCTATAACGGTCTGATCAGCGGCGACATCGTCGACATGAACCTGCGCAGCGTTTCGGAGATCATCCACCGCGGCGGCACCATCCTGTACACGGCCCGCTGCCTTGAGTTCAAAACGCTGGAAGGGCAGAAGAAAGCGGCCGAGTCCTGCCGCGAGCACGGCATCGACGCGCTGGTCGTCATCGGCGGCGACGGCTCGTTCCGCGGCGCGAAAGATCTGGCCGCCCAGGGCATCCCCTGTGTGGGCATCCCCGGCACCATCGACAACGACATTGCGTGCAGCGATTACACCATCGGCTATGACACGGCCATGAACACCGCCGTCGAGATGATCGACAAGCTGCGAGACACCACCCAGAGCCACGACCGCTGCAGCGTCGTGGAGGTGATGGGCCGCAACGCAGGCTACATTGCGCTGAACACCGGCATCGCCGTGGGCGCGCTGTGCACGCTGATTCCCGAAGTGCCCTACGACCTCGACCGCGACGTCATCTCCCGCATGAAGCTGACGCAGCGCACCGGCAAGCGCCACTTCATCATCCTGATCGCGGAGGGCGTCGGCCACGCGGGCGACCTTGCGAACGAGATCCAGTCCCGTACGGGAATCGACTCGCGCGCCACCGTGCTTGGCCATGTGCAGCGCGGCGGTTCGCCCACGCTGCGCGACCGCGTCACGGCCAGCCGCATGGGTTATCACGCCATCGAGCTGCTCGCGCGCGGCATCTACAACCGCGTTGTGGCCACCCGCGCCGAGAGCATCGTCGATTATGACATCTCTGTGGCGCTGTCGATGTACAAGACCATCGACACCTCGCTCTTGGACATCGCGACGGCCATTTCCATCTGACAAACCGGCGCGCGGGGCGATCTTCGTTTTTTCAAGCAGGCGGAGCCTTACAAGGCTCGCCTGCTTTTTTTGCAGCTGTGCGGGCGGCCGGGCGGAGTTTCCGGGGAATAGTTTTGCGCCCTGCGGGCATACTAAGGCCAAAGGAGGCGAGGGCTTTGGACAAAACACTGACTTCGATGGAGCTGGAGGGCTTTTCCAAGCTGCTGACGAGCGAGGCGAACGCGATCCGCAAATACAAGGCGTACGCTGCCGCCTGCGAGGATCCGGCGCTGTGCGAGCTGTGCGAAGACATGGCGGCGCGCCACCGGCGCCATTACGACACCATTCTCAGCGAATTGAAGGCCTGAAAGGCGAAAGGAGACGCTATGCAGCAGCCGTATTACGACGACCGCGCGATGATCACCGACGCGCTGGATTCGCAGAAGATGATCGCGCAGACCTACAACCACTACGCGGGCGAGTGCGCCACCCAGCAGCGCAAGGACAAGCTGATGCAGCTTTTGGGCGAGGAGCACGACATGCAGTTCGAACTTTTCAGCGAGATGCAAAAGCGCGGCTGGTACTGCCCCAAACAGGCACAGAGCCAGGCGGTGAGCGCCGCGCAAAAGCAATTTGCGAAAGAGGAGAAAACGCTGTGAGGCGCTGTGCGCCGCGCACGGGCGTTCCCGCAGGGCAGATGCCGGCGGGAACGCCCGTTTTTGCTTGAAAAGGCAGGGCAAAGCAGAGCGGCTTTTTTCGCGCGGAGTGTTGCAAGCGCACCGCAAATCCACTATAATAAAAACAGTATCGAAACCGGCAGGGAGGCAAGGGCTATGGATATGTTTTGTGTGATGCAGTCGGCGCTGGCGATCAGCATGCCGTCGGAAGAGATGGTGTGGTACACCATCGGCGCGCTGATGGCGCTCGCCGCCGTTGTGATGCTGGCGCGGCACGCAGCCAGGGCCAAAGCCGAACCTGCGCCCGCGCCGCAGGCCGTTGCCGAGGCGCCTGCTGCCGCCGCGCCCGCGCCGGTAAAGCCGCATGTGGAAGCGGGCATCCCGCAGGAGGTGGTGGCCGCCATCGCCGCTGCCGTCGCCTGCATGGAACAGCAGGCTGGCGCGCACTATACCGTGCGCAGCATCCGCCGGGCTCCCGGCAAGGGCCGCCGCGCGTGGACGAAGGCCGCGGCCAGCGCTTATACGCAGCCCTTCTAAGCCGGGAGGCGCTGTATGTCGGAATACATTCTCGGTTTGCGCGCGCTTGTGGGCCACCGGCCGCTTTTACAGGTGGGCGCGGGCGTGATCGTGGAGGACGCGCAGGGGCGTGTGCTGCTGCAAAAGCGGCGCGACAACCACTGCTGGGGCTATGCCGGCGGCTCGGTGGAACTGGATGAGAAAGTGGAGGACGCCGCGCGCCGCGAGCTGTATGAAGAGACCGGCCTGCGCGCGCAGTCGCTCGAGCTGTTCGGCGTATTTTCCGGCAGGGAGCTGCACTATGTCTACCCGAACGGCGACGAAGTGTCCAACATCGACATCGTGTATATTTGCCGCGCATATACGGGCGCGCTGCAATGCCAGGAGGAAGAAGTGGAGTGCCTGCGCTTTTTCGACGCGGATGCCCTGCCGCAGCCCCTTTCGCCCCCGATCGCGCCGGTGCTTCGCCGCTGGGCGCAGAGCCGGCGGTAAACCCTGCCAGGCGGCCCGCTTGCGGCCCGCCTGCATGGAGAGCGCATGGGCAATACGTAGAATTTACAGAAAGGCCGTCTTTTTTGGGGCGGCCTTTCTTCCTTTTGTGCGCGAAATATGGTATACTTACAACGATTATGAGTTTTCAGAGGGATGATATGAACGAAGAGCAGTTTCTCACTCTGCGCAGGCAGTACATCGAACAGCAGTTTTCACGCCTGAACGACGTGCAGCGCAAGGCGGTTTTTGCAACGGAAGGGCCGCTGCTGATCCTGGCGGGCGCAGGCAGCGGAAAGACGACGGTGCTGGTGAACCGCATCGCAAACCTGATCCGCTTCGGCCGCGCGCACGACTCCGTGCGCGTCCCCGCCGGCGTGACGCAGGCGGACATCGACGAGCTGCGCGCGCTCGTGGAAAACGGTGGCGCGCCGGGTGAGCACCTGGCGGGCCTTTTGAGCGAATTCCCCATTTATCCGTACCACATCCTGGCCATCACGTTCACGAACAAGGCGGCGGGGGAGCTGAAAAACCGCCTCGGCGCGATGCTGGGCCAGGCTGGGCAGGATGTGAACGCCTCGACGTTCCACTCCGCCTGCGTGCGCATTCTGCGCCGCGATGGCGGTCGGCTGGGCTATCCGCAGAGCTTTACCATTTACGACAGCGACGACCAGCAGCGCGCGATGAAGGAAGTGTACAAAGCCCTGAGCGTGGACGACAAGTTCCTGCCGCTCAAGACGGCCATCGGTGCCATCGGACGCATGAAGGACAAAATGATTGACCCGCAGTCGGCTTTGCAGGACGCAAAGGACACGCGCACCGGCCTGCTGGCGCGTGTGTACGAGGCGTATCAGAAATGCTTGAAGAGCGCCGGCGCGATGGATTTTGACGATCTGATCTATTGTACGGTCAAGCTGCTGAGCGAGCACGAGGATGTGCGTGCGTTTTATCAGAACCGCTACCGCTATGTGCTGGTGGACGAGTACCAGGATACCAGCGTCGCGCAGTTCCAGCTGGTGTACCTGCTGGCGGGCGATCACCGCAACGTGTGCGTGGTGGGCGACGACGACCAGAGCATTTACCGTTTCCGCGGGGCGACCATCGAGAACATCCTGAACTTTGAAGCGCACTTTCCCGGCGCGCAGGTGATCCGGCTGGAGCAGAACT
>DXGT01000131.1 GCA_019113785.1 Candidatus Ruthenibacterium merdigallinarum | reverse complement strand
TCGGTCTCGTCGCCCTGCAGCGCGTGCAGGTTCACAAAATACAGCTGGTCGCCGGGCGCGGCCGACCTTTCGGCCGCACCGCCGGCGGCGTACAGCGCAGGCTGCGAGGCCGGGTCATAATCCGGCACGGGGCCCCAGTAGCTGGGGTTCTCGCCGCTGTCGTAATAAAACGCGCTCATCGCGCCCGCGGCAAAGGCCACGGCATCCGCCGCGGCGGCCGATGCGTCCGCTCCGCCGGCCGCCTCCGGCTGGCCGTCCAGCCGCCAAACGCCGCCCAAGGGCGCGCCCGTGCCGGCCTCGCCGGCCCGGTAGAACGCCACGCGGCAGTAATCGCCCTGCGGCGCCGCGGCGGTGAACAGACCGCGCTCGCCCGCCGTCATGGCCACCGTGGCCGCCGGCGCGTCGCCGTCGCCGGTGAACACGGCCTCCACGCCCGCCAAAGGCGCGGTTTTCCAGTGCAGGTCCACAAAGGTCAGCGTCTGGCCCGCCCACGCCGTGGGCAAAGCGGACGAAGCGCTCTGCGCGTCCGGCGCCGGCACGGCCGTCTCGCTCCCGGCGGGCTGGGGCACGCTCTCCGGCTGCGCCGTCTCAGGCTGCGAAGCGCTGGCCGACGCGCCCGGTTCGGACGAAGCGGCCGGGGCGCTCTGCGCCGGCGCGGAGGACGCGGGCCCGCTCTGCCCGTTGTCGGCGGCCGGGGCGGAGGAGGCACTCTGCGCGCCCGATGTGGGCGCACTCTGCCCGTTGCCGTCGGCCGGGGCGGACGAAGCGTCCTGCGCCGCGTCCGCCGTCGCGGACGGCGTCTCCGACGCGCCGGACGCGGCGACGCTCTCGGACGACGCCTGCGCCGGCACAGCGGACGACGCGCCGGCAATCTCCTCCGCCAGCGCCGTGCCCGCCGGGGCGGACAGCGTCATCGCAAGGCACAGCAGCGCCGCCAGCGCCCGCCTGCCCCATGTCGTGGTGTGGGTGTTTTTCATGCTTTTTCCTGTCCTCGATCCTCTGTATGCTTTTGTGTACTTCTTTTCCATTGGCCGCCCGCGCCGAAAGCGTTGCCGCTCGTTTTCCCTTCTCCGCAGGCGGGACCATTTATCTAGATGTTTCCATACCGCGAGGCACCATATCTTCCGTTTGGGCCGCGCATGGATGCTATCTATAGTATTATAAATTCCTTTGTCCCATTTCGTCAAGATTCGCACGCCGAAATGGGCAATATCTCTAATAAATGCCGCCCCTCCGCGCGCCGCTTTGTGACAAGGCCGGAAGCACGCCGGTTCAAAAGCGGAAACAGAGCCGCGCCGGCCGCCGGCCGGCAATTTGACACGCCGTGCGAAAGCGTGTATCATATCCGTAAAATGTACTGCCGGAAGGAGGAGAAACCGATGCTGCATGCGATACGTTTCCAATCGAATCTTCTTATGCTCGGGTCGTTCTCCGTGGAATCCGGGCGCAAACTGCATAGGGATTTTTTACGCGTACGGCACAGGCGAAAACGGTAAATGGCGGTATTTTTCCGATCGCGCAGAGCTGTCGTATGCGGCAGCTCTGTTTTTTATATGTTATGAGAAAGAAGGAGAAAGCGCCATGATCTATTTCACGGCGGACACCCATTTCGGGCATGAAAATGTCATCCGCTTTTGCAACCGGCCCTTCTCCTGCGCCGCAGAGATGGACGAGGCGCTGATCGAAAACTGGAACCGGCGCGTGAAGGGCGGCGATACCGTATACATCCTCGGCGACATGTTTTTCCGGTCGGTCAACTTTTTGGAGATCCTCGCGCGGCTCAAAGGGAAAAAGCGCCTGATCGTGGGCAATCACGACGGCTCGTGGATGACAAAGGCCGACGTCGCCGGCTATTTTGAGAGCATCGACCCGTTCCTGGAAACCACCGACGGGCAGCGCGCCCTCACTTTGTGCCACTATCCGCTGCTCACATGGAAGCACGCCAAAAAATCCTATATGATCCACGGGCACATCCACAACGACACGAGCGCGGATTACTGGCCGCTGCTTGCGGCCCGGGACAATGTGCTCAATGCCGGCACGGACGTCAACGGCTTCATGCCGGTCACCTTTGACGAGCTTTTGGAGAACAACCGGGCCTTTAAAAAGGCGTCCGGCGGACAAGGATTGTAAACAGCGCGGTGCAATAAGAAAACAAAGGTTTTGCGGCTTTGTTTTCTTGTGGAACCGCGCGTAATGGAGGAGGATCTGTATGTTTTATATCACGGGAGACACCCACGGCGATTTCCGCCGTTACCTTGCGTTTTCGGAAAAAGCGCAGCCGGCCGAACAGGACGTGATGATCGTTCTGGGGGACGCGGGGCTGAACTACTACACGGGCGCGAAAGACGAGGCCCGCAAGAGCTTTGTGAACAGCTTCCCGTTCACCACCTTCTGCATCCACGGCAACCACGAGATGCGCCCTGCGGACATCCCGACCTACCAAACGAAGGAATACTGCGGCGGGACGGTCTGGTATGAGGAGGCATATCCCCGCATCCTTTTTGCGAAGGACGGCGAAATTTACCGCTTTGGGGACTACGACTGTATCGTCATCGGCGGGGCGTACAGCGTGGATAAATATTACCGCCTTGCGCGGGGGTGGGCCTGGTTTGCGAACGAACAGCCCTCCGACGAGATCCGGGCCCGTGTGGAGCGGCAGCTTGCCGCGCGCGGCAAGCGCATCGACATCGTTCTGTCCCACACCTACCCGCTGAAATACGAGCCGACGGAAGTGTTCCTGCCGGGGATCGACCAGGGTTCCGTGGATAAGCGCACGGAAAAATGGCTCGACAAAATCGAGGACGAAACCTTGTACCGCCGCTGGTACTGCGGCCATTACCACACGGAAAAGAAAACCGACCGATTGCGGTTTTTGTTCCAGAGCATCGAACCTCTGACAGCGGACTGAGCCGCACAAAAAAAGCTCCGCAAGCGTCTGCTTGCGGAGCTTTTTTAGAAAAGGCGGTTAAAAGATATCCTTTCCATCGCGGCTCACAAAGTCGAAACCCAGCGAAGCGGTTTCGGTTTTGAAAGACCAGCTATAAAAAGTCAAGAGGAAAAAGAGAAAAAAGGAGGGAGAAAAGATGCGGAAGAATCAGGGCATGCCAAGGGGCCGCAGCTGGGGCTGCGGCTGGGATGAACGAAGGAGATAAGAGGCCAGGATTTCAATAAATTCAGAGGCGGCAGGGGTACAGGTCAGCGGATAGCCGGCCATCTCGAGCAACAGAGGGCGATTGACTTTCCAAGCTCTCGCCGCAGCAGTTCGGATATTGCGCTCCACCGCAGTCCAATTGCAGCTGAAGTGGGAAGCAGTCTCCATGTAGATTTCCTTTGTGACAACTTCTAAACGGGATTCATCCTGAACCGCCAGAAAAATGGCATAAGCGGTGTGCCTGAACCCTTTGTAACATCTGGTAATGCCGAATAAACACAACAGGTCCTGAATGGCCGTCATCGGTATCCCCTCCCAAATGCAAAGACCCGAGAAGATACTATGACTTAGGGCAAGAAAAACGCTTTCTGTCGCTTTACGACGGGGCCCGCCGGCTGCTGGCCACGGCCGACTTCACCATGTTCCGCCGGGACGAGCCCGCCCGCTGAACGGGGAGCGCCCGGCCGCTGGCTTTGCCGGGATTTACGCAGAGAGAACAAAACGCCATGCATGCGGCGGCGCCGCGTGCATGGCGTTTTTTCTCACCGCATCAGCGCGGCGTACTCGGCAAAGTCCTGCGGGAGCATGGGCTTGCCCATTTTCAGGTTCTCGTCGCGCAGGCTCACAAGGATGTGGCGCATCGCCACGGCCGTGTCCTCCTGCGCGGCCTGGAACACAGCGTTGAGCGCCACGTTCTTAATGCTGCCGCCCGACAGCTCGAACTGGCGGGCCAGATACGCAAAATCCACATCCGCAAGCGGGGTCTCGGGGGCAAAGCTCGCGCGCCAGATCTGCTCGCGCAGCTCCTGCGAGGGCATCTGGAACTCGACGAGATAGCGCATGCGGCGCATGAACGCCTCGTCGATGTTGCGCTTGTAGTTCGTGGCGAGGATCACGATGCCGTCGTACTGCTCGATGCGCTGCAAAATGTAGCTGACTTCCGTGTTCGCGTACTTATCCTTCGCGTCGTTCACTTCGCTGCGCTTGCCGAAGATGGAATCGGCCTCGTCAAAGAACAGGATGACGTTGCTCTTCTCCGCGGCGTCGAAAATCTTTTCCAGGCGCTTTTCCGTCTCGCCGATGTACTTGTCCACCACCTGCGAAAGGTCGATGGCGTACACGGGCAGCTCCAGCATGCCGGACAGCACGTGCACGGCCATTGTCTTGCCCGTGCCCGGCGGCCCGACGAACAGCGCCGAGACGCACCGCCCGTAGGCGTAGCGGCTCTCCATGTTCCATTCGTCGTACACCTTGTGGCGGTACAGCACGTGCGCCGCAATGTTCAGCAGCTGCTGCTTGGGGCGCGCGGGCAGCTTGAGGTCGTCCAGCGTATAGGCGGCGCGCACGCTGCGCACGCCGCCCTCGGGCGGGGGCAGCACTTGCGCGCACACGCGCGCGACGTCCGCCGGGCCGGGCGCGGGGCACTCGGCGGCCAGCTGGCGCACGGCCGTCTCGATCTGCCGCGGGCTGAGCCGGTACTTGCTGGCGCACTGCACGGCGTCCAGCTGCACGCCGAACGCCTCGGCCATGCCCTGCCACAGCGCGATCTGCTCGGCGCGCGTGCACGGCTCGAACGCGATGCGGCGCACGGGCCGGTCGGCGCAGTGCAGAAAGCCCGCCGGCCCGTCCGTGCAGATGCACACGGGCACCTCGGCGTCCAGCAGCGGCTGCACGCACAAATGCCACAGCCGGCGCTGCCAGTCGTCCGCCGCGGCGTCCGGCTGCGCGCGGCGCGCAAAGGCGTCGGCGCGGCGCAGGCACACAGCGCCCGCGTAGAACAGCGCCTCGCGGCGCACGGCGTCCATGATGCGCCAGATGTTCTCCAGCGAATTGGCCGCCAGGATGCGGCAGTCCACCGCCAACAGCGGCGTCTGCGCGCGCGCGGCCGCGCGCGCCAGCAAAAACAGCTTGCCCTCGCCGGCCCCGCCGGCCAGATGCAGCACGCTCTCGCCCTCCTGGCACGCCTCGAAGGCCTCGCACAGCTGCGCCTCGCTCTCGCGGCGCACGAGCAGCGGGCGCTTGCTCTCGCTCGCCCACTCCGCCACGCCGTCCAGCAGCGCGTCCGGCGTTTCGCCGCCAGCGAGGTACCCCAGCAGCCGGTCGTCGGCCGCAAGCGGGTCCTCCAGCTTCGCGGGGACGGCCCCCGGCATCAGATAGCGCAGCCAGCGGCAGGCTTCGTCCGCCTCGTCCGGGTGCGCCCACACGCTCTCGCCGTGCGCGAGCCGCCACGCCGCCAGCATGTCCAGCGGCCCGCCGGCCGCGCGCTGAAAGGCCTTGTCCGCGGCTTCGCTCATCGCGCAGGCCACGGCGAGGCCCAGCGCCACAGCGGCCGCCGCGCGGCCGCGGCCCGTGAAGTATCCGTCCGTCAGCAGCGCAAAGCGCAGGGCCGACACGCTCGCATCCAGCGCGGCGCGCTCCTTTTTTTTCAGCGCGCGCCACTCGCCCAGCAGCTCAGCCAGCTGCGCGTCGTCCTCCGGCCGGAAGATCTGCGGGCAGGCCGCCATGGCCCGCGCCGCCAAATAGTCCAATGCTTCCATCGTTCATCATCCCAAAAAGCGTACCGCCAGCCCTGTCACAGCCAGTTGTCCTCGTCCTGCAGCGCCATCTGCTGCAGTTCGGGGTCCACTTCCTGCTTGTACGGATCTTCGTCGGCGGCGTGCAGCGCAAGCAGATGGTACATCGCGTCGCTCGCCAGCTTTCTGCCGCGCCGGCGGCGGATCCAGTGGATGCCGTCCAGCGCGCGGGCCCCCTCCTTGTAGCCGAGGGCCTGGCCGGTCTGCTCCCTGCGCAGGTAGTACAGCGTCCGCGCAAGGTTTTTGCGCTCCTTCTTTGCATCTTTCAGGTTCCAGTCGTCGTCGACCGTGAAGACGTACGGCGCCAAAACGCGCTGCAGCGTGCGCTTGTTCTTGATGCGCGTGTTGCCCAGCACGTCGGCGATCTGCTTCCTCCTCGTTCTTTCGTCAGGGCGCGGGCGCATTCGCCGCGTCGTCCGCGATGACCACCGTCTCGTCGAACAGGCGGTCCACCGTCTCCACCGCCAGCATCAGCGCGGCCTGCGCCTGCGCCTGCCGGTCGGTGCCGTCCAAAAGCACGGCCGTGTACTTGTGGTACATCTGGCGCAGCGGCGTGTAGATCTGGAACGCGCCCGCCGGGCACCGCAGGTTCACCGCGTTCAGCGCGGCCAGCGCCGGCGCGATGTTCGCCTCGTCCAGCCCGGCCGCCGTGGTGGTGTAAAACTGAATGAGCGTGCGCCCCGCGCCGCTGGCGTCCGGCTCAAGCGGCAGCAGGCAGATCTCCATCAGGGCCTCGCCCTCGGCCCGGCCCAGATCGTTCAGGCGCGCCTTGAGCACGGTCAGGCCGCTCTCGCTGGCCATTTTCGTGGGGATACCGTACTCGTGCAAAAACGCCTCCAGCGATGTAAGGATCGTGTTGTTCTCTTGCTCCATGGTCTTCTTCCTCTCTGCGCGTTATGCTCCGCCCGCGGCGGCGCGTCAGCCGCCGGCCGTCTGCCCGAAGCGGCGCTCGCGCGCCTTTTTCGCGACCTGTTCCGGGTCCACCCCGCCTCCGACGGCGGACTTTACCGTTTTCTGCTTTTTCAGTTTTTCCAGCGTCTTGCCCCTTCGCTTTGCTTCTTTTTTCTCCTTCTGCGCGGCGGCCTTTCGCATCATCTTGCGCACCTCGTCGTTGCGCGCCTGCTTTTCGGCCTGCTTTTTCTGGCGCTTCTCCTCTTTGGGGTCCTGCATGGCCTCGCGCCAGTTCGCGCCGGTGAAGCCCAGCTTTTCCGCCAGCTGCTGCACAGTGATCTTGCCGTATTTCGCGGGGTCGGTAAAACCCATCCCCTCGAGCATCGTCCGCACGAAGGCGTCCTGCTCGGGCGTGCTGTCCCCGCTTTCGCCCGCCCGGATCCGCTCGTGCAGGCGGATGGCCTGCCGCACGATCATCTTGTTGTGCAGGCCTTCGCGGCCCGTCGTGCCGCTGGCCTTCGCCAGCTGCGTTTCGCGCTCCTCGCGCGTCAGCAGGCCCGCGGCCGTCACCTGGTCCTCGATGCTCTGGATCTCGTCGGAATAGATCACTTCGCGCAGGGCCTTGTCGCGCGAATTGGCCTCCATGGCCTTGCCCGTGGCGAATTTGGCCACCTTGCCCGCCACGCTGACGCCCGTGAGCGCCGTGCCCACCATGGTGCCCGCGGGGCCGAACAGGCCCGCCATGCCGGACGCCGCGTCCACCATACCGGTGGCGATGTCAAAGCCGGAGGCAATCTTGCGGTTGTACGCGGCCGCTTTGGCCATGCGCATCATCTCGTACTCTTCCAGCGCCTCGGCATCCTGCGCATTATAGCCTTTCTTGTATTTCTCGTCCGCCAGCTGCCCGCGCATGGCCTTTTCGGTTTTGCGGGCCTGGTGCACGCCCACGCTGCCCGCCGCCACGGTGACCGCGCCGCTGACCATGCCCAGCACGTTCGCCGCCGCCACGCCCGGCACATTCGCCTTGCCGAAGGCCTTGGCGACCGCCGCGCCCGTGGACAGGATGGCCGCGCCGGCCTCGAGGCCCTTCTGCGCCGCAGTGCCCCGGTCGCCGGCCTTGTCGCTGTCGTGCGAGCGGTGGATGTTCGCCCCGGCCGTCAGGGCGTTGCCCAGGGCGGCAACGCCGCCAAACGCGCCCGTCAGCCCGGTGCCCGCCGCGCTGGTGGAAAAGTCGAAATAGCCGTCGCCGACGATGTTCTGGACCATCTCGTTGGCCACGCGCTCGCCGTCCTCCATGGAATAACCGAGGCCCATCACCGGCATGCCCACCGAACCGAGAACGTTCCCGCCGAGGCCCGCGTAGCCCACGAGGCCGGTCGCCGTGTAGTTCGACGAGGCGCCCTCGATCGGCGCCGTATCCTCCGGCCCGGCGGAGAGCAGCGACAGGCGCAGGCGCTCCTGCTCGTCGTAGACCGTGCCGTCAGCGTCGTGCATCCTGCCGGCAAAATTCGACTTTCTGTAGGCTTTTTTCAGCTCTTTCTTCGCATTGTGGCGGCGCGCCTTACGAACGTCCTTGCGCAGCTGCTTGAGCTCGTCCTCGCTCTTGCCGGCGCCGAGCTGCTGCACGAGGAAATCCTCTTTGATCTGCTCGTCCTGCAGGCTCTCTTTTTCGCGCTCTTTCTCCCATTGGCGGCGGCGCCACCAGCCCGTGAGGCCCTTGCCCTGCGGCATGGGCGGCGCTTTGCTCCGGCGCTCCCCGGCCACCAGGGCGTATGTTGCGGTCAGCGGCTTCTCAAGATCGGCCACCTGCTGCTGCATCTCCGCCTTCGACTTCTTTTTTGCGGCCTGCGCCTTTTCCTTGTTGCGCTTTCTGCGCTGCCACCAGCTGAGGGATTTTTCGTACTCCTCCTCCGTCAGGCCGAACTCGTCCAGCATGGCCTGATCGAACGCCTCGCCGTCCATCTGCATGGGCGCGCCGGCCGGCGCGGCGGGCATGGGCGC
>DXGT01000130.1 GCA_019113785.1 Candidatus Ruthenibacterium merdigallinarum | reverse complement strand
ACCGGGCCGTTATTATGCTAATATAGAAGGCGAAGAGGCATGGCATAAGAAGTATGGCGCAAAATGTACGCCGCCGGGGAGGCTTTGATGATGGCAAAAATTCTGATTGTTGACGACGAGCCGCGCATCCGCGCGCTGATCCGCGAGCATTTGCAGCACGACGGCTTTGCCTGCGAAGAGGCCACCGACGGCTCGGCCGCGCTGGCGGCGCTGAGCGTGGGCGGCATCGACCTGGTGATCCTGGACATCATGATGCCCTTTGTGGACGGCATGACGTGTTTGAAGGAGATGCGCCGGCGCAAGATCGACACGCCCGTCATCATGCTGACGGCGCGCGGCGAGGAATACGACAAGCTGGCCGGCCTTGAGAGCGGCGCGGACGACTATGTGGTGAAGCCCTTCAGCCCGCGAGAGCTGGTGGCCCGCGTGAAGGCCGTGCTGGCGCGCACCATGCCGCGCGCGGCCAGCGCGCCCGAGACGCTGGTGTTCGGCGACCTTGTCATCGACGTCGCCTCGCACAGCGTGAAGATCGCCGGCAAGGAGGCGGCCCTGACGCCCAAGGAGTTCGACCTGCTGGTGTTCCTGGCGCAGAACAAGGGCATCGCGCTCAGCCGCGAGAAAATTTTGCAGCAGGTGTGGAACTACGACTATTACGGCGAGGACCGTACCGTCGATACCCACATCAAGATGCTGCGCAGCCATCTGGGCAAATACCGCGACAACATCGTGACGGTGTGGGGCGTGGGGTATAAATTCGACCCCGAGGCAAAAGCGTGACGGGCGCCGCGCGCGCGGGCAAAGGCCGCGCACAGCGCCGGCGTGAGAAGAAAAGCCCGAGGCAGCCTCTCTTTGGCAAGATCAGCCGCAAGCTGATGGCGTTCATGGTGGGGCTGATCGGGCTTTTGCTGGCTCTTGTGTGGGTGCTGAACGTCTATCTTCTGGAGATGTTCTACAACCTCAACATCCAAAACGGCCTGACGCACACGGCCGAGGAGCTGGGCGCGGTCGTCGAGCGGGCCGGCCAGGTGGAGGGCCCGCGCAGCGACGGCTTCAGCGATGCGTTCGCCGAGGCCTTCCTCAACGGCGATTACTTCGACCGGCTGGCCGGCATGTGCGTGGAGATCGCGGACGGCAGCGGCCGCTCGGTATTCAAGCTGCACCAGCTGGCCAGCGGCGAATGCCTTTTGCACCCCACCGTGCGCGACGCGGGCTTCCTGAACGTGGACGTGACGCTGTGGGACAATGTGAACACGCTGAACTACCGCCTGCACACGCTCGAGTACGGCGACAGCCACTTCACGCTGGAGGACAAGCCCGGCGGCATGCGCCAGATGGTGGTGTGCCACCGCACGTCGAACGGGTATTCCGTCATCGTCTCCACCGACCTTGAGCGCATCGGGCAGGCCGGGCGCGTCATCGCCTTCCAGCTGCCGATCATCGCGGCGGTGCTGCTGGTCATCGGCACGCTGGGCGCGTACGCGTTCAGCCGCTGGATCACAAAGCCGCTGACGGAGCTGTCGGCCGCGGCGCGCGAGATGGCGCGCGGCAACTACGACGTGCGCGTGTCCCCGCGCAGCAGCGACGAGATCGGCGTCCTCGCGCAGGACTTCAACACCATGGCGGGCGAGGTGGCCCGCGCCAACGAATTGCAGCGCGATTTGCTGGCGAACGTCAGCCACGATCTGCGCACGCCGCTGACGCTGATCAAGGGCTACGCCGAGACGATGCGCGACATCAACGGCGGCGACGAGGAAAAGCGCAACGAGCAGCTGGACATCATCATCGACGAGAGCGACCGTCTGTCCTCGCTGGTGAACAGCGTGATGGATTTGTCGAAATACTCCTCGGGCGCGGTGAAGCCGCACAAGGTGCGCTTCGACCTGGCGCAGATGTGCGACGAGGTGGGCAGCCGCTATGAGAATATCTGCGAGCAGAGCGGCGCGCATCTGGTGATCGAGGCCGACGAGCCGTGCATGGTGCTGGCCGACCCGGACAGCATGCAGCGCGTGATCCACAACCTGCTGGCGAACGCTGTGCACCATGTGGGCGAGGACGGCTATCTGGCGCTGCGCGCCCTTTCGCGCGAAGGCGGCGGCGTGCGCGTCGAAGTGGAGGACCACGGCGCGGGCATCCCCAAGGAGGACCTGCCGTATATCTTCGACAAATATTACCGCTCGCGCGCGGACGCGGGCAAGGTCGGCACGGGGCTGGGGCTGTCCATCACAAAGGCCATCCTCGTCAGCCACGGCTTTGCCTTCGGCGTGCGCAGCGAGGTGGGCAGCGGCAGCGTGTTCTGGTTTGAAGCGCCGCCCGCGCCCGCCCAGCCCGACGCAAAACAGTAAAACCCGCAGGGGCCTTTCCCGAAAAAATGGAAAGGCCCCTTTTGGGCGTTGTCTGCCTGCAATAAAGCGCGCCGGGGGCGCGTGTATGTAAAGGAAGGGGGCTGGCGCGATGGAGACGAAAGCGGCCGGCGCGCCGCTGTGCGCACAGGACGCGCTGGAAGCGTACGGCGACATGGTGCTGCGCACCGCGTACGCCATGCTGAAAAACCGCGCCGACGCCGAGGACGCCGCGCAGGACGTGTTCCTGGCGCTGGTGAAAAAAGACCCCGTGTTTGCGAGCGCCGAGCACCAGAAGGCGTGGCTGCTGCGCGTGACGATCAACCGCTGCAACAGCCTGCTGCGCAGCGTGTGGCACCGCCGCACGCAGGGGCTGGAGGAGGCGTTCCCCGAGGCGTCGTTCACCCCGGCCGAGACCGGCGTGGCCGACGCCGTGAACGCCCTGCCGAAAAAGTACCGGCAGGTGATCTATTTGTATTACATCATGGGTTACGACACGGCCGAGATCGCGGCGCTGCTGCACAGGCCGCAGAACACGGTGCTCAGCCAGATGGCGCGGGCGCGCGCTATGCTGAGGAAGACGCTGGAAGGGGATGGGACGGATGCGCGATGAGGACTACCGCAGCGCGATGGACAAAGTGCGCGCCTCGCGCGAGTGGAAAACCGGGACGGCGCGCGCCATGCGCGGCGCGCAGGCGGCCCGCCCGCGCCGTGCGCGCCCGAAGCTGGCGCTGGCGTGCGCGGCCGCGGCGCTGGCATGCGCGCTGTGCCTGCCGGCGGCGCTGCGCCCCGGGATGACGGCGGGCGGCGGGGCTGCGGACGGCGCGGCGCAGAGCGCGGCGGCCTTTGCTGCCGAAGCGCCGGACACGGCGCAGCCGGAGGCCGCGCGGGCCCGGGAGGCATCGCCCGATGCGGCGGCCCCGAAGCTGGCCTCGGCGGGCGGCGCCGCCGACAGTGCGGCCGGGGACGCGGCGGCCGCGTTCTGGCGCAACCCGACGGCGGGCCTTTCGCAGGAGGCGCTGCCCGCGCAGCTGCCGCTGTATGCGGACGGCGCGGACGGGACAAGCAGCGCCGAAGCGCAGCTGCAAGCGCTGCTGGAGGGCGCGCCGGGCGCGCAGAACTGGACGTATACGGCGTATGGCGCGGCCGTGACGGCCGCGGCGGCGGACGGCGGCGCGTTGCTGGCGCGCCCCGCGGGCACAGAGGCCGGCGAACTGTGCGAGGCGTACGCGCAGGCGCTGAGCGCCCGGCGCGCCTGGCAGGCCGACGGCGGCGAGTGCTGTGCGCTCGCAGGGGAGGACGCCGGCGTCCCCGCGCAGCTGTACGCCTACCGCTTTGAACGCCTGAGCCTCGATTTGGACGGGGAGGGGAACCTTGTGGGCGTCACCTGGCGCGCCGTGCACGAGGACGGCGCGGCGGCGCTGTGCACCCCGGCGCAGGCGGCCGCGCGGCTGGGCCTTGCGCAGGACGCGCCCGCGGCGCTCGACTACGAGCGCGGCGGCGACGGGGTGTGGCGGCCGGTGTACCGCTTCCTCGTGGAGGGGGGCGGCGCGGCGCGCATCGAGACGGCGAGCGCCGAGGCGGAAGAATAGCGAAACAATGCGCAGCGGGCGCGGCCTTTTGGCCGCGCCCGCTGCGCGTCTTGTGCGTTTTTTCAGAATTCGGCGGGCACGATCTCGCCGTTGTCGTCGATGGCGATGGGCGTGGCGGTGTTGCGCGTGTAGCGCAGCATGTCGCGCACGCGCGTGCGCTCCTCTTTCGTGTACAGAAGGTACGAGGTGCCCACATGCTTTGCGCGGCCCGTGCGGCCGATGCGGTGGGTGTAGTACTCGTTCGAGGGCGGCACGTCGTAGTTGATGACGGCGTCTACCTCGGACACGTCGATGCCGCGGGCGGCCACGTCCGTGGCCACCAGCACGGCGAGATTGCCCTCGCGGAACGTGGCCATGATCTTGTTGCGCTCGGCCTGCGAGAGGTCGCCGTGCAGGCAGTCCACTGAGAAATTCAGGTCGGCCAGCTGGTTGGCCAGCATGGCGGTGGTGTACTTGGTGTTGCAGAAGATCATCACGCGCTGGTAGTGGTTTTTCAGGATGATGGACGTGATGTCCGGCAGCTTGTTGCGCCCGGTGGTCAGCAGCATGTACTGGTCGATCTTCGGGGCCGAATCCTCCACGGGCTGGACGGTGATCTCCTCGGCGTCGCGCTGATACAGCCAGCCGATGTCCATCACCTCGCGGCTGATGGTGGCCGAGAACATCGCCAGGCGCTTGCGGGCCTTGAGCTGGTCCAAAATTTTGCGCACGTCCTTGTAAAAGCCCATGTTCAGCATCTCGTCGGCCTCATCCAGCACGACGTCGCGGATGTGCGAGATGTCCACGGTGCGGCGGTTGATGTGATCCTGAAAGCGGCCGGGCGTGGCCACGATGATGTGCGCGCCCTTTTTCAGCTTTTCGATCTGCTTTTGGATGTTGGCCCCGCCGTACACGCACACGATGCGCACGTCCGGGTAAAAGTGGGCCAGATCTTTGAGATCCTCGGTGATCTGCTGGGCCAGCTCGCGCGTGGGGGCCAGCACGACGGCCTGCGGGTATACCTTGTCCTGCTCGAGCCCGAGGATCAGCGGGATGCCGAAGGCGCAGGTCTTGCCTGTGCCCGTGGGGGCCTTGGCGATGATATCGCGCCCTTCGAGCATCACGGGGATGGCCTTCTCCTGCACCTCCGTCATCTCCACAAAGCCCATGCGCTCCACGGCTTTGTGCAGCTGCTCGGGAATGTTCAGTTCACTGTACAGCATGTCCTTTTAAACGCTCCTCCGCTTTGCGGCGCGCCGGGGCGCGCCCGCCTGCTTTTTTCTGTTTTATCCTTAACTAATATATTATAACACAGCTTGTGCGGAAAGAAAAGACGTCCCTTTGGCGCAGCCCCGTGCACGAAACGCGCGCGGCGCGCATGTACTGTAGCAACCGGCAAGAAAGCGAGGTGCGCGGGTATGGGGATTTTGCGCGTGGAGGACGTCAGCCAGACGTATCAGGCACAAAACGGCGAGGTGACGGCGTTTCGCCACATTTCGCTGGACGTGCGCGAGGGCGAGTTCGTCAGCATCGTGGGCCCGTCGGGCTGCGGCAAGTCGACGCTGCTGAGCGTGATCGCCGGGCTTTTGCCGCCGACGCAGGGCCGCGTGACCGTGCGCGGCAAGCCCGTGCGCGGCGTCAGCGGGCATGTGGGCTACATGCTCCAGCGCGACAGCCTGCTGGAGTGGCGCACCATCTGGAGCAACGTGCTGTTCGGTTTGGAGATCCGCCGCGCAAAGACGCAGCGCGCCGTGGAGCGCGCGGACGAGTTGATGCGCACGTACGGCCTCGACGAGTTCCGCGACAAATACCCGCGCCAGCTCTCGGGCGGGATGCGCCAGCGCGCGGCGCTCATCCGCACGCTGGCCGCCGGGCCGGAGATTTTGCTTTTGGACGAGGCGTTCAGCGCGCTGGATTACCAGACGCGCCTTGCGGTGGCCGACGACGTGTACGCCATTTTGAAGCGCGAGGGCGTCACGACGCTGATGGTGACGCACGACATCCCTGAGAGCATCAGCATGGGCGACCGCGTGGTGGTGCTGTCCAGCCGGCCGGCGCGCATCCGGGAGATCCTTCCCATCGACTTCGGCCCCGACCGCACGCCGCTCGCCTGCCGCAGCCACCCGCGTTTTGCCGGTTATTTCGACCACATCTGGAAGGAGCTGAAGCGCGATGAAACCACATGAGGCGCACCTGTCCCCGCAGCGGCGCGCGTATCTGAGAGGGCAGCGGCGCACAAAGCGGCTGGTGCGGCTGTGCCAGCTGTCGCTGCTGGCGGGGCTTTTCGCCGCGTGGGAGCTGGCCGCGCGCGCCGGCGCGCTCGACAGCTTTATCTTCAGCCAACCCTCGCGCATCTGGGGCACGCTGGCGCAGCTGGCGCGCGGCGAGCTGTGGCTGCACGTGGGCGTCACTTTGTACGAGACGCTGACGGGCTTTGCGCTGGGCGCGGCCATCGGCCTTCTCGTCAGCGTGGTGCTGTGGTGGTCGCCGTTCATCGCCCGCGTGGCCGAGCCGTATCTCGTGGTGCTCAACAGCCTGCCGAAGATCGCGCTGGGCCCGGTGATCATCATCATCGCGGGCGCGGGCACGCGGGCCATCATCTTCATGGCGCTGGCCATCAGCCTGATCGTCACGGTGCTGGAGATGCTGGCGGGCTTTCTGCGCACCGACCCCGAATACCTCAAAATGGCCGCCACGTTCGGCGCCACGCGCCGGCAGGTGCTGTGCAAGGTGGTGTTCCCGGCGAATTTGGGCACGCTGTTCAACTCGCTGAAGGTGAACATCGGCCTGTCGCTGGTGGGCGTGATCGCGGGCGAATTCCTCGTCAGCAAGGCGGGGCTGGGGTATCTCATCGTCTATGGCGGGCAGGTGTTCCAGATGGACCTTGTGATGACGGGGGTGCTGATCCTGTCGGCGGTGGCCGCGGCGATGTACGGCGCGGTGACGCTGGCGCAGCGGGCGGTGCAGCGGCGCTTCGGGGGCGCAAAGCGCTGAACGGCATTCAGGGCGGCCGCGGCCGCCCTTGCAGAAAGGGGAGGTTTTCATGAGACGACATGGGATCGGCGCGCTGGCGGGCCTTGTGCTGGCCGGCGCGCTGGCGGGCTGCGCGGCGCAGGAGGAGGCGGCGCTCGACAAAGTGCGCGTGTGCGAGGTGACGCACTCGATCTTCTACGCGCCGCAGTACGCGGCGCTGGAGCTGGGCTTTTTCGAGGACGAGGGCATCGAGGTGGAGCTGTCGAACGGCGGCGGCGCCGACAAGGTGATGAGCGCCGTGCTGTCCGACAACATCGACATCGGCTTTGCCGGGCCGGAGGCGAGCATCTATGTGTACAACGAGGGCAAAGAGGATCACACGCAGGTGTTCGCTCAGATGACGCGCCGCGACGGCAGCATGCTGGTGGGCCGCACGCCCGAGGAGGACTTCGACTGGAAGAACCTCGCGGGCGCGCACATCCTGCCCGGGCGCAAGGGCGGCGTGCCGTATATGGCGTTCGAGTACGCCATCCGCCAGAGCGGGCTCGACCCCGAGACGGACGTGTACCTCGACACTTCCGTGCAGTTCGACAACATGACGGGCGCGTTTTTGGGCGGCACGGGCGACTATGTGACGATGTTCGAGCCGTCGGCCAGCAGCGTGCAGGCCGAGGGTAAGGGATACATCGTGGCGGCCGTGGGCGACGCGGCGGGCGATCTGCCGTACACGGCGTATTTTGCGAAGAAGAGCTATCTTGACGAAAACGCCGACCTTGTGCAGCGCTTTACAAACGCCGTGTACCGCGGCCAGCAGTGGGTGGCCAGCCACACGCCCGAGGAGGTGGCGAAGGCGGTGAGCCCGCAGTTTGCCGACACCGACCTCGCGCTGCTGGAGAGCGCCGTCGCAAACTACCAGAAAGTGGGCGCGTACAGCACCGAGCCCGCATTGGCGCGCGAGAGCTTTGACAAGTTGCAGCAGATCATGCGCGAGGCCGGCGAGCTGGACGAGACGGCCCCCTTCGACGAGGTGGTGAACAACACGTTCGCCGAGCGCGCCGTGCAGGACGCGGCGTGAAGGGCGCAACGCTTTTCGGATTTTTTCCGTGAGAAAAGGGAACACTGTTTTTGTCCGGAGAAATTTTTCTGTATACAAACGCGCGCCGCCGCGGCCCTTGTGCCGCGGCGGCGCGCGTGGTATGATAGAAAACAAATTTCGGAAAGGGGCGTGTTCCCGTGCAGGGAAAGGTGCCGGCGCGGCTGTGGGCCGCGCGCATTGCGCTGAGCGTGGCCGTGTGCGCGCTGGCATGCTTCATTTGGGGCAATTCGCTGGCGAGCGGGCCGGCGTCGTCGCAGGTCAGCGGCACGGTGACGCAGCGCGTGAACGACGCGCTGCAAGCGGTGTCGCCCGGCGCCAGCGTCACCGAGCACTTCGTGCGCAAGGCCGCGCATTTCAGCGAGTTTGCGCTGCTGGGCGCGCTCGCGGCCGCGTGGGTGCGCGCGTGGGGCCTGCGGCTGGCCCGCGCGCTGGGCTGGGCGCTGCTGGCGGGTATGGCCGTGGCGCTTGCCGACGAGACGCTGCAGCTGTTTTCGCCCGGGCGCTCGGCCAGCCCGGCGGACGTCTGGCTCGACTTCGCGGGCTTTTGCGCGGGCACGGCGCTGGCCGCGGCGCTCATGGCCGCGGTGCGGCGGCTTCAAAGGAGGTCGTAGGCCCACAGGTTGCGGATCTGGCCGCTGACGGCGCTGTACTCCCACAGCTGAGCGCTGCGCGCGCGGCTGTTGGGGTCGTGCACAGCGAGCAGGCCGTCCTGCCAGCCGGTGAGCACGATCAGATGGCCCGTGGTGGTGAAGTCGCCCGGGCGCATGCTGCAAATGATGGGCCGCCCGGCGCACAGCGCGCCCGAGACGGCCGCCTCGCTCAGCGGCAGCTCCTCGGCGCGCACGCCGAAGTGCTCGCAGCCCGTGCGCAGCAGCTCCCAGCTGGTGCCGTTTTCGCCGGCGTAGCCATGCGCGTCCGCCCAGGCGGCCACGGCGGCCGGGGTGATGGCGTCGTCGCCCGTAAGGCCCGCGGCCACCATGGACAGCGCCGTCGGCCCGCAGCCGCTGACGGCGAGGCATGTGCCGCCGTAAGGCACAAGGCCCCAGCGCGTGTCCCACTGGAACAAGAGCGGCACTTCGCCGGCCGTCAGCGCGCCGACGCTGTCCGCGGGCGGCGTGTCGCGGATGTCCGGCCAGGCGAGCACAAGGTCGAGCGCGTCGGGCGCGGTGACCAGCAGCTCGACGAGCTCGGCCGGATAGGCCCCGGGGTCGTCGAGGATGGCCGCGGCGCGCGCGTCGGTCTCGCACAGCGCCTCGAGCGCGGCGCGTGTCTCCCCGCTCAGCGCGCCCGCGCCCGTTGACAGGGAGAGAGCGGCAGCGCCCGCCGGGCGGCTGTGCCCGGACGCGAGGGGCGGCGCGAGGCGCGCAGCCGCGAGGCCCAGCGCCAGCACGGCCGCCGCGCACAGGAAAAACCGGCGGCGACGGCGGCGCTTTCGCGCGCGCAGGCGCGCGCGGGCGCCGTATGCCGGCGCGGCGGCTGCGCGGTGGGAATGGCAGGTCATCGGCTTCGCTCCTCTCAATTTTGGCGCGCACACCGGCGCGCCGTTTTCTTTATAGTAGCGCGCGGAACTTAAAAAATCCTTGCGGTTTTCTGAAACCGGCCTTAAAAAATGCGCCGCGGCGCGCATTTTTGCCGCAAAAACGCGAAAAAGCGGTTGCGGCGCGCCGGGCGCGGGGCTATAATGGGAACATCTGAAACAAGAGGGGGGAAGCCCTGTGGGAACCGTGATCCCCAAGGGGTACAAGTCCGTTCTGGGACTGTATGAGACGCAGAAGGCCATCGGCCTGACAAAACAGCTCTTTCTGCCGAAGCTGTGCGCGGCGCTGCACCTGAAGCGCGTCACCGCGCCGCTGTTCGTCGACCCGTCCACCGGCCTCAACGACGATCTGAACGGCGTCGAGCGGCCCGTGGCGTTCGACGTGCCGGCCGCCGGCTGCCAGGCGGCCGTCGTGCACAGCCTGGCCAAGTGGAAGCGCCTCGCGCTGTACGAGTACGACTTTTTCCCCGGCAACGGCCTTGTCACCGACATGAACGCCATCCGCCGCGACGAGGCGATGGACAACCTCCATTCGATCTACGTCGACCAGTGGGACTGGGAGAAGGTCATCCTGCGCGAGCAGCGCACGGAGGCGTACCTCGAAAAGACTGTGCAGGACATCGTGCACGCCGTGTGCGGCACGCTGGATGAGCTGAAATGGCAGCTGCCGGCGCTGGACACGCATCTGGAGCGCGACGTGACGTTCGTTACCTCGCAGGAGCTGGAGGACCGCTGGCCCGGCCTGTCCCCGCGCGAGCGCGAGAACGCCGCGGCGAAAGAGTGCGGCACCGTGTTCATCAAGCAGATCGGCGGCGTTTTGAAGAGCGGGCAAAAGCACGACGGCCGCGCGCCCGATTACGACGACTGGGCGCTGAACGGCGATCTGCTGATGTGGCACGAGACGCTGGGCTGCGCCGTGGAATTGAGCAGCATGGGCATCCGCGTGGACGAGGAATCGCTCGCGCGCCAGCTGGCGCTGGCGGGCTGCCCCGAGCGCGCGCAGCTGCCGTTCCACCGGCTGCTGCTCGAGGGCAAGCTGCCGCTGACGATCGGCGGCGGCATCGGCCAGAGCCGCCTGTGCATGCTGCTGCTGGGCAAAGCGCACGTGGGCGAGGTGCAGGTGAGCCTGTGGGACGAGGAGACAAAGCGCGCCTGCCGCGAAGCGGGGGTGCGGCTGTTGTGAGCGTTGCGTTCCGCCGCGCCGGGCCGGGCGACGTGCCGGCGATGCTCGCCATCTACGCCGCGGCGCGGCAGTTCATGGCCGAGGTGGGCAACCCCGGCCAGTGGAGGGACGGCTACCCGGGCGAGGCGCTGCTCGCCCGCGATGCCGGCGCGGGCGACATGTACCTGTGCTGCGAAGGGGAAAAGATTTTGGCCGCGTTCTATTTCAAAACGGGCGACGCGCCCGAGCCGTGCTATGACACGATCGACGGCGCGTGGAAAAAAACGGGCCCTTACGGCGTTTTGCACCGCGTGGCCGTGGCCCCGGACGCGCACGGGCGCGGCGTGGCCGCGGCGTGCTTTGCCTGGTGTTTTGCCCGGTGCGGGCATTTGCGCATCGACACCCACCGCGATAACCGGCCCATGCAGCGCGCGCTGGAAAAAAGCGGCTTTGTGCGCTGCGGCACGGTGCGCCTTGCCGGCGGCGAAGAGCGCTGGGCCTACGAAAAATGCTGACAAAACGCACGCGGCGCGCGGCGGGGCGCGCTTCGCTTCGCGCCGCGCGCGTTTTTGCTCTGCGCCGCGCGTTTTGACAATTGACAATTTCCTTTGAAAATGCTATAATCAATCGAAATCGAGTTGCAATCAATTTGCCGAAAAAAGACGGAGGATAGGAACGATGCCCGTGCTGCGCAAGATGTCCGGTAGCCTGGGGCCTTCGTGTTTCCGTTTTTGCCTGTAAGCCCTTTCCCCTTCTGGGGAAGAGCTTTTTTTTTGCCTGAAATCCGCGAACAGGAGGGTTTGCCATGCTGATCAAAAACGCGCGGCTCGTCGACGCGAACGGCGAGCGGCCGGGCGGCCTGCGCATCGAGGACGGGCGCATCGCCGCCGTCGGCGAGGGCCTTTGCGAGCGCCCGGGCGAGGAGGTGGTGGACGCCGCCGGCCTCACCGTGCTGCCCGCGTTCATCGATTTGCACTGCCATTTCCGCACGCCGGGCCTCGAGTACAAGGAGGACGTCGCCTCCGGAAGCCGCGCGGCCGCGCGCGGCGGCTACACGTTCGTCAACTGCATGGCGAACACAAAGCCCGTGTGCTCGAGCGCCGCCATCGCGCGCAGCGTGATGGCGCAGGCCGAAGAGGTGGGCCTGTGCGGCGTCAACCAGTGCGTGTCCATCACGAAGGATTTCGACGGCCAGACGCTCGACCATCTGCGCACGCTGCCCGAGGATATCCGCTTTCTCAGCGACGACGGGCGCGGCGTGCGCTCGTCGAAAGTGATGTACGACGCGATGGTCATCGCGGCCGAGCGGGGGCTCGTGATCATGAGCCACGCCGAGGACATGGACCTCTCGCCGATCGACTACCGCCTGGCGGAGAATCTGGAGACGGCGCGCAATCTGTACATCGCCCAGTCGACGGGGGCGCGGCTGCACATGTGCCACGTCAGCACGAAAGAGGCGATGGAGGACATCCTCGCCGCGCGCCGGCGTGGCGTGCGCGTGACGTGCGAAGTGACACCGCACCACATCTGGTTCTCGAACAACGACTTCCGCGTGAACCCGCCCATCCGCGAAAAGGCGGACGTCGCGTTCCTCATCGAGTGCATGAAGCGCGGCGAGGTGGACGCCATCGCCACCGACCACGCGCCGCATTCGCCCGAGGACAAGGCCGCCGGCGCGCCGGGCGTGGTGGGGCTGGAGACGGCCTTCGGCGTGTGCTACACAAAGCTGTGCTGCGAGCACGGCATGGCGCTGGCGCAGCTGTCGCGCATGATGAGCCGCCGCCCGGCCGAGATCCTGGGGCTGCACCGCGGCCTTCTGGAGCCGGGGATGGACGGCGACGTCGTGCTGGCGGACGTGCAGCGCCCCTATGTGGTGGACCCGGACAAGTTCGCCGGCAAGAGCCACAACACGCCTTACGGCGGCATGACGCTGACGGGCCGCGTGAAGACGACCATCCGGCGCGGAAAGATCACCTATCAGGACAACGAGTAAACGGAGGGAACGAACATGATGCAGATCGACCGTTTGTATGAGGCCGTGGCCGAAAAAGGCCCCGTGTGCGTGGGCCTTGACACCGACATCTCCTATCTGCCCGAGGGCTTTGCCGACAGCGCGCTGACCGCGGGCGAGAACATCGTGCGCTACAACCGCGCGCTGATCGACGCCACGCAGGGCGTGGCGGGCTGCTACAAAGTGCAGATCGCCTACTACGAGGCGCTGGGCCTCGACGGCCTGCGCGCCTACCGCGATACGCTGCGCATCCTCGCCGAGAAAAACCTCGTCGCCATTGCGGACATCAAGCGCGGCGACATCGCCAAGACGGCCGAGATGTACGCGAAAGCCCACATGGACGGCGAGTTTGAGGCCGATTTCGTCACGCTGGCGCCGTACATGGGCCTGGACAGCCTGACGCCGTACACGAAGTACATGCAGGAGAAGGGCAAGGGCGTGTTCGTGCTGTGCCGCACCTCGAACGCCGGCGCGAAGGACTTTGAGTACGAGAAGCTGGCCGACGGCCGCCACGTGTACGACCTCGTGGGCGACAAGGTCAGCGAGATGGGCCGCGCCTACATGGGCGCGCACGGCTATTCCTCGATGGGCCTCGTCATCGGCGGCACCCATATCGAGGAGGCGAAGGAGATCCGCGCGAAATACCGCGACTCGTTCTTTTTGATCCCGGGCTACGGCGCGCAGGGCGGCAAGGCCGAGGACATCGCCCAGTACCTGTGGAAGGGCAACGGCGGCACGGTGAACTCCAGCCGCGGCATCCTGCTGGCGTACAAAAAGCAGCCGGGCGTCGCGTTCGACGAGGCCGCGTACAACGAGTGTGTGGACATGAAAGGAGCCATTGCGGATGCATGCGCAAAACTTTGAGGCCCGCGTGCTGAAAAACGAGCCGCGCGCGGCGGACGTCTGGCTGCTGGAGGTGGCGCTGCCCGAGGAGGCGGCGCTGCCCAAAGCGGGCCAGTTCTACATGCTGCGCGCCTGGGGGCAGGACGAGGCGCCGCTTCTGTCGCGCCCCATCAGCGTGTTCGCCTGCCAGCGCGAGCGGCGCAGCGTGGGCTTTCTGTATCAGGTGAGGGGCCGCGGCACGGCGCAGCTGGCAAAGCTGGCGGCGGGCGACGCGCTGCGCCTCACCGGCCCGGCGGGCAACGGCTTTGTGCTCGAGGGCGACACCGCCGTGCTCGTGGGCGGCGGCATCGGCACCGCGCCGCTGTTCCAGCTGGCGCGCGAGCTGCGCGAGGCGGGCGTCGTGGTGGACGCCATCCTGGGCTACCGCGACGAGCCGTACTGCGTGGAGGCGTTCGAGAAGGTGTGCCGCAAGGTGTCCGTGGCGACCGACACGGGCCGCGTGGGGCACAAGGGCTTCGTCACCGACCTTCTGACGCCCGGCGCGTACGACACGGTGTATATCTGCGGGCCGGAGGTCATGATGGAAAAGGCCGCGAAAATGGCGCTGGCCGCCGGCGTGCGCGTCTATGTCAGCAAGGAGGCCAAAATGGCCTGCGGCATCGGCGCGTGCCTGGGCTGCCGGTGCAAGGCGAAAAACGGCGGCGTGTCCGTGTGCAAGGACGGCCCCGTGTTCGAGGGGAGTGTGTTCTATGGCTGACGCGCCCAAATGCCTGTACACCGAGCTGTGCGGCGTCGGGATGAACACGCCGGTCATCGGCGCGTCCGGCACGTACGGCTTCGGCTACGAATATGAAAACATCGTGGACATGGCGTGGGTGGGCGCCGTGTCCGGCAAGGGCCTGACGCTGGAGGGCAAGGAGGGCAACGAGGGCGAGCGCCTGTTCGAGACGCCGTCCGGCCTCATCAACTCCATCGGCTTGCAGAACCCCGGCGTGCGCCATTTCATCGAGCACGAGCTGCCCGCCATGCGCGCGCTGGGCCCGGCCGTGATGGCGAACCTCGGCGGCAGCACCGTCGAGACGTATGAGGAGGGCGCGCGCCTGCTGGACGCGGCGGACGTCGACTTCATCGAGCTGAACATCAGCTGCCCGAACGTCAAGGCCGGCGGCATCGCCTACGGCGTCAAGGCGGAGAGCGCGCGCGAGGTGGTCTCGCGCGTGCGCAAATGCACGAAAAAGCCGCTCATCGTCAAATTGTCGCCCAACGCCGAGAACATCACCGAGATGGCCCTCGCGTGCGAAGAAGCGGGCGCGGACGGGCTGAGCCTCGTCAACACGTTCCAGGCGATGGCCATCGACATCGAAAAGCGCCGGCCCGTGTTCGACAATGTGTTTGCGGGGCTGTCCGGCCCGGCCATCCGGCCCATCGCGCTGCGCATGGTGTACCAGGTGTGCAAAGCGGTGAAAGTGCCCGTGGTGGGCCTGGGCGGCATTGCGACGGCCGAGGACGCGCTCGCGTTCCTCATGGCGGGCGCCGCGGCCGTGCAGGTGGGCACGGCGAACTTTGCCAATCCCCGCGCCTGCGAGGACATCGCCCGCGGCATGGCCGCGTGGATGGACGCGCACGGCGTGAAGAGCCTCGCCGAGATCCGCGGCGCGGCGCTTGTGTGAAGACGGACCGACATTTGTGTTTTCAGGAAAGGACGGGTTTATGATGGAAAACCGCAATCTCGAGATTTTAAAAAGCTGCGACGCGTTTTTGGAGGGGCATTTCCTGCTGTCCTCCGGCCGGCATTCGTCGGCCTACTGCCAGATGGCGTTTTTGCAGCAGTATCCCGACAAATGCGCCGAGGTGATGAAGAGCGTGGCCGACCAGCTGCGCAGCCTTGACGTGGACGTGGTGGTGGGCCCGGCGATGGGCGGCATCGTGTACGCGTACGAGCTGGCGCGCCAGCTGGGCAAGCGCGCCATTTTCACCGAGCGCGTGGACAATGTGATGGCCCTCAAACGCTTTGCCATCCGGCCGGGCGAGCGCTGCCTGATCGCCGAGGACGTCGTGACCACGGGCATCTCGTCGCTGGAGACAAAGCGCGTCATCGAGGAGGCCGGCGGCGTGTGCCTGGGCATCGCGTGCGTGGTGGACCGCACCAAGGCCGACGCGCCCTCGCCCATCGAGATTTTGGCCAGCGCGGCCAAGCTGGACCTGCCCAACTACCTGCCCGAGGAGTGCCCCATCTGCGCCGAGGGCAAGCTGCCGCTCGTCCATCTGGGCAGCCGCAAAATGAAAGAGGCGGCCAAGCAGACGCTGTGAGCGCACACCCATTGACGGAAAAGAGGACAGATATGAAAGCATTCATTGTGCTGGCAAACGGCATGGTGTTCGAGGGCGAGAGCTTCGGCGCCGAGGGCACGCGCGTCGGCGAGGTGGTGTTCAGCACCGCGATGGCCGGCTATGAGGAGACCCTCACCGACCCGAGCTATTACGGCCAGATCATCACGCAGACCTATCCCATGATCGGCAACTACGGCGTGAACGGCGAGGACGCCGAGTCCGCGCGCATCTGGGCGTTCGGGTACATCGTGCGCGAGGCGTGCGAGGAGCCGTCGAACTTCCGCTGCAAAAAGACGATCTCGGCGTTTTTGAAGGAGCAGGGCATCATCGGCGTGAGCGGCGTGGACACGCGCCGCCTGACGCGCATCCTGCGCGAGAGCGGCGTGATGAACGGCGCCGTCACCACCGAGTACGAGAGCGCCGAGGCCGCGCTGGGCGATGCGGCGCTGATGGAGCGCATCCGCGCCTACGCCGTGACCGACGCGGTCGACAGCGTGAGCGCGCGCGAGCGGCGCACGTATAACGAGGACGGCCGCTGGCACGTGGCGCTGTTCGATTTCGGCTATAAAAACAACATCCTGCGCAGCCTTGTCGCGCGCGGGTGCAAGGTGACGGTGGTGCCCGCGCGCACGAGCGCGCAGGAGCTGGCCGCGCTGGGGCTCGACGGCATCATGCTGTCGAACGGCCCGGGCGACCCGGCCGAGAACGTGGCCATCATCGAAAACCTCAAGGCCATCACGCACATGGGCCTGCCGGTGTTCGGCATCTGCCTGGGCCACCAGCTGACGGCGCTGGCCCACGGCGCGCGCACGGAAAAGCTGAAATACGGCCACCGCGGCGTCAACCAGCCCGTCACCGACCTGGCACACGGGCGCACCTACATCACCAGCCAGAACCACGGCTACGCCGTGGTGGCCGACACGGTGCGCGCCGACGAGGCCGAGGTCAGCCACGTCAACGCCAACGACGGCACCGTCGAGGGCATCCGCTACAAGAACATCCCGTGCTTCACCGTGCAGTTCCACCCGGAGGCCTGCGGCGGCCCGCGCGACACGGGCTATCTCTTCGACGAATTCATCGCCATGATGCAGAAAGGGGGCGCGCAGCATGCCTAAGGACCCGTCCATCAAAAAAGTGCTCGTCATCGGCTCCGGCCCCATCATC
>DXGT01000129.1 GCA_019113785.1 Candidatus Ruthenibacterium merdigallinarum | reverse complement strand
TCCCGGCGGAGGGCGCGGCATGCGCCGCGCCCTCTGCCTTTTCCCAAAACAGAATGATGACACGGCAGAAGGGCCTTCCCCGTGCAGGGAGGGCCCTTTTACTGTGCGCGAAAAAATTTTTTCGCGCGGCGAAAGCGAAAAACGGAACGCGGAAACTGTCGAATTTTACACATACTATAGGGGATTTTTACCTGCGGGAGGAAGAACTTTCCAAAGCGTTTCCGCCTGCGGACTCGAGTGGGAAATTTGCCCAATACACAAATACTATAACATTGGATAAAAAACAGTATAGAAGGGCATGTGTGAAAAAATCAGGTTAGATTCCGACACATCCGGAAATGGTGTTCGTGATATTGCACAAATGCCTGCGCCGGGCGGCGGCGAATCGCGCCCAATACCGAGAAAGCCCCGCACGGCCCTTGACGATGCCGCGCGGGAAAGCTATTATATGTATATTGGCTATATTATGAATTCCTATAGACACAAGGAAACGGCAGGCCGCGCGCACGCCGTCAGTCCCATAAAAAGGGATCAAACGGAGGGATATTTTTTGGAACAGGAATACGACACCATCGACCTGATGCAGATATTGAATCTCATCAAGCGGAATCTGCTGGTGATCATCGCGGCGGTGGTGCTGTTTGCGGCGGCCGGCTTCGGCTATACAACCTTTCTGGTCACGCCTCAGTACGAGGCCAGCGCCATGCTGATCGTCAACCCCAGCGAGCAGCAGCAGATCCAGTCCACCGTGACGAACGACCAGATCAATTCCGCCAAGCAGCTGGTGGAGACGTACGCCGTCATCTTGAAAAGCGACACGGTGCTCAACCGCACCATTGACGATCTGGGCCTCTCCATCACGTACGACCAGCTGGCCGCCAAGGTCAGCATCAGCGCCGTGAACGAGACGCAGGTGATGCGCATCTCCGTGCAGGACGAAAACGTCCAGCGCGCCGAAGAGATCGTGCAGAGCATCGTCGACCAGGCGCCGGAAGTGATCATCAGCACGGTCAAGGCCGGCAGCGTGGAAGTGGTGTCCGAGCCGGCGGCTTCGCCTGATCCCGTCTCGCCCAACAAGCGTATGAACACGCTGGTGGCCGGCATGCTGGGCGGCGTTCTCGCCATGGGCGTCATCGTGCTGCGCAGCATGCTGAACAACAAGATCATGACCGACGAGGACATCACCCAGAAGCTGGGCCTGCCGGTGCTGGGCGTCATCCCCGACAACGCCGCCTGCGCGCGCAAAAGAGGAGCGAAGCAGAAGTGAAAAAGAAACACGCACAAAACGACAATCAGTTCCTTCTGATTTCGCAGAACGCCCCGTTCGCGTATCAGGAGGCGTTCAAATCTCTGCGCACGAATTTGCAGTTCCTCTCGGTGGAGAATGCGTGCCGCAAGATCATCGTCACCAGCGCCGTGCCCGGCGAGCAGAAGACGAGCCTTGCGGTGAACCTCGCCGTGACAATGGCCGACGCGGGCAGCCGCGTGCTTCTGATCGACTGCGACCTGCGCAAGCCCACGGTGCACCGCTACCTGCGCATCGACAACAAGGCCTATAAGGGCCTGTCGAAGGCGCTCGGCGGCCGCCAGCTCAAGGATGCGATCGTCGCGTTCAAGGGCATGAGCCTGCACGTCATCATCGCGGACATGGTGCCGCCCAACCCGGCCGAGATCCTCGGCAGCGCCCGCATGGGCGCGCTGATCGGCGCGCTGGAATCCCATTACGACTATATCATTTTCGACACGCCGCCGGTGTCCGTCGTGACGGACGCGGCCGTGCTCAGCCGCTACGCGGACGGCGTAGTGCTGGCCGTGCGGCAGAATTACGCCACCATCGACCAGATCCAGCGCGCCAAGAAGAATTTGCAGGCCGTAAACGCCAACATCCTGGGCGCGGTGCTCACCGACTTCGATTTGAAGGCCGCCAGCAAGACAAGCGGCTACGGCTATGGCGGCGGGTACGGCGGCTATGGCAGCTACGCCGACACCTACGCTTATCACAGCGACGGCGAGGCCGGCGCGTACACGTACGACGAGGACGACGAGGAGCTGCAAGAGGTATGACCGACCTCCACACGCACATCCTGCCGGGGCTGGACGACGGTGCGCGCGACGTGCACGAAGCGCTGCGCCTGCTGGGGCTCGAGCGCGCGCAGGGCGTGAGCGCGCTTGTGTGCACGCCGCACTGCGACCTTTCGCGCGAAAGCCTGCCCGCGTTCTGCAAACGGCGCGCGGGCGCGGCCCTCGCGCTGGGGCGCGCGCTGCGCGGCGCGCAGACGGGCGTCGACATCCGCCTAGGGGCCGAGCTTCGGCTGGACCCCTGCCTGCTCGGGCTCGATCCGGCGCCCCTGTGCTTTTCGGGCACGCGGGTGCTGCTGGTGGAGATGCCGTGGGATTTGCGCCCAATCTGGGATGTGCGCGTGCTGGAGCACCTTGTAAACGCCGGCTTTGTGCCGCTTGTGGCGCATGTCGAGCGCTACCCCTATGTGCAGCGCCACCCGCAGCTTGTGGAGGAATGGCGCAAAGCGGGCGCGCTTTTGCAGGTGAACGCCGCCTCGCTGACCGAGCGCTCGCCGCGCGGCCAGCTGGCGATGGCGCTTGTGCGGGCCGGGCGCGCCGCGGCGGCCGCCAGCGATACGCACTCGCCGCTGCACCGCCCGCCGAACCTGCGCGAGGCCATGGCGCATGTGGCGCGCACGCTGGGGCCGGGCGCAGCGCGGCGGCTCGAGGCCGGCGCCGCGGCGCTGTTTGCGGGCAAACGCCCGGGCTGACGCCGCCTGCGGGCGCATAAAGCCGCTGGCGCGGCCCATATTTCGGTATATCCCCGCCATACGCTATTCTTGCGGCGGGTATATATAAATAAGAATTCGCAAAGCAACCGGGAAAGGAAGAGATCCTCATGAAGAAGTTGATTTCGGCAGTTATCGCGGTAGCGCTGAGCCTGGCGCTGTCGGTCAGCGCATTTGCGGCCGCCAGCGATGTGGACGCGCTGAAGAACCTTGTGAACAGCGTGCAGGGCATCACCGACAGCCAGCGCGCGCAGGCCGTCGCGTTCATCGATGAGTACGGTGCCGCGCATCCCGACGCCATCACGGCGGATGTCGTCAGCGACCTGCAGGACCTGTACAACACGGCCCTCGCTACGCCGGCGGACCAGCGCACTGAGTCCGTGATCGCGGGCTTTGTCGATCAGGGCGTCGCGATCCTCGCGCGTGCGGGCGTCACTGTGACGGTGGACAGCATCAGCGTTGCGAACGGCGTGGCCACGGTCACGGGTTCCGTCTCGGCGCCGGACGCCACCACGCAGAGCTTCGCCGGCTCCATTGACGCCGCCAGCACCACTTCGGGCGGCACCACGGGCGGCTCGACCGCTGCGGGCGGCTCCACGGTCATCAAGAACACGGGCGTCAGCGCGCAGTCTGTCGCGGTGCTGGGCATCGCGCTGGCGGGCACGCTGGGCGCGGCCGTGATCGGTGTGCGCAAGATGGGCCTGCTGGCCCGGTAAGGTGAAACATCCTTCCCGCACCCACGGAGGGAAGGACTTCATTGTCCTTCCCTCTGTTTTTTTCGCTGCAACGGCGCTCATCCTTGTGCTGGCGTTCGCGCCGGTGGTCTCGCCGTACATGGGGCTGGCGCGCCTGCTGTTCACGCAGGAGGCCGCCCCCGCCCCCAGCGACCTGTTCACCGGCCTTGCGGACGACCTGGCCCGCTCCGGCATCGTGACGCTGAGCCAGACGCCGCAGACGGGCGATAAGATCGGCCAGATCGACATCGCCGACACGGGCCTGTCCGCGCCGGTGTACTACGGCGACGGCTCGGCGCAGCTCAATCAGGGGGCCGGCGTCTATGAGGGCGCATGGATCCCCGGCGAGGGGCGCACCGTGCTGGTGGCCGGCCACGCGGGCACGTTCTTCCGCAAGCTGGAGGGTGTGCAGCCCGGCATGCAGATCACATTTGCCACCTACTATGGGCAGTATGTCTATGAGGTGACAAAAGTGGATATTCTTGAGGCGACGGACGACGCCGCTTACGACTTCGCGCGCACCGACGAGAACCTGATCCTGTACACCTGCTATCCGTTCGATATGCTGGGGTACACGCCGTTCCGGTTTTTTGTGTACGCGGAGTATGTGTCCGGCCCGGTGATCGAGCGCGCGCAGTAGCGCGCGGGAAAATGGGCGCGCCGCGCTGACGGCAGAGCGGCGGATGCCGGGCCGCGGGCTGTGTGCGAAAAGCGCGCCGCGCCTTTTGTCCGGAGGGAGCATGGAGCATTCAGACAACACAGCCGGGCGCAGGCTGCTGGCACGGCGGCTGTTTTCCATTTTGGCGGCGTGGCTGCTGTGCGTGTTCGTCACGCTGCTGGCGGGCCTTGCGGTGGTGCGCCTCACGCTGTGCAGCCCGGGCTTTTTGGAGCGGCAGATCCGCGACTGCGGCTACGGCGCGCTGGCGCAGCAGGAATTGCAGGACGATTACCGCAGCTACGGCGCGGCGGGCGGCTTTGACGGCGATACGATGCTGGGCCTGCTGGACGGGCGCGACATCGAGGCCGACATGATGGCCGCCGCGGCCATGCTGTATGAGGACGAGCCGCGTTCGCCGGACTACAGCCATCTCGAGGACGAGATGTACGCTGCCCTGATGGACAACGTGGCCGCGCGCAACATCCGCCCGAACGAGGAGATCGAAACCGGCGTGCGCACGCTGGCGCAGACCTGCGCGGCAAGCTACGCGGGGCGCGGCGTCATCCCGTTTCTCGATTCGCTGCACCCGGTGATCGCCGCCGTGCGGCGCGTCACGCCGTGGGCGCTGACGGGGCTTGCCGCGGGCGCTGCGGTGTGCCTGTGGCTGCTGGCGGCGCTGCACCGCAACCGGCGCGCGAGCCTTGCGTACATCACGCAGGGGCTTACCGGCGCGGCGCTGCTGCTGTGCGCCGCGGCGCCGGTGCTGCACTGGCTGGTGCCCATCCAGACGCTGAATTTGCAGCCCGCCAGCCTGAAAGCGCTGCTGGCGGGGTACGTCACGGCGCTGTTTGACGCCGTGTGGCCGTTCGCCGCCGTTGTGGCCGTGATGGCCGCGCTGTGCGGCGGCCTGTACGCGCTGAGCGGCAGAAAGTGACCGCCGCGCGCTCGCCAGAAGGAATACAAAACAGAAAGTTGAGATAAAGAGAAACTAAACAGGAAGTATAAAGCGGAAGGCTTGACGGAAGGAAAGCGGAACGGAAAGAAGTGAAACGCCGGCCGGGCCGGCAGCCCACCCCAAAACGCGAAATTTGCCAAATCGGGGCAAAGCGAGGGGAGCAGGGGCGATTGTTGGAAGAGAAGTTTGGAAGAAGGAAGAAGGGGACGCACGGATGCCGACGCAGTCACCGATCACAAAAGCCATTTTAGAGCATCAAATCCAGTTGACGCCACAACAGAAGCGCTACATAAAGGTAAAGCGGCTATGCGATACCATTGTGGCGCTTTTGGCGCTTGTGGTTCTCAGCCCGCTGCTGCTGTTGGTGGGCATTGCCATTAAAATTGAATCCCCGTCCGAGCCGGTGTTCTTCATACAAAAGCGCGTTGGCCGGAATTATCATGTGTTCAGGCTGATCAAATTCCGCAGCATGAAAAGCACGGCGCCGAAAAACATGGCGACATCGGAATTTGAACACCCGGAACAGTATATTACGCACCTGGGGCGCATCATCCGCAGAACCAGCATCGACGAATTGCCGCAGCTGGTCAATGTGCTGCGCGGCGATATGAGCCTGATCGGCCCGCGCCCGTTGGTGTATACCGAACGCGAAATCCGTTTTTTGCGCCGCTGGTACGGCGTGTATCAGGTGCGCCCGGGCATAACGGGCCTTGCGCAGGTCAGCGGGCGCGACACGGTGGATACATACGATAAGGTCGCTTTCGACCGTGAATACGTGCAGCACATCAGCTTCCGCGAGGATGTAGAGCTGTTTTTCAAAAGCATCTGGATCGTGCTGATGCGCGTGGGCATCCGTGAAGGCAAGGTGCAGAAGGTACAGAAAGAGCTTGCGGCGCAGGAGGCTGTTGCGCAGCCGCAGCAAACGGGTGGCAGCCAATGAAAATTTTGATCGTCACCCAGTGCTTTTATCCGGATATTTACGCCGTGAACGACATTGTGGCGCAGCTGACGCAGCGCGGCCATACGGTCACAGTGCTCACCGGTCTGCCGGATTACACAACGTCCAAAATTCCAAAAGAGTATAAATGGTTCCGCAATCGCAGGCAACAGTTTGGCGGGGCGCAGGTGTACCGCGTTTCCACCATTGCACGCCATCACGGGGCCATTTTCCGCTGCCTGAATTATCTTTCGTTCGCCATATCCGGCGGGCTGTATGCGTGGTGCAAGCGCTGGGATGATTTCGACGTCATCTACGTTTGGGAAGTTTCTCCCGTCACCATGGCCATTCCCGCCATCTGCTTGAAACGCCGCTTTCACAAGCCGCTGTTCCTGTATTGTATGGACTTATGGCCCGAGAGCATCAAAGCCATGGGCTTTCGGGAGGGAAGCCTGTTTTACACGCTGGTGCACAAGCTCAGCCGTTGGATTTACCGCCAGTGCGACCATATCGCGGTTTCGTCTACGCCATTTTTCGGATATTTGGAGCAGGAGAATGGCATTTTGCGTGACAAAATGAGCTATTTGCCGCAGTACGCCTCCACAGAATTGCTGGAGCAGGACTTGGAAAAGCCCAAAGATGGGCATACGGATTTCCTGTTTATCGGGAATGTTGGCAAGGTGCAGGATGTGGAGGTGATCATCCGCGCGTGTGCGCTGCTGAAAGAGGACGCGCGTTGGACGATGCATATTGTGGGCAGCGGAAGCAATTTGGAAAGCTGCAAGCAGCTGGCGCACAGCGAAGGGCTGGACGGCCGCGTGCTGTTTCACGGCAGCTGCCCGATGCAGGACACGCCGCGTTTTTACAGCAAGGCGGACGCCTGTATCCTGACGCTGAACGGCGACAATATGATCGGCAGCACATTGCCGGGCAAACTGCAAACGTACATGGCGGCGGGCAAACCGGTGATCGCCGCCATCAACGGCGCGGGGCGGCAGGTGATCGAGCAAAGCGGCTGCGGGCTGTGCGTGGCGGCGGGCGACGCCGAAGGCCTTGCACGCGTGATGCGGCAATTCGCGGAAAACCCCGCCCAGTACGCCGCCTGCGGCGAAAACGGCCGCAGCTATTTCCGAACGCATTTCACAAAAGAACAGCATTTTGAGACGCTGGAAGCGCAGCTGAATGCGCTGACAGGCACGCGGAAGGCAGCGACGGTATGAAGTATTTATTTATCAATTCGGTGGCCGGGGTAGGCAGTACGGGACGCATTGCGGCGCAGCAGTGCCGCGACTTGCAGGCGCAGGGGCACACGTGCCTGCTGGCGTATGGCCGGGAAAAGGCGAATTGCGACGACATCAAGACGCTGACCATCGGCGCCCCGCTGGACTACCGCCTGCACGGTGTGCAGACCCGTGTGTTCGACCGTCACGGCTTTGGCTCCAAGCGCGCCACACGCGCCTTTTTGCAGCAGGTAAAGGCCTATGACCCGGACGTGATCTGGCTGCACAACATCCATGGATATTACATCAACATCGAGCTGCTGTTCCAATATTTGAAAACCTGCGGCAAGAAAATTTACTGGACGCTGCACGATTGTTGGGCGTTTACAGGGCATTGCACACATTTCGATTTTATCGGCTGTGACAGATGGAAAACAGGCTGTTTTCAGTGCCCACAAAAAGGAGAGTATCCGAAAAGTTTTGTGTTGGACAACAGCAGAAACAACTATCAAAGAAAAAAGGCCGCCTTCACTGGCGTGCCGAATTTGACATTGATCGTGCCGTCCCAGTGGTTGGGAAATTTGGTTAAACAGAGCTTTTTGCAAGAATATCCGATAGAAGTTCGATAC
>DXGT01000128.1 GCA_019113785.1 Candidatus Ruthenibacterium merdigallinarum | reverse complement strand
ACGGGCACGCCGCCCGTCAGCGTGGTGATGGGCTCGTAGCACACAAAGCACGGCTCGGGGATGACGACCTCGTCGCCCGGGTTCACCAGCGCGCGGATGCACAGGTCGATGGCCTCGCTGCCGCCCACGGTGATCAGCGTCTCGTCGGGCGTGTACTCCAGCTGGAAGCGGCGCGCCAGATAGCGGCACGCCTCCTCGCGCAGCTCCTTGAGGCCGGCGTTCGAGGTGTACCATGTGCGGCCCTTTTCGAGGCTGCGGATGCCCGCGTCGCGGATGGCCCAGGGGGTTTTGAAGTCCGGCTCGCCCACGCCCAGCGAGATGCAGTCCTTCATGTCGGCCGCGATGTCAAAGAATTTGCGGATGCCGGACGGGCGCATCTCGGCGGCCGCCCGCGCGATCAAATGTTCGTAGTCCATCACTGATTCTCCCGTTCGTCCGCGGCCTCGCCGTCGTACAGCACGCCGTCCTTTTTATAGGTGTGCAGGATGAAGTGCGTCGTCGTGGACAGCACGCCGTCCAGCGTGCTCAGGCGCTTGGCCACGAACAGCGCGATCTCCTGGAAGCTGCGCCCGCTCATCATCAGCATCAGGTCGTAGCCGCCGCTCATCAGCATCACGCTGTCCACCTCTTCAAACTGCGCCACCGCGCCGGCCACCTCGTCGAAGCCGCAGTCGCGCTTGGGCGTGACGCGCAGCTCGATCAGCGCCTGCACATGGCTGACGTCGGCCTTCTCCCAGTCCACCAGGGCCTGATAGCCGTGGATGAGGCCGTTTTTCTCACACTCGTCCATCATCCGCGCCGCCTCGGCGGGCGCGACGCCCAGCATCGCGGCCAGGTCTTCCAAACTGACGCGCGCGTTTTCCGACAGGATCTTGAGCAGTTTTTCCATCGATATCTCCCCTTTGACCGGCCGCGCTCAGCGCGCAGGGCCGGGTATCTTTTCTGTTATTATAGCGAATCGCACGCCAAAAGTAAACGCCGCGCGCCAAATCCTCTTTTCAGCGCGGCGCCAATCTGTTATACTATTAGAATACCAAACAGAGGGGAGCAAACAAGTATGGAAGCTGTTATCACCGTCATCGGCCGCGACGCCGTGGGCATCCTTGCAAAAGTGTGCGCCGGCTGCGCCGAATGCAACGTCAATGTGGAGGAGGTCACCCAGCGCATTTTGCGCGGCACCTTCGCCATGATCATGCTGGTGGACCTGACCGGCGCGAACGTCGAGCTGGCGGAATTCGCGAAGAAAATGGCCGCCATCGGCGAGGAGCTGGGCGTGGAGGTGCGCTGTACCCGCCAGGAGCTGTACGAGACGATGCACCACGTGTGAGCGCGCATCGACACTGACGAAAAAGGAGTTTTTTCATGCTCGACACAAACGACATTCTGGAAACCATACAGATGATCACGGACGAGAACCTCGACGTGCGCACCGTCACGATGGGCATTTCCCTGCTCGACTGCGCGGACGCCGACCCGAAGGCCGCCTGTGAGAAAATTTACCGCAAGATCACCACGCGCGCGAAGGACCTCGTCAAAACCGCCGATGAGATCAGCGAGGCGTACGGCATGCCCATCGTCAACAAGCGCATCTCCGTGACGCCCATCGCCATGCTGCTGGCCAGCGCGCCGGACGCGGACCCCGTCGACTACGCCAAGGCGCTCGACCGCGCGGCGCGCGACGTGGGCGTCAACTTCCTCGGCGGCTTTTCCGCGCTGGTGCACAAGGGCTTTTCCGCGGGGGACGAGCGTCTGATCCGCAGCATCCCGCGCGCGCTGGCCGAGACGCAGCTCGTGTGCTCGTCCGTGAACATCGGCTCGACGAAAAGCGGCATCAACATGGATGCCGTGCGCATGATGGGCCCCATCATCAAAGAGGCCGCCGAGCGCACGAAGGACGACATGTGCATGGGCGCGGCCAAGCTGGTGGTGTTCTGCAACGCCCCCGAGGACAACCCCTTCATGGCGGGCGCGTTCCACGGCCCCGGCGAGCCGGACTGCGTCATCCACGTGGGCGTCTCCGGCCCGGGCGCGGTGCGCGCGGCGCTGGCCAAAATGCCCAAGGACGCGAGCCTGGACGCCGTGGCCGAGACCGTCAAGCGCACGGCCTTCAAGATCACGCGCATGGGCCAGCTGGTGGCAAATCTTGTCAGCGAGCGCCTCGGCGTGCCCGCCGGCATCATCGACTTGTCGCTGGCGCCCACGCCCGCCATCGGCGACAGCGTGGCCAATATCCTGGAGGAGATGGGCCTTGAGAGCTGCGGCTGCTGCGGCACCACCGCCGCGCTGGCGCTTTTGAACGACGCGGTGAAAAAGGGCGGCGTCATGGCCTCGAACCATGTGGGCGGCCTTTCGGGCGCGTTCATCCCCGTGTCCGAGGACGACGGCATGATCAAGGCCGTCGAGCGCGGCAGCCTGGGGCTGGAGAAGCTGGAGGCGATGACGGCCGTGTGCAGCGTGGGCATCGACATGGTGGTGGTGCCCGGCGAGACGAGCGCCGAGGTGCTCAGCGCCCTGATCGCGGACGAGGCCGCCATCGGCATGGTGAACTCGAAGACCACGGCCGTGCGCGTCATCCCCGCCGTCGGCAAAAAGCCCGGCGACGTGCTGGATTTCGGCGGCCTGCTGGGCTATGCGCCCATCATGCCCATCAGCGCCTTTGCGCCGGATGTGTTCATCCATCGCGGCGGGCGCATCCCCGCCCCGCTGCAGGCGCTGAAAAACTGAGCGGCGCGGCCGGTGCGCGCATAAAGCGCGGGCAGATGGGCACACTATCGGCAAAGAACGTTTTTGCGGAAGGGAATGGATTTGCCGATGAACGTGTTTTTCAAGATCTGCCTTGTGCTGGTGATCGTGGGCGGCGTCAACTGGGGCCTTGTAGGCCTGTTTGGTTTTGACGCAGTGGGCTGGCTGTTCGGCGGCTCGGCCAGCGTGTGGGCGCGCGCCGTGTTCACGCTGGTGGGCGCGGCGGCCGTCGCGTCCGTGCCGTGCCTGTTCATGCGCACAGGCCCCGCGCCCGAGACAAAGCAGGGCGAATGACGGGCGTCGCCCCGCCGTATACCCGCGCCGTATATCCCAAATGAAAAGCGAGCGTCCCTGCGGTTTTTTCCGCAAGGGGCGCTCGCTCTTTTTTGTATCGGCGTGCAAGGGGCTGCGACGCCGCTCGACGTCCGCATGCGCGGCGGGGAAGAAAACCGTTCGCCCTGCTTTCCTCCCCGCCGCGTCCATCGGCTTTGCAAATCAGTGGAAATATTCCACCTCAAAGCCCATGATCTTGCCCAGCTCCTGAAGCTCTTTCACATGGTTGCCGTACACCACGGCCTGGTGGTGACCATAGCCGCCTTTTGCCAGCGCCTGACGGAATTCGCGGGCGCCGCCTTCCACCTCGTAGTACACGGCGGGGCTGCAGTAAACCGGGCGGAACTCGCAGCCCAGCGTATGCCCCACGGCGACCATCATCTTGTCGCCGCGGCGGTTGAAGCGTCCGAACGTGACGACCTGGCCCTCGCTCTCTGCCATATCCACATGGTAATGCGCGCCCCAGCCCTCCGTGGTAAAGTGGGCCAGCTCATATTTCTGGGCGGGCTGGTCGTAGCCGCGCATCTTCGTGCCGGGCACCGCATGGTGGATCTCCAGCACATCGTGGTCGAACGTCCGGCCCGGCTGGGTCAGCAGCTTGGGCATCCCCAGCTGCTCCAGCGTCTTGCTGCCGGCCAGCACCGGCACCGGGTTGCCCATAAACACGCTCTGGCGCGTCAGATACATCATCATCGTCATCGCCATCCACACGGCCATGTCCTCTTCGCAGGCGGAGGGGATGCGGTCGTCTTTGTTCAGCGAATGCGTCAGGCAGGGCACGCACTTGTATTTCATGGGCAGGCGGCTGGCGCACAATTCCTTGCAGGGGGTCGTGAAGGCGTTGCAGTCGTACTTTTCCATCATGGTGCGCACCGCATGGAAGTAGCGCAGGTCCTGGCACAGATCGTCGCGGCCGATCTCCACCTTCTGCGCCCCGTCCATCAGCGCATCCGCCTCGCCGCGGATGCCGTCGTCCACGGGGATGTCCTCGAAATAGCGGAACACCTGCCGGAAATCGATGCGGTTGTGGCGAATGCCGTATTTCATGAACAGGCCCACCAGGTCGCAGCAGCTGGTGTTGACGGAGGCCGGCGTCTGCTCCGAATTGGACAGGATCAGAATCTTCGTATTGGCCACCGCTTTGCGCACCTGCAGGCAGGTGAGCAGGCGGTTGTACTCGGCGTAGTCGTGCGCCATATACGCCTCGAGCCCGATGTCCCGGTAATAGCCGACCAGGTCGATGGGGGTCGGGCCCAGGTTGATCATGGAGATGGGCTTATGCAGCCGTTCGATCCCCGGGACGCGGTAGGTGATGAGATAGAGGTCCACCTCGTGATTGCCGGGCATCAGCTTTTCAAATTCGCTGTCCCGCACCACAAAGCTCTCGTCGAATTCGAGATAGACCGGTTCCATCAGATTGCAGCGCGTCAGGTCCAGATTGTTCTTCAGCTCGTCATACCACACTCTGAACTGCTCTTTTCCCACGCGGCGCTCATACTCCGGCGTGCCCTCCTCGATGGGCCCCACACGGCAGGGGCCCTCCCACCAGTCGGTATGCACCAGATTGCTGAAAACAGGGCGCAGGTTCACTTTTACATCCATTGCGTACTTCATGATCGCATTTCTCCTTTATGGTTTGTTTTGTGGTTCTCTCTTTGTACAGCCCCTCTGCGAAAGGGGCGCCGTCACGGTTCTGCCAGCAGCGCTTGCAGCCAGGCGGGCAAAAGCCGTACAGAGGGCCGCCAGTAAAAAGCGGCGGGCTGTACGTCCGGCGGGGCGAAAGGCCCGTCATCCTGCAAAGCTATAAAAAGTGCCCCCGCAAAAGCGGGGGCGTCTGAATCTTGCGAAGGCGCAGCTTTTCTATTCTTGCTGCCGGCGTCGCCTTGTCTGCGGCTTTCACCGCCGCGCCTCTGGTTTTGCCGATTTTCGCCGGCTGCTTTTTTGCGCGCACTTTTCTGCGTTCGCTCTCTCCTGTAGGTTTGTCAAAGATGTGTTACACATTGGGAAAGGCAAATAAGACCTGCTTGGGAGAGCGCCAAGAGAGAGGACGCATGGGGAAATTGTTGTAAGCCCGTTCGCGGA
>DXGT01000127.1 GCA_019113785.1 Candidatus Ruthenibacterium merdigallinarum | reverse complement strand
ATATCGGCTGCGCCATGGGCATCACGGGCACGGACGTGGCCAAGGGCGCCGCGGACATGACCCTGACCGACGACAACTTCGCCACCATCGTGGACGCCGTGCGCGAGGGCCGCGGCATTTACGCGAACATCCGCAAGGTGATCGCATTCCTGTTGAGCACGAACATCGGCGAGGTGTTCACCGTGTTCTTCGCCATGATCCTGTGGCACAAATCGCCGCTGCTTTCGGCGCAGCTGCTGTGGATCAACCTCGTCACCGACAGCCTGCCCGCCATCGCGCTGGGCATGGAGGCCGTGGAGAGCGACGTGATGGACCGCGCCCCGAAGCCCAAGAACGAGGGCATCTTCGCCCACGGGCTGGGCGTGCGCGTGGCGCTGCAGGGCTTTATGTTCGCCGCGCTGACGCTGGCCGGTTTCCTGATCGGCGAGCGCAGCGCCGGCCTGGCCGGCGGCCAGACGATGGCTTTCATGGTGCTGGCTCTGTCGCAGATCGTGCAGGCGTTCAACATGCGCTCGGAGCACTCCCTGTTCAAGATCGGCCCGTTCACGAACCGCAACCTGAACCTGGCGGCGCTCGTGTCGGTGGCGCTGGTGGCGCTGGTGATGTTCACGCCGCTGAGCATCGTCTTCGGCCTCGTGCGCCTGCCGCTCTCGGTGTACCTCGAGGGCATCGGCCTCATCTTCGTGCCGCTGCTCGTGCTGGAGCTGGCAAAGCTCGTCGGCCTTGTGCGCCATCCGCATCAGAAATAAACCGCTCCTACCGCAGAAAGCGGCAGCCCGCACGGGCTGCCGCTTTCTTTGTTTTATGCGCCGGCGGCGCCGCCGGTGTACAGCTGATAATAGCGCCCCTTTTGGGCGATCAGCCCGTCGTGCGAGCCGCGCTCACACAAACTCGGCCTCCGTCTCCTCCTCGCTTTGCGCGGCCTGCGCCTCTTCGGCAAAGTCCTCGCCTTCGTCCTCCTCGTCGGCCGGCCGCCACGCGCGGCCGAATTTGACGTCGCGGAACAGCGCCGCAAGGCCCGTGATCTGCTTTAAGCGCAGGATCTCGTCCTTATCCATGCCGAGGTGCTGGGAGATCCACGCGTCGGAGCGGCCCAGCTCGTGCAGCTCCTTGACGATGTTGCTCATCAGATCGACGTCGTGGCTGCCGCGCGCGCGGTTGTGCCGGATGGTGCTGGCCATGCGCTGGGCCAGGGGCTTGTCGATCACCGAGACGGGCAGCATGCCGTTCTCGCGCTGGTAGATGTCCGGGTATTCCAGCATCACGCGGTAGCGGTGGAACCCGTCCACGATGATATACCGGTCCTGCGCCTTCGCGTAATAGCACACGATGGGCATGGTGTAGCCGTCCTCCTTGATGCTGTCGTACAGCAGCTTCATCTCCGGCGGGGCCACTGTGTTGGGGTTGTACGTGTTCGGCACCACTTTTTCAATGGGCACGGCGATCACGTTGTACACCGGGCTTTTAAACTCCATAATCCAGCTCCTCAATGCTCTGGTACTTGTTGCGGATCATCTCGATGCGGCGGTTTTGCTCCCGCGTAACGCCGAAGCCCATGAACCGGCACGTGTGGTCGTTTTTCAAAATGCAGTAGCACATGCGCTTCCAGCTGGGGATGTCCTTGGTGGTGCGGATGTCGTCGGTGTCGTCCGGGATCTTGCCCACAAACACCACGCGCGTCTTTTTCTTCAGCGTGTAGTTCGACACGCCGTTGCGCCGCACGGCGTAGCCGTGCTCCTCCAGCTCGCGGATGGTCTCCTCGTCCAGACCGCCGCCCGTCTCGTGCCAGAACTCGATGGACGTCTGAAATTTGCGGATGTAGTTGCTGCGCAGCCGGCCGGGCAGCGTATCCAGCAGAAAACGCGTGTACTCCTCCCACGTATAGCCCTGCGGCAGCGTGACGTTGCGGTAGCCCATCGCCTTCGTGTGGCCGTAAATGGCCGCGAAGTTCGCGCCGCGCACACGCCCCACCAGCTTGACCCAGATCTGCGGGTCGATGATGCGGTACAGGTTCAGCGCGTCCTTGGAATAGTCGTTGAACGGGGAGGCCACGCGCATCTGCGACGCCTTCAGCCCCGCTTTGTAGTACAGGTCGTACAGGCGGTTGTAGTCGTACCCGTGCTTGTACACGGCGTGCCACACGTCGGAGACGCCCCAGTCGTACAGGGGCGAAGCGCACCACACGCCCTTGAACTGCCGGGTGATCCAGCACTCGTCCTTGTAGCCGTAGCGCTTGTTCAAAAAGCCGCTGTAGCGCTGCAGCGACTCGTCGGCCCGGATGCCCAGCAGGCAGACCGTCTTGCCGCCGCCGCGGCTCTGGCGGTACCAGCGGCCGAACTGCTTGGCCAGATCCTCCTGGTGCATGCGGTAGCGGTAGATGGTGATGGGGTTGTTTTTGAGGTTGATGACATAGGGGCGCTCGGGCATCGGGCGCACCCAGAGCTCCTCTTTTTTGTCGTCCCACGGGTACCAGTACATCTCGTAGCTGCTCAGCGCCGTGCGCGTGGCCATCGGCAGGCACACCCAGTACGGCTCCACCCGGTCTTCAATGGCGTCGAACGTGCGCTCAATGTACTGCGTAGTCACCGTGTACTGCGCCTCGAAATCCTGATGGAACACGCCGATCTTCCGCCCTGGGCAGTGCTCCTGGATATAATCCAGCACGAGGTCCAAAAGCAGGCCGCTGTCCTTGCCGCCGGAGAACGAGACATAGATGTTCTCAAATTCCCGAAAGATGAAGTCGAGGCGCTCCTGCAGCGCCTCGTACACATTTTTGTCAAGATATTCCTTCTGCATGGCTCTCTCGCAAGTGTGCGGAAAAATTTTCCAGAAAATACTCGTATTGTATTATAATGTAACACACTTTTGCCTGTTTCTCAAGGGGCGCAGGGGGCAAAAAGTGCAAAAAGGCCCCGGCGCGTCCTGCACCGGGGCGAAAGGAAAAGCGTTTTTATGCCGCTGTATACTGCCATGCGTTGTACAAACTGATCAGCATGATGATGACCATCAACACCAAAAAGAGCTTATCGACCGCCTTGTTGTCCATGCGGCGGTTGAACACGCGGCCCAGCATGCCGCCGCCGATGCCGCCCGCCACCATCAAAATCAGGCTCAGCCACGAGAACTCCGGCACGCTGGCCGTCACCAGCGTCGAGATCAGGCTGGTGATCTGGCTGAACAGGATGACGTACAAACTGTTCTGCGCGGCGGTCTTTGTGTCCATCGAGAAGAAGAAATAGAACACCACCAGGTTGATGGGCCCGCCGCCGATACCCAGAAAGCTCGACATGATGCCCAGCACCAGGCCGATGGCCAGGCACACCCACGCCTTGAAGATGCGGTGCGTGCGGATGCGCGCCTTGTTCAGCGTGTACAGCATGGTGGCCAGCGTGATGAGGAACAGGCACGCGGCCTGCACCGCGCCCGCCGTCTCCTGAAACTGCGCGCTGATGACACTGAACATCTGCTTGCCGGCCACGCCGCCGATAGCCGCGCCGATGGCCAGCGGCGTGCCCACCTTGAGGTCGATCTTGCTCTCGCCCGAGCGCAGAGACTTCGTCACCGAGTAGCAGCTCATCGCCAGCACCGTGCAGCCGGACAGAAAGCTCACCGTGGCCACACTGTCCAGATGGAACAAATCGAGCGTCGGCTTGATGATGACGCCGCCGCCGATGCCGCAGATGGCGCCCGCCACACTGGCCAGAAGACTGATGATAAAATAGGCAATTACCTGCATGGAACCGCTCCTTCCCTTTTGCGCCGCGCAAAGCGGCGCGCTTCCCCCCCGGCCGGCGCGCGCCGGCCGCCTTTTCTTTTACATCTTATAATATATCTTAACACGAAACAGGCGCATTGCAAGGGCCGATCCCGCGCAAAATTGGCACAGTCGTCCACGGCGGTTTGTCCGTTTCCTCTGCGCAGCAGACCTCCGCGCACACGCTGAAAATTTCACATGGTTTTCACAAAGAAAAGGTCAAATGTTGTATTGACAATATTTTCTTCGCGCGTTAAAATATTGTTTGCTTCCGAACAATATCGCCGCACACCGCGTATTTTTGCCCGCGGCGCGCGGCCCGAGAGGGGGGAAAGCCTGCGTGGAAAAAGACTGTGGGGTGTGGATCAACATCCTCGCCCACAAGCTGCGCAAGCGCATGAACGCCGGGATGCAGAGCGCGGGGCTCACCGGGGTGCAGAGCCGCGTGATGCACTACATCCTCGTTCACTGCGCCGACGGCCCCGTGTTCCAGCGCGACATTGAAAGCGCCTTCGAGCTGAGCCGTTCCACCGCCACCGGCATTTTGCAGCTGATGGAGAAGAACGGCCTGATCCGGCGTGAGAGCGTCGCGCACGACGCACGGCTGAAAAGCCTTGTGCCGACGGAAAAAGCCGCGCGGCTGGACGCGCAGGTGGGCGCTTATCTGCGCCGGGTCGACCAGCGCCTGACCGAGGGGCTGACGCCGGAGCAGATCGCGCTTTTCTTGCAGATCGCCGGGCGCATGTCCGACAATCTCGATGCCTGAGCGAACGCCGCCGGACAGGCATTTACCGGAAGGACCAAAGGAGGAATGTCACACATGGTAAAAACTCTGGCTCGCAGCATCCGCGAGTTCAAAAAGCCGGCGATCATCACGCCGCTGCTCGTCGTCTGCGAGGTGATTCTGGAATGCATCATTCCGTTCACCATCGCAAACCTCGTCAATGAGATGCAAGCCGGCTGCGGCATGGACGTCATCGTCCAGTACGGCGTGCAGCTGGTCGTCATGGCCGTGCTGTCTCTGCTTTTCGGCGTCGCGGCCGGCAACACCTGCGCCACAGCCTCCACCGGCTTTGCGCGCAATCTGCGGCAGGACATGTTCTACCGCATCCAGGACTATTCGTTTGAAAACATCGACAAGTTCTCGGTGTCCAGCCTCGTCACGCGTATGACGACGGACGTCGTGAACGTGCAGATGTCGTTCATGATGATCATCCGCATCGCCATCCGGCCCGCTGATGCTCGTCTTCTCGTTCATCATGGGCTTCGCCATGGGCGGGCGCCTGGCGATGATCTTCCTCGTCACCATCCCGCTGCTGGGCGTGGGGCTGATCCTCGTCATCCGCGCGGCCATGCCCATTTTCCGCCGCGTGTTCCGCAAATACGACGCTTTGAACGACTCCGTGCAGGAGAACGTGCAGGCCATGCGCGTGGTGAAGAGCTATGTGCGCGAGGACTATGAGAAGAAGAAGTTCGGCGCCGCCGCCGAAGACGTGTGCAAGGACTTCACGCGCGCCGAGCGCATCATGGCCCTGAACAGCCCCATGATGCAGTTCTGCGTGTACGCCGGCATGGTGTTCGTGCTGTCCTACGGCTCGTACGAGATCATCACCAGCCGCGGGCTGACCGTCAACGTCGGCCAGATGTCCGCCATCGTCACCTACAGCTTCCAGATCCTGATGAGCCTGATGATGCTGTCGATGGTGTTCGTCATGATCACCATGTCGATGGAGTCGATGGAGCGTATCGTGGAGGTGCTCAGCGAGGAGAGCAGCCTGAAGAGCCCGGAGAACGCCGTCACCGAAGTGAAGGACGGCTCCATTGATTTCGACAACGTCAGCTTCAAATATTCCAAAACCGCCGAGCGCATGGCGCTGGCCGACGTCGACCTGCACATCAAGTCCGGCGAGGTCATCGGCATCCTCGGCGGCACGGGTTCGTCCAAGTCGACGCTGATCCAGCTGATCCCCCGCCTGTACGACGTCACCGAGGGCTGCGTGAAGGTGGGCGGCGTGGACGTGCGCCGTTACGACCTTGAGACGCTGCGCAACAACGTGGCCGTGGTGCTGCAGAAGAACGTGCTGTTCTCCGGCACCATCAAGGACAACCTGCGCTGGGGCAATCCCAACGCCACCGACGAGGAGATGCTCGAGGCGTGCAAGCTGGCGCAGGCGGATGAATTCATCCAGCAGTTCCCCGACAAGTACGACACGTGGATCGAGCAGGGCGGCTCCAACGTATCCGGCGGCCAGAAGCAGCGCCTGTGCATCGCGCGCGCGCTGATGAAAAAGCCCAAGGTGCTGATTCTGGACGACTCCACCAGCGCCGTCGATACGCGCACGGACGCGCTGATCCGTCAGGGCTTCCGCGACTTCATCCCCGAGACCACGAAGATCATCATCGCGCAGCGCGTCGCCTCCGTGCAGGACGCCGACCGCATCATCGTGATGGACGGCGGGCGCATCAACGCCATCGGCACGCACGAGGAGCTGCTGGCGAACAACCCGATCTACCGCGAGGTGTACACTTCTCAGAACAAGGCAGGTGAACAAGATGGCGAAGCGTAAAGAAAAAGAGCCCGTGCGCACCACAACGGCGCGCGGCCAGCGCGCGCCCAAGGGCGTTCTGCGCCGTCTGCTGCGCACGCTGTTCGAATTCTACCCCGTGCTGCTGCCTGTCACGATGGTGTGCATCCTCATCAACGCCATCGTTAGCTCCATGCCGTCCATCTTCATGCAGAACGTCATCGCTGTGGTGGACGAAAGCTACAAATCGGGCGACTGGTCCGCCGTGTCCGGCCGCATCCTCACCTTTGTCGCCATTCTGGTGACGATGTACATCATCAGTCTCATCGCAGGCGCGTTCTACACGCAGATGATGGCCATCATCACGCAGGGCTCGCTGAAAAAGCTGCGCGAGAAGATGTTCAGCCACATGCAGGACCTTCCCATCCGCTACTTCGATACGAACGGCCACGGTGACATCATGAGCTACTACACCAACGACGTGGACACCCTGCGCCAGCTCATCAGCCAGAGCCTGCCGCAGATGACCATCTCCGGCATCACGCTGCTGACCGTGTTCTGCATCATGATGTATTACAGCATGATCCTTGCGCTCGTGGTCGTGGCGGGCGTCGTGTGCATGGTGTTCGCGGCGCGTGCCATCACGGCGCGCTCGTCGAAATTCTTCTTGCGTCAGCAGGTCACGCTGGCCAAGGCCGAGGCCTTCATGGAGGAGATGATGACCGGCCAGAAGGTCATCAAGGTC
>DXGT01000126.1 GCA_019113785.1 Candidatus Ruthenibacterium merdigallinarum | reverse complement strand
CAGCCCAGCTCCGCAATCTCGGTTGGGCCAGTTTCAGGCAAATAGCTAAGGCCCCAATCCGCAAGGGCAGCATGGGCACGATTCATGCTGCCCACCATGCACCTGCCCAGCAATCCTTCGGGCTTGCGGGTATTGTTGAAAAAAACCTTTAATATTCCCATAACTGCCTCCAGGAATCGGAATTGTGATTAGCAATGACTAACCACAATTTATTATAAATCCTTTCTTGCAGAAAAGCAATATACAAGTATGCTATCATGCTATTTTCCGCTATGGGAAATGTGGAAAACGGCCGCTCCGCCGATGGAAAACAGATATTCACGGCCCGATGGAAAAACTGCCAGCTTTCCCACAGCCCGCAAACATTGTTTCCCACAGCTCCGCCTCTCTGACCGTTTACGCACATTCCCACAGCGCCTACTGCTGCGAATATCCTTTCTGTCCGATCCTGATTGAAAGAGAAAAAATAGGAAAAAAGAAGCGGGAGCGTTACCCTCGGTTCAAACCGAAGGCGGCGCTCCCGTGTTTTAGGTGAAAGTGTAAGAATTATGGGATTATAAAACAAAATAAAAAGCGCAGAAAAACCGCCTAAAAAGGCGGTTTTTCCAAGAAAGGTGGTCGGAGTGGCGAGACTCGAACTCGCGGCCTCCTGCTCCCAAAGCAGGCGCGCTACCAACTGCGCAACACCCCGTCGCTTCGGGGCTTATTATACCCCGAAACGGCCGGCTGCGTCAAGCGCGCGCGGCCTTTTGCCTTGACCTTTGCCCGCCGCCGGTGCTATACTGGGTACAGCAAAAATCAAACAGCGCACGGCGATGCCGTGCGCTGCGTTTTTGAGGTGAAGGCAAATGGAAAAACGCGAGAGATTTGCCTCGCGCCTGGGCTTTCTGCTCATCAGCGCGGGGTGTGCCATCGGCCTTGGCAACGTGTGGCGCTTTCCGTACATCACCGGCCGCTACGGCGGCGCGGCGTTCGTCGTGCTGTATCTGATCTTCCTCGTCATTCTGGGCATGCCCGTGATGGTGATGGAGTTCGCCGTGGGGCGCGCCAGCCAGAAGAGCTGCGCGCGCAGCTTCGAGCGGCTGGAGCCGAAAGGCTCGAAATGGCACTGGTACAAATGGATGGGCTTTGGCGGCTGCTATCTGCTGATGATGTTTTACACCTCCGTCAGCGGGTGGATGCTGTCGTACATTGTAAAAAACGCCGCCGGCACGTTTGAGGGGCTGGACAGCGCGGCCGTCAGCGACGTGTTCAGCACGATGCTGGCAAACCCCGCCGAACAGGTGGGCTGGATGCTGGTGAGCGTGGCCATCGGCTTTGCCATTTGCAGCCTGGGGCTGCAAAACGGCGTGGAGCGCATCACCAAATGGATGATGGCGTGCCTGTTTTTGATCATGATCGTGCTGTGCGTGCGCTCCGTCACGCTGGAGGGCGCGGGCGAGGGCCTGAAGTTCTATCTTGTGCCCGACTTCGGGAAAATGTTTGAAGGCGCGACGCTCGGCGAAAAGCTGACGAACTTCGGCGAGGCCGTGTACGCGGCGATGGGCCAGTCGTTCTTCACGCTGAGCCTGGGCATCAGCGCCATGGCCATCTTCGGCAGCTACATCGGCAAAGAACGCCGCCTCACCGGCGAGGCGCTGAGCATCGGCGTGTTGGACACCACCGTCGCGCTGATGGCCGGCCTGATCATCTTCCCCGCGTGCTCGGCGTTCGGCGTCGACCCGGGCGAGGGGCCCAGCCTTGTGTTCATCACGCTGCCCAGCGTGTTCAACCAGATGTGGGGCGGCCGGCTGTGGGGCGCGCTGTTCTTCCTGTTCATGAGCTGCGCGGCGCTGTCCACCGTGATCGCCGTGTTTGAAAACCTGATCAGCTTTTCGATGGACCAGTGGAACTGGAGCCGCAAAAAGGCCGTGGCCGTGAACGGCGTGGCGGTGACGCTTCTGTCGCTGCCGTGCGCGCTGGGGCCGAGCCTGCTCAGCTTCGTCTCACTGCCCGCCATCGGGGACATCCAGTCCATCGAGGATTTCCTCGTCTCGAACAACATCCTGCCGCTGGGCAGCCTTGTGTACCTTGTGTTCTGCGTGTCGAAGCGCGGCTGGGGCTGGGACAACTTCATCGCCGAGGCCGACGAGGGCAGCGGCGTGCGTTTCCCGCGCTGGGCGCGCGGCTACCTCACCTGGGGGCTGCCGGTGCTGATCCTCGTGATCCTTGTGATGGGCTACGTGCCCAAGGTGCAGGCCTGGCTGGGCCTTGCCTGAGCGCGCCAAAACCATACCGCCATTATGCGCGGGGCCGGACGGCCCCGCGCATTTTCTGTTGCGGCCGCGCGCACAAACCGGTATAATAAATTTGTCGAAAAACGTGCCCCGCGCGGCGCGCGAAAGGAGTTTTGCCCATGGACAAGGACAAATCGGTATTTTACCTGCGCATCTGCGCCTTCTGCTGCATCGGTATGCTGGCGGTGCTCGTCGTGTGCGCGGTGCTGCTGGTGCCGGAGGCGCAAAACGCGCTGCAGGCCGTCACCGACACGGCCGAGCGCATGAAGGACGTCAACTGGACGGAGCTGACGCAGGCGATGACAAGCGGCCTCAACAGCGCCGCCAAAACGCTCGACGGCGTCGACATCGACACGCTCAACCGCGCCATCCGCGACCTTGAGAGCATCATCGAGATGCTTTTGAGCCTGTTCCAGTAAAACGGCAATGGGAAACGCCCGGCCCCCTTCTCACGAAGGGCCGGGCGTTTCCGCGCATAAAAATGATTTTGAACAACGCGTGCCTTGCGGCGCGCGAGGTTCGCTGGAAGGAAGCGGCGCGCTTGCTGCGCGCCGGGCAAAAGGGCGGTCACAGGCCGAAGAACTCCTTGGCGTTGTTGTAGCAGATGTTCTTCACGGTCTTTTCCAGTTCCTTCTCGTCCGAGAAGTACTCGCCGCGCTCGACGAGGTCGCCCAGGTAGCTGCACAGCACACGGCGGTACAGCTCGTGCCGCGGATAGCTCAAAAAGCTGCGGCTGTCGGTGAGCATGCCCACCGAAAGGCTGATGGGATACAGGTTTGCCACCGCCTCGAACTGGCGGCGGATGCCGTAGGCCTGGTCGTTGAACCACCACGGCGCGCCCAGCTGCACCTTGGCGCGGGTGCCGCCCTCGCAGAAGCCCGCCGCCAGAATGGCGAACGTCTCGATGTTGTTCGCGTTCAGCGGGTACAAGATCGTCTTGGGCAGCGTGCCGGCCTTCGTCAGGCGGTCCAGCAGCTCGCCCACGCTTTTGATGCGGGTGGAATCGTCCGTGCAGTCGAACCCGCACGCGACGCCGATCGACGCCTCGCGGCTTTTGTTCGCGCCCTGATAGGTGCCGATGTGCAGCTGCATCACAAAGCCGTACTTGTGGTACAACGCGCCCATGCGCAGCAAAAACGCGCTGCGGTACTGGTTGACCTCATGCGCGCACAGCGCTTCGCCGCGGCGCGCTTTCTGGAACACGGCCTCGATCTCCGCGTCGGTGTGCTCGGCCCAGGTGAAGTCCTCGATGCCGTCGTCGCTGATCATGGTGCCCAGCTGCTTGAAGAACGCCAGGCGCTGCTCCAGCGCGGCCATCAGTCCGTCGAAGCTGTCGATGGCCACGCCGCTGACGGCGGCCAGCTGCGGCAGGTACTCCCGGTACGCGGGCTTTTCGCAGTAGAACGCCTTGTCCGGGCGGAACGCGGAGAGGATCTTTGTTTTGATCGAGGGATCGTCCTTCATTTTGAGGTGGTACTCCAGCGTGTCGACGGGGTCCTCGGTGGTGCTGACCACCCGCACGTTCGACACCTCCATGCACCAGCGCGGCGTCATGTTCTTTTCCTCGATCAGGCGCTTTGTCTCGGCGTAGATGCGCTCGGCGTTTTCGGCGCACAGCGCTTCGTCGATGCCGAAGAAGCGCTTGAGCTCCAACGCGCACCAGATGTAGATGGGGTTGCCGATCATCTGCGGCAGAATCTCGGCGAATTTCAGGTATTTGTCGTGATAGGACGCGTCGCCCGTGATGTACTTCTCCTCAATGCCGAACGTGCGCATGGCGCGCCACTTGTAATGGTCGTGCGCCAGCCACATCTCGCCCAGGTCCTCAAAGCGCTTGTTTTCATAGATCTCCTGCGGCAGCAGATGGCAGTGATAGTCGATGATGGGCATGTCCTTCGCGTACTGCTCGTACAGGCGCTTGCCCGTCGCGTTTGTCAGAAAAAGGTCTTCGCTGAACGTTCCCATGGCCGTTCCCTCCTCAGAAGCCGATCAGCGCGCCGCCGTCCACGGGCACGCACACGCCGCTGACATAGCGCGCGGCGTCGCTGGCCAGATACGTGGCCGTCATGCCGATGTCCATCGGGTCGCCCACGCCCTTCATGGGGATGCGGCCCAAAATCTTGTTCAGGCGCGGCGCGTCGTTGTCGGTGGCCTTGTGGAACATGGGGGTGTCGATCCAGCCCGGGGCGATGGCGTTCACGCGGATGCCGTCGGCGCCCAGCTCCGTGCACAGCGTGTGCACAAGGCCCAGATAGCCGGCCTTCGCCGTGGAGTAGCCCGCCACATACGGCTGGCCGATGTAGCTGGTCATGCTGGCCATGAAGATGATGCTGCCGGCCTTGTTCGCCTTCATCTGCGGCACAAGCGCCTTCGTCAGCGCGAACGCGCCCACGAGGTGCACGTTCAGGACGCTCTCGTAATCGGCCACCGTCATCTCCTCGATGGGCTTTTTGCAGTGGTTGCCGGCGTTGTTCACCAGAATGCTGACCGGGCCCTGCTCGGCGATGACTTTGTCCACGATCTGCTGCGTGTGAGCTGTGTCGGTGATGTCGAAGCGATAGTACACCGCTTTGCCGCCGAACTCGGCCAGCGCCGCGTGACCCTGCTCCTCGCTTTCATAGCTCAGCACGACCACCTTGGCCCCCGCGCCCACGAAGCAGCGCGTGATGGCGAGGCCCAGGCCCGTGGAGCCGCCGGTGATGACGGCGGTTTTGCCCTCGAGAGAAAACTGTTTCAGCGTGTCAAACATAATGCTCGTTCCTTTCCGCCCGCGTGCGGCGGGCCGGCTCATGGCCGTGTAAAATTGCTTGCAAAGGCGGCGCCGTCACTGCTGGCAGGGCAGCACCACGTCTTTTTCCTGATATTTGTAGGGGATGAAATACTCCTTGTGGCCCAGCGCCTCGCTCTTGGTCATCTTGCCGGCGGCCGTGTCGGCCACCATCTGCGCCAGGCGCAGCGCCAGCTCGTCCTGGCTGCACGCGCCCTCCAGCACAAGGCCGGCGTTGAAGTCCATGTCGCCCTCCATGCGCTTGTACGTGGCGCTGTTGCCCGTGATCTTGACGCAAGGGGCCACGGCGCTGCCCACCACGTTGCCGCGCCCCGTCACGAGGAACACGATGTGGCTGCCGCACGAGATCAGGTCCATCAGGCCCTCGTTGTCGTTGGGGTTCGTGATGCCGAACTGCATCCAGTGGGGGTCGGGGGTCGAGTCCAGCAGCCACAGGCCGGCGCGCGGCGCGCGGCCGCTGACCTTGAGCACGCCCTGGATGGGCCGTGTGCCGCTTTTGACGACAGCGCCCATGCTTTTCTCCTCGATGGTGGACAACCCGCCCGCGAAATTGCCGGGGCTGACGGAGTACTGGCGCACCGATTTGCAGTAGTCCAGCGCCTTGTCGTACGTGGCGCGGATCTCGCGCTTCGCCTGCTCGGTGGCGCCGCGTTTTTCCAGCAGGTCGATCAGGCCCACGGCCTCGACGATCTCCTCAAAAATGGCGGTGCCGCCCGCGTCCACCAGCTTGTCGAAGAAGCGGCCGACCACCACGTTGCCCGCAAGGCCGCTGGTGTAGTCGCTGCCGCCGCACTCGGCGCCGATCACGAGATTCTGCATGCCCATCTCGACGCGCGGCGTATTTTCCAGCTGCCGCTTCATGTCCCTGACCGCCGCAAGGCCCTTTTCAATGGCCTGCACGGTGCCGCCCTCGTTCTGGATGAACATCCAGTCCGCGGGCTTGCCCTCCTTTTTCGCGATGTCGGCCAGCCATTCGGGCTGCACATACTCGCAGCCGAGGCCCACGGCCAGCACCGCGCCGACGTTCGGATGGCGGATCATCGCGATGAGCATGCGCACGGCGTACTCGTTGTCGGTGCAGCCGCGGAAGCCGATCAGCTCCACCTCGCTGTCCGCCGCGCGGCGCACGATCTCGCCCGCCACGAACGAGGCGCACTCCACGGTGTAGATCACCAGCACCTTGTTGCGGATGCCCTTGCGCCCGTCGGCGCGGGCGTAGCCCTGCCAGCGCAGGTCCTTCAGTTCCATTGCGCTTGCCTCCTCACTCATACCGGATGTCCTTGGGCGCGCCGGTCACCGCGTCCAGATGGCTCGAGCGCTCGTCGTACACGCTGCGCATGCAGTGCAGGTGCACCCATGTGCCGCGCGGGATGTCCTTCGTGGCGCGGCCGATCACCACGCCGTATTTCACGATGTCCTCGCCCGCCGCGATGTCGCGCAGGGCGATCTTGTGGCCCACCGGCACCTCGCCGGCGGCTTCTACGCTCTTTTCGGCCGCGTCGCCCAGCAGCGTCACCGCGCCGGGCGCCAGCGGCGTCAGCGCCGTGGCCACATTGTCCGCATGCTCAATTTGAAACGCGCGCTGTTCCATGTCCGCCCGCTCCTTTACAGGATCCCGAATTTTGCAAACGCCTCGGTGGCGCTCATGCCGCCCTCGATGGCCTTGCGCACCAGCTTTTCGCCGGCCGCCTTCTCCAGCGACTTCTCGATCACTTCTTCTGCCACCTCTTTGGGGATGATCAGCACGCCGTCGATGTCGGCGAATACGAGGTCGCCGTCATGGATGGTCACCTGGCCGATCTCGATGGTGCAGCGGAAGTCCACCACATTGGTGCGGATGGACGAGTCCTGCGCCCAGCGGTCGCGCGCAAAGACGGGGAAGTTCTGCGCCAGCACCTGCGGCGTGTCGCGGGTGTAGCCGTCCAGCACGGCGCCCACCGCGCCGCGCGTGCGGGCGGTCGCCGTCAGCAATTCGCCCCACAGCGCGCTGTTGTGCGCGCCCGTCGCCACATACACTTCGTTCTCCTTCAGCTGGTCCAGCGCCTCGGTCAGCAGGCCGAACGGCTTTTTCTGCGGCTCGAACACATCGTGCTCCAGCACGGTGCACGCGCGGCCCGCGATCTTCATGCCGTCCTTCAGCGGATGGATGTACGGCGGCAGGAACTGATGGTTGTAGCCCATCGCGTCCAGAATGTCGCCCACCACGGGCGTGTACAGCTTTTCCTTCATCAGCTCGAACATCTCGGTGTCGTTTTTCCAACTGGCCATCGTTCTCTCTCCTTTTTATACATACAGGTGTTTATAGTCGTTCTGCTCATACATGGGCAGACTCGAGCACAATACGATCTCGCTTCCGGTGTTCACCGCGCGCGCCGGCGGGCGCACGCCGCGCAGCAGGTATTCCGACAGGAGCCGGAAGGCGATGCGCGCCTGCGAGTAGGGGTTTTTGTTCACAAGGCCCGTGAACACCCCCGCGCGCAGCTGGGCGACGTTCTCTTCGAACAGGTCGCTGCCCAGCGCCGCCACCTTGCCCGCGAGCCGCGCGTCGCGGATGGCGCGCGCCAGCACCGGGCTGCCCGCCGCCGTCACACAAAAGCATGCGCGGATGTCCTCCTCCCGCAATACGCGCAGGATATGGCGGTAATATTCCTCGTCGGACGCGCCCTGGTACACTGTGTACACCTTTGCAGGCGAATTCGCGGCCGCCAGCCAGTTTTCCAATCCGTGGACGATCTTGTAGTGCGAGGGGATCAGAAGGTCGCCCGCGCACACCAGAATGTCGCCGCCTTTGGCCTGCTGCGTCAGCGTCTCGGCGGCCATGGCGCCGATCACCTCATAGCACGGCTGCACGCAGCACAGGCGGCCGGAGTCCGGCAGGTCTTCGCCTGCGAGGGCCACGGGCACGCGGCTGTCGATGAACTGCTGGATCTGCTGCTTGCTCATCGTGTCCAGATAGCCGGTGGCCGTGATGAGGCCGTCGATCTCCTCGCCCTGCAAAAGCGCCTCCAGCTCGGCCGCCTGATAGCGGCTGTTGTGGTAATACGGCGCCTCGGTCAGCTCGATGTTGAAGTCTTTCAGCTCCTCCATCGCATCGCGCACGGCGCGCCAGAACCAGGAGAAGTAAAACTCGCCGCCCTCGGTGCGCCCGGGGAACACCGCCGCGATGCGCACGGGCTTGCGCTTGAGCGAGGAGGCCAGCGAGTTGGGCTGGTACGCGTACTGCCGCGCGATCGCCAAAATCTTCTGGCGCGTCGCCTCGCTCACGCCCTTTTTGCCGTTGAGCGCGCAGTGCACCGTGCCGATGGACACGCCCGCCAACTGGGCGATCTCTTTGATCGTGATCCGTTTGTCCACCGCATCGCCTCCTTTTTTACCGAAACAAAAACGTTTTTGTTCCTTTGCCTAAATTATAGAACTGCCGCCGCCCGGATGCAAGCCCCCTGTGCCCTTTTTTTCTTTTTTGTGCTGTTTGACGATAAATTGTTTCCGATTTTATGCAAAAAAGAAGTTCGCAGCCTGCTCCGCATCGCAAACAAAACGTTTTATAAAAAGATTTCCTCTCCGCATCGCCGGGCCGGTGGCGTCCGGGGCTTGCGCGTAACTTTACGTGTAACCTTGCGCATATAGAAAAGCAAGAAAAGGCGAGGAAGCACCTCGCCTTTTCTTGCATGCCCCGTTCCGAAAAGTCCCTTCCAGAACGCCCCTTCTTTCGGGGCCTCGGTTTAACAGAGCGTTTTCCGAACGGCCTGGGCGATCGTCTGCCGCTCCAGGCTCCTGCGGGTCAGCAGGCCGGAAAGCCCGCACACCCCCAGCACCAGAACCACTGCCAAAAGGATGCTTCCCATCGGCAGGCAGAAGGGAAGTTGGAACGCCTGCCGGATGGCATAGTATTCCAGCGCCAATACGCCTGTCCCCAAAGGCAAGCTCCAGCACAGCGCTTTGATCCCGTAGAAAAGGCTTTCCAGCCAAATCATCTTGCGGAAATCCGCCGGCGTGATCCCCACGCTGCGGAGCATCCCGTATTCCCGGGCGCGCAGTTCCATTCCCGTAGAGAGGCTGTTGTGGATGTTGCCCATACATACCAGGCACAGCAGGAGGACAAACCCCGTACAGAAGATTTGAAGCAACATGCCGAATCGCTGCAAACCGCCCTTGCCGAGCGTGTTGGAGTATGCGCTGGTCATCCCCTCGGGCAGGCCGTCGCGGTTCTTCATGGACCAGGCTTCCAATCCGCCGGTCATGGCAGAAATGCTTTCCGGATGAATATACTGTACCTGCCAGTAATAGGAGCCCGCCCGGCCCTGCTCCGCCTGCCGGCCCAGGAAAGCCTGGAAAACGCTGCGGCTGGTCACCAGATGCAGCGCAAGGCCGTCCGCACTGTCATCGGCGGCCGTATTGCCGGAATACGGGAGCGCCTCTGCCAGCGCCGCCACATGCCAGGTATCCGCGAAGCCGTTCTCCTTCGCAAAATCCATAGAAAAGCCGGGCTGCAGATGCAGCGCATCCTTCAGCTGGATGTAGCTGCCTGCATGGTACAGATCGATGCTGGTGACCAGAACGCAATCCAGACGATCCGGATTCAGGAAAACCTCCTTGCCCGCCCAATCGGAGAATGCCTGATCCTCCATGACCAGCAATGTGGGATAGGCGGTACAGCTTTGGCCGCTCTCAGCGGGGCGCTCCTGCCCCCCTGTCCGGCCGTTCCCTCTTTGCAGCCACTCGACTGCCTCCCCGCTCATATCCGCCCAGTCCAGTGCGAAGCTCCCCATCGCTCCCGCCTGCAGGCCGCCGACCACTCGAGCTTCCCCTGTCCCGGCCAGGGCTTTCAGCTCCTCCGTGTACACGGCCGTATCCAGAGAGGGATCGTTGAAGGTGACGGTCGCCGTCGCTATGGGGCTGTCCGCCCCGTAGCGCACGCCCATGGCGCGGTCTACATAGTAGGAAAGCCCGGCGCCCGCCAGCAGCATGATCGCGCTGAGCGCCAGCGAAAAGACAATGGCCCGGTATCGCCCCCGGTTCCGCTTGCAGTTTTTGAGCGCCAGAACCCCGGGAAAGCCGAAAACGATCCCGGTCAGTCTGCCTGTTTTCACATCGCCGGGGCGCAGCCGCACCTGCCCCTCTCCCCGGATGGCGTCCAGAGGCGTGACCCTGCTGGCCTTTTGGGCGGGCCGCAGCGCGCTGAAGGCCAGGGTCAAGGCCGCGAGCAGGGCGGCGGCAGCCAGGGGCAGCGGCCGGACCGAAAGATAAAGAGGCTGGGTAAACTGAAACAGCTCCTGCACCTGCCGGTTCAGCGCGGTCAGGGCGAGCGCCATGCCCCCGCAGCCGGCCGCCAGCCCCAGGGGAATCCCGATCAGGCCCAGGATAAAGGCCTCATACAGAACCGACCGCCGCTTCTGCGCCCGTGTCGCCCCCACGCTGGCCAGCATCCCCAGCATTTGCATGCGCTCCGACACGCTGATGGCAAAGGCGTTCCGGGCCAGAGACACAGCGCCCACCAGAATGATCAGAAGCACCACCGCCATCAGGCCGTAAAAGGCGGGCAGCAGAAGGCTGTCGGGGTAATCCATGCCGTAATAGAGCAGGAACTGCCGGTTCAGATCGATGGTTCCCGCACCCCCGGCGTCGGCAGGCAAGCCGGCCTGCCATTCCCGGATGTTTTCCATCAGGTCATACAGCTCCCGCCCCAGCGGGCTGACGGTATAATATGCGCACCACAGTCCGCCCGGAGGGATCTGCTCCCCCAACACCGTAAAACAGGGCTCCCAGGCGAGCACATTCTGATCGTCAAAGCCGCCGGGGTCCACAATGGCCGTGACCGTGAACTGGTTTTCTCCCACAGGACGGGTGACATAACTGTCCGCCAGCCCCATGATCCCCGGGCCGCTGGTCTGCCGGTAGGTCATCGCCCCGGTGGGATCTGTCCCCTGCGGGATCCAGACCCGCAGCAGCTCCAGAGAAACCCGGTCCCCGGGCTTCCAGCCGGTCTCTTCGGCCAGAGCCTGCGTGATGGCCAGTTCGTTCTCCTGCGCAGGAAGCGTTCCCTCCAGACACTCGACCCCCAGAAGCTGGTAAAACGACCGGTTTACGCCATAGAGGGCCGCGCCCTCTCCGTTCTGCCCGTCCAGCGGGGCCACGCCCCAGCCGGCCGCCAGTCCCAGCTGGGCCACCCGGCCATCCCGGGACAGGTTTTGCACCACCCGTTCGCCGGTCTCAAACGCTCTTCCGTGCCATGTGCCGCTGTCCTGCACGGCCTGCCGGTACAAAAGGTTTAAAAAGGAATCCGCCCCCGCAAAAACGGCGGTGAGCATGGTCACGGACAAAATGACGCCGGCCAGCGTCACCAGCGTCCGGCGGGGATTGGCCCGCATCTGCGCAAGGGTCACCGTATGGATGATATTTTTCATGGCCGCACCGCCTCGTCCCGGACGATGCGCCCGTCCGCCACCGTGATGAGCCGGTCCGCCTGGCACGCGATCCGCTCATCGTGCGTGATGACCAGCAGCGTCTGGCCTTTTTTCTCGTGAAAGTATCGCAGCAGGGCCATCACCTCCGCGCTGCTTTTGCTGTCCAGATTGCCGGTCGGCTCGTCGGCCAGCAGAAGGGCGGGGCTGGTGATCAGGGCCCGCCCGATGCTGACCCTCTGCTGCTGCCCGCCGGAAAGCTGATGGGGCAGATGGCTCATCCGGTCCCGGATGCCTAAGATTTGCGCCATCTGTTCCAGCTGGGCCTCGTTGACTCTGCGCCCATCCAGCAGCAAGGGCAGGGTGAGGTTCTCCCGCACGTTGAGCACCGGGAGCAAATTGTAAAACTGGTACACAAGGCCGATCTGTCGCCGGCGGAAAATGGCCCGCGCGGTTTCGTCCAGCTTGTAAAGATCGGTGCCCTCCACCCACACATGTCCGGCCGTGGGCTGGTCGACCCCTCCCAGCAGGTGCATGAGGGTGCTTTTCCCGCTGCCGGAAGGCCCCATAATGGCGACAAACTCCCCTTTCAGCACGGAGAAGGACACATTGTCCAGCGCCTTCACCTGGGCGGGGCCTTCCCCGTAATAGCGGCTGAGGTGTTCTACACGCAGCAATTCCATCGTTTCCCTCCTGGTATCAAGACCGGGCAGCGGTTTCGCCGCCCTTGCTCTTGAGTATATCGGCGGTTTCTTTCCTCCCGGTGACTTTCCGCGTGACAGTTTTGTCACAGGCTGCCGGGGTGCATCGGCAGTTTGAGGATAAAGCGTGCGCCGGGGCCGGGGGCCCGGTTTTCCGCCGCCACGCTGCCGCCCTGTGCCCGGGCCAGTTCTGCCGCCAGGGCCAGGCCGATGCCCGCGCTGCCCGGCGCTGCGTTGCTGCCGCGGTAAAATCGGCGGAACAGATACGGCAGTTCCTGTTCCGGGATGCCGGGGCCGTTGTCTTCCACCGTGATCCGCAGGTTCAGCGCATCCCCGCGCGCCGTGATCTTCACAAGGCCGCCCTCGGGGGCGTGTTCCGACGCATTCTTGATCAGGTTGGTCACGGCCTCCGCGGTCCATTTTTCATCCCCCTCCCACAGGAGGCCCTGCGGGCAGTCGACTTCCAGCGTCTGGCGGCGCAGCTCCAAAGCCACCTTGACCGGAGCGGCGGCCCTGTCCAGCAAAGCCGGCAGGGCGACCGTTTTTTGTTCCAGTTCCAGACACCCGGCGTCCAATCGGGACAGGGTCAGCAGCCGCTCCAGCAGCCACTGCATCCGCTCCAGCTGGGCCGTCAGCTGGCCGGTAAATTCCTGCCGCTTTTCCGCGGGCAGATCCGGCCGGGCCAACAGATCTGCCATGACCAGCATCCCGGTAAGCGGCGTGCGCAGCTGATGGGAAATGCTGCCCAAAAGCTGCTGCAAAAACTCCTTGTCATGGGCCAGCTGCGCACTTTGCCGGCGCAGGGTCACGGTGATCTTGTGCAAGTCATTTTTCAGAAGGCTCAGTTCCCCTTCCCGGTTGTCGCGGATGTCCAGCAGCTCCCCGCCTGCATAGACCGAAGCCAGGTACTCTCCCAGCTCCCGCAGCTTTTTATACCGGCGCCATGTCACGCCTGCCCAGATCAGTGCGGCGAGAAGGACAGCCGCGCCCCCCGCCAGCGCCGCCCAGGGGCCGCCCCAAAAACCGCAGAGCAGCCCTGAGGCCAGGATCAGGCCCAGGCTGGCGGCAAAGGGCAGATAGAGTTCCTTATTTCTTGTCATGGCCGTCTACCTCCAACCGGTATCCCATTCCGCGCACGGTGGAAATGAGGGTCTGCCCCGGCGTTTCCAGCTTGTCGCGCAGCCGCTTGATATACACCGACAGGGTGTTGTCATTGACGAAATTGCCGGCCACGTCCCAGATCCCTTCCAGCAATTGTCCCCGGGTGAGGATCTGGCCGGGATGCGCCAGAAAGGTGAGCAGCAGACGGTATTCCATGGCGGTGAGCGGGATGGGGTTCCCGCTGCGGGTCACCTGGCCTTTCTGTGTATTCACCGTCAGCTCTCCCAATCGAACCAATTGCTCCCGCTCTCCGGCCGCCCGGCGCAGCACCGCCCGGATACGGCTGACCACTTCCCGCAGCCGAAACGGTTTGACGATATAGTCGTCCGCCCCCATATCCAGCCCCAGGACTACGCTTCCTTCGTCGCCCCTTGCCGTGACGAAAATGATCGGGATGTTCCTGCTTTTGGCGTCGGCGCACAGGTCGTAGCCGCTGCCGTCAGGCAGGCCGACATCCACCAAAAGCAGCTGGTATCCCCCTGCCGCCATGGCCTCTCTCCCCTGTGCCAGGGTCCCCTTACAAGTGACTTTCCAGCCCTCCTGCTCCAGAGAATAAGCCAGCCCGGCAGCAATGGTCGCGTCGTCTTCGATCAATAATATCTGAACCATCGGAATTTCCCCATCTCGCTTGTTTCATGCGCTTATTTTACCATGGATCAGAAAGCCGTGCGTGACGATTCTGTCATTTGACGCGAAAGACAATCAGATGCCAGCTAATGATCTGTCCATTTCCTTTCCCTATCACGGAAATTTTACATATTGTAATTTCCTCCGTTCAATATTATTATTTACACAGAAGCTATTTTGAAGATTTTGGGATTCATAACTCGCTTGAAAAGAGAGCTGGATGAACGGGAGGCTTGCTTATGAAC
>DXGT01000125.1 GCA_019113785.1 Candidatus Ruthenibacterium merdigallinarum | reverse complement strand
GCCCCTCTCTCCAATGGCAAACCGCACAAAATATCGTCCTTCTTTGCGCACATTGCACAAGATAGGGCGAGGATGGACAGAATCTGTCCATCCTCTCCAGCAGAAGAGAGCGCCGGAGGCCGGCGCCTTATTGTAAAAAGCGATCTATCGGTCGGGAGCCTTCGCTCCCGCCCCGTGTACACGCCCCTTCCCCCATAAGCGCAAAACCGCCCCCGGGCATTGGCCCGGGGGCGGTCGTCTGTTTTTCCTCATCCACGCCGGACGCGCCGCTTTGCGTCACGCCGTTTCCAGCGCGCACACAAGGATGTAGCGGTTCTGGTCGTCCGCACTCGTGCACGTCACCAGCGCCGCCAGCGGCGCGTTTTGAGCGGGGGCGTAGTCGCTTTTGAACGTGGAGCGCTGCGACGCGTACTCCAGCAGGGCGTCGCGGTTGGCCGTGTTCACAAAGTCGCGCTGCACCCACTCCTCGGCGCTGATGACAAAGCCGTACACCGCGTGCAGCGTGTACGTTTTGTCCGCCGTCTCCAGCGTCATGGCGGGGTGCTCCATGTAATAGGCCTGGCTGCCGTACTGCTCCAGCTCGCCGAACATGGAGCCGTCGTTCATGTTGTGGCCGTAGATCACGTTCACCGCGCCCGTGAAATCGGCGCTGTGGCGGTAGTCGAGGAACAGCGAGCCGCCCATGTTCCACTCGCCCGAGGGCAGGCGGCGCAGGTAATAGTCGTTGTCGGCGGCGTGCATGACGGGATAGTCGATGGCCGTGCCCGGGCACATCAGCCATGCGATGGTGTCGGGATACATCGCGCGCAGCGCGTCAAAATCGATGGCGGGCGCGGCCTCCTCCGGCGCGTCGCCGCCGGGCTGCGCCGCGCTCTCGGCCGCGGGCACGCGCACCAGCTCGCGCAGGTCCGCATAGCTCTGCTCGCCCTTATGATAGCCCCACATTGTGACGGCGAGGCCGATGAACCCCGCCGCGAACAGCACGCCGAACGCGATCTGCACCGCCAGCAGGATGCGCCGGCGCACCGCGTCCTTGCGGCGCAAAGCCAGTCTCTCGTTTGCGTCCAAAGGCAAAACACCTCCGCTTGCATCGCGCGCCTCGCACAGCGCGCCTTTCCCCCATTGTACCACATTTTCCCCAAAAGAAAAGCCCCCGGCGCCAGGCCCGCGCACAGCGGGCGGTTTTCCGGGGGTTTTGCGCGCAGGGACGCGCAGCGGGCGGGAACGCGGCGCGCCCGGCGGCAGCCCTGCGCGCAGCGCGCGGTATTTTTTTCGATTTTTGTGCATTGACAAGCAGCTCGCGGTATTTTTTTCGATTTTTGTGTGTTGACAAACGCCGCGGCGCGCGTTCTCACTGCGTGCGCACGTCGGCCTCGATGCTGCCCACGCTGCACGCGAAGGTGTAGAACGTGTCCGCGTCCGGGTTTTCGCTGCGGGCGTATTCCAGGCCCTGCGCCGTCTCGCCGTTGAGCGTCACCGCACCGAGGCTGCCCTCGATCGCATAGCCGTAGCCCGCGGGGCTCACGGCGTCCAGCTCGGCGCCGCCCGCCTCCACCGACACCTCCACCTGCCCCGCCAGCGCGCCGGCGAACGAAAGGCCGCCCGCGTCCACCGAAAAGCGCGCCCCGTCCGCGGCGGCCATATCGCGCAGCTCCATCGAGCCCGCGTCCACCGAACACGCCAGCGTCTGCGCCGCGAGGCCCTCGACATCCAGGCTGCCCGCGTCGACGTCCAGCGTCACCTCGCCCCACTGCACGTCCCTTGGCACGGTGACGGCGACGGAAAGCCCGCCGCCGAACAGGCCGCCCCAGGCGTTTTTCGTGCGCACGCGGAACGTGTCGCCGTCCATCTGCGCCTCCACGGCGTCGGGACGGCTTGCGTCCACGCGGAATTCGTCGCCCACAGCGACGGTGAATTCGCCCGCCCCGGCCTCCACGCAAAGGCCGTAAGTCTTGCCCGGCTCGGCCTCGGCGCTCGCCAGCGCATAGGCCGAGCGATTCCCGCCGATGTGCAATGTATCCAGCAGCCCGCGCACAAGGCTGCCCTGCGCGCTGCCGCCGCCGGCCGCGCCGAACATCGCCAGTGCCGCGCCCGCCGCCATCAGCGCGGCCGAGAGCGCCGCCACCGTTCTCATCGGATGCTTCATTTACCGCACCGCCTTTCCGCGCCAGAGGCGCGCGGCGCGCTGCCACAGCGCGATGCCCGCGCGCACCGCCTTCGTGATCAGCCACACGCCGCCGCCCGTCATCAAAATGCCCAGCCCCACGCAGAACAGCCCGCCGCCCAGGCGCACAAAGGCGTCCATGGGCGAGGCGGCCAGCAAAACCACGCCGCTCGCCGCGTGCAGCGCGCCCGCGACCGCCGCGGCCACGCCCGCGCCCGTGACGCCGGCCAGCGCGCCGAACACGCCCATCACAAGGCCGATCAGCCCGCCCAGAAGGCCCAGCCACACCGGGCATGTCACCACCGCCAGCAGCACCCACAGCACGCCGTTCGGCTGGCGGCGCACCCAGTCGGCCGCGCGGTCGAACACGGAGCCCTCGCCGCCCGCGCTTTGCGCCGTGCCTGCGCCCGCCGGCTCGCCGGCCTTTTCGCCGGCGCCCTCGTCGCAGTCGGCGTCGCCATCGGCGTCGGCGTCATCGTCCGCGCCCACGGCCGCGATGCCCGCCACGCCCATGTTCGCGCGGATGATGTTCGCCACGCGGTGCGCGTCGCCCAGCTCCTCCAAAAGCGCCTGTTCGCGCTCGGGGCCGGCCTCGTCAAAATATTCGCCGTAAAAGCGCACGGCCTCCGCGCGCTCCTCGGCGCTCACGTCGGCAAGGTCCTGCTCCAGCGCGCGCAAAAACTCCTGTCTCGTCATGCTTCTTCCTCCCCGTACAAAAGGCTGTCCACCCGGCGGCAGTACTCGGCCCACTCCGTGCGGTACGCCGCCAGCTGGCGGCGGCCCGCGTCCGTGATCTGGTAATAGCGCCGGTTGCGCCCGGCGTGCTCGCGGTCGAATGTGGTGAGATAGCCGTCCTTTTGCAGGCGGCGCAGCACAGGATACAGCGTGCTCTCGGAAATGCGCATCACCCCGCGCACGTCCTGCGTGATCTTGTAGCCGTAGGTGCTCTCGCGCCCGACGACGCTGAGCACCAGCGCGTCCAAAAGCGCCGCGCCCGTATTGAACGCCATGCGCCGGCCCTCCCTTCTCCGTTTTTATCTTTCTGACAATATTATATAACGTATAATATTGTTTGTCAATACACTTTCCGCATTTTTGCGTCCCCACTTTTTCCCCCGCGCGCCGCAAAGGCAGAAAAAGCGCCCCAACCGGCAGCAGGCGGCGGGGCGCGAAAAAGGCGGCGCAAAGCCAGCGCAAAACCGGCGCATAAAACCGCCGCCGTGCGGGGCGGGCGCGAAAAGGCAGCGCAAAAGCCAGCGTAAAAGCGCACAAAAGAAGCCGCCGCGCGGGGCAGGACGCAAAAAGGCGGCGGCGCGAAACTCGCGCCGCCGCCCGGGGCCTTTGATGCAGTTTTTCAGCCGCCCAGCTCGCGCGTGCGGTCGAACGCGGCCTTCACCGCGTCCATGGCCGCGCCGCGCACGCCCGCGCGCTCCAGCGCGTGCACGCCCGCGATGGTGCTGCCGCCGGGGCTGCAAACGGCGTCCTTCAGCGGGCCGGGGTGCGCGCCGTCCTCAAGGCACATCGCCGCCGCGCCCAGCACGGCCTGCGCGGCGTACTCCATCGCCTTGGCGCGGGGCACGCCCGCCTCCACGGCGCCGTCGGCCAGGCCTTCGATGAACAGGTACGCCCACGCCGGCGTGCAGCCCGCGATGGTGCCGCCTGCGTCCATCAGCTCCTCGTCCACGAAGTCAAAGCGGCCCGCGGCCGCCAGCAGGGCGCACAATTCGTCCGTCTGGGCCGGCTGCACGCCGTCGCCCGCCGTCACCAGCACCATGCCGCGGCCGATGGCGCACGGCGTGTTGGGCAGGATGCGCACAGTGGGGTACGCGCCGCCCGCCATGCTTTGCAGACTTTTGATCGTCACGCCGGCGGCCATGCTCACCAGCACGAACTCGTCGCCTTCGGCGCGGCGTTCCTCCAGAATGTGGGCGATGCCCGCCAGCACGCCGCCCAGCATGTTCGGCTTGACGCCCAGCAGGATGAAGCGCGCGCTGCGCGCCACCTCTTCGTTCGAGGCCGCGGCCGTGCAGCCGCAGCGCGCGGCCAGCGCCTGCGCCTTGGCCTGCGTGCGGTTGGAAAGCAGGCACTCGCCGCCGTGCCCGCCCGCCGCCGCGGCCGTCACCAGCGCGCTTGCCATGCTTCCCGTTCCGATAAAGCCCAGCTGAAACATCCGTCTCTCTCCTTTTCCTGTGTTATGCGTGGCGGCCGCCGGGCGCTTTCGCCCCGCGGCCCTTCTTTCTTTTTCGCGCGTCAGCGCAGGAAATACACCAGCTCGTCCTCGGGCGGCTGCGCGGGGGTGACGCTGCTCGCCACCAGCCACGGGCCCGGCCCGCCGTACACGGGGTGCTCGCGCACGTCGATCTTCGCCTTCACGCGCACCCAGCTGCGGTGCGCAAAGCGCGCGGCGTCCTTCGCAAGGCAGATCACCCCGATGTACGAGATGTCCTCGGCGCAGCAGGTCATGCCGAAGCGGCCGGCCACAAAGCTGCCCTTGGGCGCGCGCGGCGTCTGGCACACATAGGCCAGCAGCTCGATCTCGCGGCCCTTGTATTTCCCGGGATTGTCCATCGCGTCGAGGTACCAGATGCCGAAGTCCTCGTCCTTGAGGACGATGGGGCCCTTTGTGTTGTCCCACGGCAGCTCGTCCACGGTGTCGTCCGGCTGGATGGAGCCGTCCGTGAACTCGAAGATGATCTGCGCGCGCCGGTTCACCATGCGCACCGCGCGGTGCAGATAGGCGCGGTCGGTGTCCTTCGTGCAGCGGTTGAACAGCACGACCTCCGGGTCCTTGAGCTTATCGACGGCCAGCTGGCGCAGATTGTCCATATACGAGCGGAAAGTGGAGGCGTCCGCCACGCAGATGATCTGGTAGAATTCCCAGTCCTTGGGCAGCGCGTCGTACAGCGTCTGCAAATTCCACATGCCGTTGTACTCGATGAGCACGCGGTCGATGCGGTGCGCGCGCTGGTATTCCTTGAACAGCGACACCGTCAGGTCCTTCTCGTTTTCCACCGGCAGGAACGCCACGTTCCCGCCCGCGAATTTCGAGGGGTCGTACTCCTCCTCGCCCTCCTCGCACAGCACCATCAGCGTCTTTTCGCCGGTGTTGAAGTCCGGGTCGGCGAGGGTCTCCTGCACAAAGCTGGTTTTGCCCGCGTCCAGAAAACCGATGAACAGATAGACCGGGATCATGCGCGCACCTCCGATGCGAACAGCGCGGCCAGCTTCTCCTCGTTGAGCTGCGCGCCGATGACGCACAGGCGGCCCGTGTAGTCGGCCGGGCCGGTGCGCACGTCCGCCTCGCCGGGCACGTAATCAAAGTGCAGCCACGTGCCGTCGGCCGCGGGCACGATGCCCTTGGCGCGCAGCACCTGGCCGTATTCGCCGCTGTCCAGCGCGGCCAGCGCGGCGCGCACGGCCTCGGGCGTGGTGGGCTTGTGCGTCTCAAGGCCCCAGCTTGTGAACACCTCGTCGGCGTGGTGGCCGTGGTGATGTTCATGGCCGTGCTCGTGCGCGCAGGCCTCGCACGTGCACCCCTCGCCGTGTTCGTGATGGTGCTCGTGCTCATGCTCATGCTCGTGCTCGTGATGGTGCCCGTGTTCGTGTTCATGCTCGTGCGCGCAGGCTTCGCACGTGCAGCCCTCGCCGTGTTCGTGATGGTGCTCGTGTTCATGCTCGTGATGGTGTTCGTGTTCATGTTCGTGCGCGCACGCCTCGCACGTGCAGCCCTCGCCGTGCTCGTGATGGTGCCCGTGTTCGTGTTCATGTTCGTGCGCGGCGCTCTCTTTCGCCAGCGCCAGCAGCTCGGCCTGCAAGCTGTTTTTCTGCTCCATCGCGTCCAGCAGCTGCGCGCCGGTCAACTGGTCCCAAGGGGTGGTGACGATGGGCGCGCGCGGGTTGCGCTCGCGGATCATGGCCACGGCCTTGTCCAGCTTCGCGGGGTCGGCGTCCTGCGTGCGCGACAGCAAAATCGCGCTGGCGTTCTCGATCTGGTTGTTGTAAAACTCGCCGAAGTTCTTCATATACAGGCGCACCTTGTTCACGTCGGCCACCGTCACAAAGCCGGCCAGCTCCACGTCGGCGTGCAGGTCCTGCACGGCGCGGATCACGTCCGACAGCTTGCCCACGCCGGACGGCTCGATGAGGATGCGGTCGGGGTGGTACGTCTCCAGCACTTTGGCGAGGGCCTTGCCGAAATCGCCCACCAGGCTGCAGCAGATGCAGCCGGAGTTCATCTCCGTCACCTCGATGCCGGCCTCCTTCATGAAGCCGCCGTCGATGCCGATCTCGCCGAACTCGTTCTCGATCAGCACCAGCTTCTCACCCGCGTACGCCTTGCGGATGAGCTCTTTGATCAGCGTCGTCTTGCCGGCGCCCAGAAACCCGGAAAAAATGGTGATCTTTGTCATGGTATCGTCTGTCGTCCTTCCTGTTGAAAATGGCCGCGCACGGCGCGCGGCCCGCCTGCGCCCGTTTCGGCCCGGCGCCGCGCCTTACGACCGGCAGCCCAGGGCCTCCCAGTCCTGAAAATCGTCCGCGCTGGCGATGGTCAGCGGGTCCAGCTTGCCCGTGGCGCGCGCCGCCGGCTGTGCGTCCACGGGGTTTTTGTTGGGCGCGTCCGCGCCGCCCGGCGCCTTATCCGGCGCGGGCGTTTCGCCCTTCGCCCCGGCCGGCCCGGCGCCTGCGCCCGCTTCGGCTGCGCCGCGCGCCCGGCCCGCTTCGGCCGCGCCGTCCGCTTTGGCGCCGCCCGGCCCATCCGTTTCACCGCGCAGGATCATGTCCGGCCCCTCGGCAAATTCGTCCGGCCCTTCGGCCCATTCGCGCGTGAGGGCTTTTTGCGGCGCGCTCTTCTTTGCGCCGTGCGCCAGCGCGGCGCAAAGCGCCGCAGCTCCCGCCGCCGCGCACGCCGCGCACACGGCAAGCAGCGGTTTTGACAGATGCATGTCCCTTCCCCTTTTCTGCCGGCGGCCGCAGGGCCGCGCTGTTTTCCACCTTATTATAGCGCGGACCCGCAGCCTTGTCAAAGCATTTCTCAGCGAAAATTAGCACTCTGTTGCTTAGAGTGCTAAAAATTCATGTTTTGTTCATAAAATATCGCTCGTTTGTTCATATTCATCGCTATAATGGAAAGCAGAGGGGTAAAAAGTCCCGGGCGGCGGCTCTGCGGCGTCCCTTTTCCGCCGCGCCGCCCAATTGAACATAAGGAGCGTATTGACGATGTTTGAGATCCTCACCCCGTTCGAGAGCGACGGGCGCAGCCTGTTCCGCTATCTCGACAATATTGAAAAACAGTTTTGGAACAACGCGGGCGCGTCCGACGCGGCGCAGTTCCGCTGCGACGTGCGCGAGCAGGGCGACTGCTACCTGCTGGACGCCGAGCTGCCCGGCTTTGTCAAAAACGAGCTGCACATCGATCTGAACGGCGACCAGCTCACCATCCGCGCGCAGCACGAGGGCGACGGCGCAGGCGAGCGCTATGTGCGCCGCGAGCGCAAAACCGGCCCGTTCAGCCGCAGCTTCGATGTGTCCGGCATCGACACGGCGCGCATCCGCGCCGCGTACAACAACGGCATTTTGACGCTGACGCTGCCCAAGGTCGGCCAGACCGCGCCCGTCAGCCAGACCATCGACATCCTGTGATAAGCGCCGCGGGCGGCGTTCCTCCTCTCGCCGCCCGCAGCTCTGAAACGCGAAAAGCGCCCCCATGGCGAAACGCGCAAAGGCAAGCCGCCGCTTGCCTTGCGCGCCGCCCGGGGCGCTTTTCCGTTTTTCACAGCGCCATGCAGCGCAGCCGGTTCACCGCAATGTACCCGTCCAGCAGGGCGCGGATGTCGCTGCCGGGCTCGGCGTCCCTGGCGACTTCGCCGCCCAGTACGAGGCGCGCGCCGTCCGCAAGCGGCTGCGGCGTGTACACGCCGCGGTAGAACGGATTCTTTGACACGGCGCAGTCCCAGCGCACGCCGCGCACGTCCTCGGGCGCGCAGGCCGGGAAGTTGACGTTCCACACACAGTCCGCCGCAAAAGAGCGCGAGAAAATCTCGTCCGCCACGCGCCCCAGCCAGCGCTCGGCCACGTCCATCCCGCCGTCGGTCTGGGCCGACCACGCCACGGCCGGCACGCCGGAGACGAGCGCCTCCATCGCCGCGCCCACCGTGCCGGAATACAGAATGTCGCGCCCGAGGTTGCAGCCCCGGTTGACGCCGGAGAACACGACGTCGGGCGGCGCGTCCAGCACGTGCGCCAGCGCGGCCTTCACACAGTCGGCCGGCGTGCCGTCCACCGAGAACGCGCGCACGCCCGGCACGGGGAAATCCGGCGCGCGGTGCACGTCCAGAAAGCCGTGCAGCGTGATGCGGTGCGACATGGCGCTGCACTGGCCCGCGGGGGCCACGGCCCACACCTCGCCCAGCCGCAGCGCCGCGCGCGCCAAGAGCGCCAGCCCCGGCGATTCGATGCCGTCGTCGTTCACAAGCAGGATGCGCATATCCCTCTCCCTTTTCTCCATCGGATGGTTTTTTGCCGTCAGCGCACGAGCGCGACGGCCACATCGTTGACGTTCGTGCCCGTGGGCCCCGTCACGATCAGCCCGTCCACGGCTGCCAGCGCGTGGTAGGCGTCGTTCTCCTCGAGGGCGCGCTGCGCGCTGCGCCCGGCGGCGCGCAGCGCGCAGCCGGTGCCGCCGTCCACATAGCCGCCCGCGGCGTCCGTGGGCCCGTCGGTGCCGTCGCTGCCCACCGAGAACACGCAGCAGCCGTCAAGGCCGTCCAGCGCGTCGGCCGCAGCGAGGGCCAGCTCCTGGTTTCGGCCGCCCAGCCCCGCCCCGCGCACGTGCACCACCGTCTCGCCGCCCGCAATGAAGGCCCGCTTTTTCCCTTCGCCCGCGTGGGTGCGCACGATGGCCCCCAGGAAGCGGCCGGCCTCGCGCGCTTCGCAGCACAGCCGGTCGGTGAGCAGCAGCGGCTCGTACCCCAGCTGCTCGCACGCGCGCGCCGCCGCTTCGCACAGCGCGCGCACGCTGCCCACCACCTGCACGCAGGCGTTGTCCAGCGCTTTCGGCGTCTCGCGCGCCAAAAGCGCGCGCACCTCGTCCGGCAGCCCCGGCACGTATTTTTCGGCGGCGGCCAGCGCCTCGGCGCAGCGGGAGGCGTCCGGGCTGGCCGGGCCGCTGGCGATGACGTCCGGCGCGTCGCCCAGCACGTCGCTCAGCGCCACGGCGTACACCTGCGCCGGCGCGCACGCCAGCGCGAAACGCCCGCCCTTCACCGCGGACAGGCGCTTGCGCACGGCGTTGATCTCAGTGATATCCGCCCCGCCCGAAAGCAGCTGCCGCGTGATGTCCTGCAGCTGCGAAGCGTCTGTCAGTGGCTTTTCAAACAGCGCGCTGGCCCCGCCCGAGAGCAGGAACAGCACGTCGTCCCGCGCCGTCAGGCCCCGCACCAGCGCCAGCGCGCGCTCCGTGGCGGCAAAGCCGTTTTCATCCGGCACGGGGTGGCCCGCCTCAAAGCAGTCGACGCCCGGGATCCGCCCCTGCACGTGCCCGTATTTCGTGATGACGACGCCGCCGTCCACATGCCCCAGCACGTCCACGGCCGCGCGCGCCATGCGCCACGCCGCCTTGCCCGCCGCCACCAGCAGCGCCCGCCCGCCGTGCGGGCGAAAACCCGCCAGCGCGCGGCGCACCGCCGCATCCGGCAGCACGGCGCGAATGGCCTGTCCGACGATCTCCTGCGCCGCATCTCGCAGCTGCGCGTCCATCGCGACGCCCCCTTCCGTCCATTTTGAAGAAAGGATACCACGCGCGCGGCGCCGCTGTCAATACAGGCAAAAACGCGCCGCAAAAACAACAGACGCGTCTGTTGTTTCGCAGCGCATCTCCGCTTTGCGTCAAAACGCCAGACGCGTCTGGCGTTTTGACGCGCAGGGCGCCCCCGAAAAGTTGTCCTATCCGGTAACCCATTTGCCCGCGTCTTGTGTGCAAAAGTCCTTTATTTCGAACACAAACCACACGCAAACCGCATCGCCCTGCATCGGCGCGCCTTTTGCCTCCCGCACAGGAAAAACCCCGGAAAACCGCAGTTTTCCGGGGTTTTGTAAGCATTTTGAACCGGTGCGAACGCCAATCAGCGCTTGCTGAACTTCAAGGACTTGGTGCTGTCCCTGCCAAACATCCGGTAATCCCTTCTCTTTCCACCTGATTTTTGGCTTAATACTGCGGTTTTTCTGCACACCAGATTCTAATTTTCGTCCTCGTGCATGACGCACGAAAAGCAGGTTTTGCTCCTTATGTGTGCCTTGCGTATCGCTGCCCAGGGCGACGCAGGACAACAGTAAGGAAAAAAACTTGGTTGCTGTTCTTGGAGTCACCTCAATTTTTCAAAACAGCAAAGGAGAAAACAAAATGGATATATTGCTTTCCTGTAAGTTTAACATAGACACTGCTTGTGTCGAGCTAC
>DXGT01000013.1 GCA_019113785.1 Candidatus Ruthenibacterium merdigallinarum | reverse complement strand
TCTCGGCGCGGAACGTGGGCCCGAACGTGTAGATGCTGCCCAGCGCCGTGGCCATGGCCTCGCCCTCCAGCTGGCCGGACACGGTCAGGTGCGTGGAGCGGCCGAAGAAGTCCTGCGAAAAGTCCACGGCGCCGTCGGCGGTGCGCGGCACGTCGGCGAGGTCCAGCGTGGTCACGCGGAACATCTCGCCCGCGCCCTCGCAGTCCGACCCGGTGATCAGCGGCGTGTGCACATAGGCAAAGCCGCGCTCCTGGAAAAAGCGGTGGATGGCGTACGCCGCGGCGCTGCGCACGCGGAACGCCGCGCTGAACGTGTTCGTGCGCGCGCGCAGGTGCGGCATCGTGCGCAAAAACTCCAGGCTGTGGCGCTTTTTCTGCAGCGGGTACTCGGGCCCGCACGCGCCCAGCACCTCCACGCTGTCGGCGTTCACCTCCAGCGGCTGGCGCGCGCCGGGCGTGAGCACCACCGTGCCCGTCACGCGCAGGCTGGCGCCCACGCCCACTTTGGCGATCTCTTTGTAGTTGTCCAGCTTCGCGGCCTCAAACACCACCTGGAGCGTCTTGAAGCACGAGCCGTCCGACAATTCGATGAAGCCGATGTTCTTGGAATCGCGCACGGTGCGGGCCCACCCGCATACGGTCACGGTTTCGCCGCCGGCGCTTTCGGCGCTCAGCAGCGCGCGGATCTGTGTGTGCTGCATATCGTTTTCCTCCTTTACGATACCCCTCCACTAAGCTCGCCGTTCGCCTCCGGCTCCGGTTCGCTAAGTGTCCAGGCATAAGTTCGCACTAAGCTCGCCGTTCGCCCTGCGGGCTCCGGTTCACTAAGTGCTCCCAATACCCACTCCACTAAGCTCGCCGTTCGCCTGTCGGCTCCGGTTCGCTAAGTGTCGGGGCATAAGTTCGCACTAAGCTCGCCGTTCGCCTGCGGCTCCGGTTCACTAAGTGCTCACTTAACAAAAAATCCGACAGCGCGCTTCGCCCAAACGCCCAAACGGGCCTTTGCTTAGGACGAATCGCTGTCAGATCCGCGGTGCCACCTAATTTACCGTTGCCGGTCGCCTTTGCACGCTCCGCTTTTTTTGCCTGCCGAAGCGCTGCCGCTGTAACGCGCGGCCCGCGGCGCGCCTACTGCCTTTTTTGCAAAAGGGTTCGGGTTGCGGCTCGGGAGTGTTCTTCTGGCCGGTTCTTTGCGCGGGGCTTGCACCGTCCCCCGCTCGCTTTGGCGGAACGCCGGACATACTTTTCTCCGTCCATGCCTTTGGTGGCTTGATTGTAACACCGCCGCGCGGCCTTTGTCAAGCGCTTTTTTGCGCTTTGCGGGCATATTTGCCCTGCGGCGCAACATTTGTACATGGCGCATCGCGCGCGCGGCCCTTATAATAGAAGGTAGGAACTGCGCGCGCACGCGCGCGCAAACGACAAGACAAAACAACAAGACGGGAGGAGTTTGACGATGAACAACACAGCGCTTTCCATCGAGCGCCTGCTGCGCTTTGCGCTGGAGCGCCGCATGCTTGCCCCGCTGGACGTGTACGTGGCGCGCAACACCCTACTGGACCTGTTCGGCCTCGCCCAGCCGTGGGAGGGCGAGGTGCCCGAGGAGCACTTCGACACCCCCACCGAGCTGCTGGAGCTTCTTTTGGACGACGCGGCCGAGCTGGGCCTTTTCGACAACGAGGTGCCCGCGCTGCGCGTGAACTTTGAGGCGCGCATCATGGGCGCCGTGATGCCGCGCGAGGGCGAGGTGGCCGCCAAATTCGCCCAGCTGTGGCAGACGGGCGGCGCGAAGGCCGCCACCGATTATTTCTACGATTTGTGCATCGTGTCGAACTACATCCGCACGGCGCAGATCGCCAAAAACATCAAATGGACCTACCCGTGCCAGTACGGCGAGCTGGAGATCACCATCAACCTGACAAAGCCGGAAAAAGACCCCAAGACCATCGCGCTCGAGCGCATGCTGCCCGCGGCCAGCTATCCCAAGTGCATGCTGTGCATCGAGAACATCGGCTACGCCGGCCGCGTGAACTTCCCCGCGCGCCAGAACCACCGCGTGGTGCCCGTCAGCCTGTGCGGCGAGGAGTGGTTCTTGCAGTACAGCCCCTATGTGTATTACAACGAGCACTGCATCGTGTTCGACTCGCAGCACTCGCCCATGCACATCAGCGCCAAGACGTTCGCCCAGCTGTTCGATTTTGTGCGCCAGTTCCCGCACTACACCTGCGGCTCGAACGCCGATCTGCCCATCGTGGGCGGCAGCATCCTCAGCCACATGCACTTCCAGGGCGGCCGGTACGAGTTCCCCATGCAGCGCGCCCAGACGCTGGCCTCGTTCAAAAACCCCGCCTTCCCGGACATCGCCATCCACACCGTGCGCTGGCCGGTCAGCACCGTGCGCGTCGTCGGGCACGACGCCCAGCAGATGCTGGCCTTCGCCGAGCAGGCGCTGGGCGTGTGGCGCGGCTATTCCGACCCGTCGGCCGACATCCTGGCCTACTCGGAGAAGGACGGCGCGCAGGTGCCGCACAACACCATCACGCCCATTTTGCGCTACGACAGCGAGCAGGGCTACATCCTCGACCTGGTGCCGCGCAACAACCGCACCAGCGAGGAGTACCCCGAGGGCATCTTCCACCCCCACCGCGAGCTGCACAACATCAAGAAGGAGAACATCGGCCTCATCGAGGTGATGGGCCTGGCCATCCTGCCGGGCCGCCTGCAGGCGCAGGGCGCCGCGGTGGCGAACGTGTTGTGCGGCAAGCTGGACGCCGAAAAGGCCAAGGCCGACATGCCCGTGCACGCCGACTGGATCGACGAGCTGTGCGCCAAATACGGCACCTCGCTCTCGCCGGCCAAAGCCGCGGACGCCGTGCACACCGAGATCGGCGCCAAGTTCGAAGCGTGCCTTGAGCACGCGGGCGTGTTCAAGCAGACGCCGCAGGGCCAGGCCGCGTTCGCGCGCTTTTTGGCAAAGCTGGGCTGCGAGCCGGTGTAAAGCGCCCGAAAGCCGCGTATAAACCGCATACAAAAAGGGCCGCCCCGGCAAATGAACTGCACCCCATTTGTTAGACAGTATGATATACTGGATAACAAGTGGGGTGCTTTACTATGCCAAAAGGAATACCAAATAAACGATACACGCCAGCATTTAAGAAAATGGTAATAGAAACCATGCAGA
>DXGT01000124.1 GCA_019113785.1 Candidatus Ruthenibacterium merdigallinarum | reverse complement strand
ACGACAAAAAGATAGCAGAATACATTCGACGCCAATTGGAAGAAGATCGGGCGGGCGAGCAGATGACGATGGGAAACTACTAAAGAGCCCGTTTACGGGCGGCAAGTAACAATCTTTCGCGGCTGGCAGACCGTACCAACGCGACGTGACGCGTGCGCTGGTATTCCAGGGTTTTACCCGTCTGTGAAAAACCCCCGGCTTCGCCGGGGGATATTTATTACGGCGGGGTCACATAGCTCAGCGGGTTCGCAAGGCACCAGCGCGCGCCGGACGGGTCGGTCCACACCTCGAGGTGCAGATGGTTGCCCGAGGCGGTGCCCGTCTGGCCCACATAGCCGATCAGCTGCCCGCGGCCGACCGTCTGCCCCACGCTCACCGCAAGGCTCGAGCAGTGGGCGTACAGGCTGTACAGGCCGTTGTGGTGGTCGATGCGCACGTAGTTGCCCCAGCTCCAGTGCCGCTCGGCGTTCACGACGGTGCCGCCGTCGCACGCGTAGATGGGCGAGCCGTACGGGGCCTGGAAGTCGTACCCGCGGTGGCCGGCATACGTGCCCATGCCGGTGTAGCCCGGCACGGGGAACGTCCACTGGCCGCTGCCCACCTGCCCGATGAACGAGGTGGTGCGCTCCAGCGTGCCGACGGCCACGATCGTGGGGGTCATCTCCTCGATGACGGTCGTCTGCAGCGGCACGCGCGAGACCTCCTCGCCGTTGATGCGCGTCACTTCGGCCACGACGTGCTGCGTGCCCGCGCTGCCGCGCTGGATGGTGCGCCGCACGCCCTCGTAATACTGATCGCTCTCCTGCTCGATGGTCTCGACGGGGATCTCCTCGTCGTACTCCTCCACGTCGATTGTCTGGATCTGCAGATAGTCCGGCACGGCGTTCAGCGAGGCGAGCACGTCCGATGTGCTGCGCACGGACGAGGTGTAGTACACGCCCGAGACCAGCTGCACATTGTGCGCAAAGGCGACGCGGTGGTTGGGGTCGTCGCTCTGGTAGGGCGCCAGCACCTCGTTCAGAGCATCCTGCAAAGCGGCGCCGTCATCCGACACGCCGATCAGCGCGTCGTCCACATAGATGCCTGTCGCGTTCTGGATCTTGTCGGACGAATTGGTGATCAGCGTGTCCGCCATACGCGAGGCGCTGGAGCGTGCGGCCGGGTCGACCGGGACGATCGTGAACTCCGGCTCGGAGCCCCAGGCCATCTCCTCGGCGCCGTCGGCGGCGACGATGCGCGAATTGACGATCTGCACGGCGCTGTCCCACACGGTGTCGCTCTCCACGAAGCCGATCACTTCGCCGTTGTACGTCACGCGCAGCGAAAAGCCGTTGTGCATCACGGAATACACGGTGAAGGCCATCACGGCGGCGGCCCCCACGGGCAAAAGCCAGTTCAGCGCGGCGGCCAGCAGGTGCCGGTTGGCGCGCACGCCGCGGCGCACATACGCCGCGCCCGCCGCGCTCGCCGCGCTCGCCTCGCCGCCGGCCAGCTGTTCTTCGCGCATGGCGGCGCGGGCGTTCTGCGCGCCGCGCAGCATGCGCCGCCACGGGGCGCTGAGATCGCGCCACATCGTGCTGAAAAAGTGCGCCGCAGGCAGCGCGAACGCGGCGGCAAGGCCCTGCGCGGCGTGCCACAGGCCCAGCGCCAGCGCGCGCGCAAAGCGCAGCACCCAGACAAACAGATACTCCGTCTGCGTGCCGGCGCGGTAAAACAGCTGGCCCAGCGCGTTGACAAGCACGCGCGCGGGCAGCTTGCCGCTCTCGCGCCGGCGCAGCTCCAGCACGGCGGCGTCGTTCGCGCCGCGCTGTAAGTTCACAAGCGCTTTTTCCACCGTTTTTTTGTTCAACAGGCGCGCGGGCCCGCGCGGCTTTTTGTCGCGCGGCGCGCTGCCGTTGGCGTTGGTAGGCATTCGGGTTCTCCTTTCGGGGGAAGGTTTTTGGATACTGGCAATTCCGGTTTGGGCGTTCAGGAGGTGAGGGCGCTGGGCCAGTACAGGCCGCTCGTGCCCTCAAACAGCTGCACCGGGTCGACGCTCTGGTTGCCGATGCGCGCCTCGTAGTGCGCGGGCGCTGCGCCGGCGGTGCCGACGGCCTGCCCGGCCGTCACGGCGTCGCCCGTCTGGCACTGCACGCCGTCCAGATGGTAAAAATAGCTTTTGAGGCCCGCGCCGTGGTCGATCACCACGGTGCCGCCCGTCAGCGACAGCGTGCCCGCAAAGGCTACAGTGCCGTCTGCGGGCGCAGCCAGCGCTTCGCCGGCGGCCAGCGCATAGTCGAGCCCGGCGCTGCGCGCGCGCAGCGAGCCGTCCGCCGCCAGCAGGAAATCGCCGTAACCGACAGCGGGCGCCGCCGTGCACGGCGGCGAGAAGCGCCCGCTCCACAGATGCTCGGGCGTGGCCAGCGTAAAGGTGGGGAAAATGGCGTTCTGCCACTCGGTGACAGAGCCGCCCGACTCCGCGGAGGCGTCTAGCCGGCGCGCGTAGTCGCGGTGCACCACGGTGACGGTGCATGTCTGCGCAAATTCGCCGCAGCGCACGGTCACGGCATAGTCGCCGGGTTCGCGGTTGTAGGCGATGCCGATATAGGCCGTGAGGCCCGTGTCCGTGGGCACGAACACCGCCTGCGACAGCTCGGTCTCGATGGAGGGCGAGGAGCCGTCCATGATGCCGCTGACGTTCACGGCCACCACGCCGCCCTGCTCGATGCGCTCGGCCGAAAGCTCCACCGCCGGCTGCGCGGCCAGCGTGAACGCGGCGCGGTAGCGGAACGTGCCGTAGCCCGCGCCCTCGCTTTTCGGCACGGAGCACAGCACCTCCACCGTGTAGCGGCCGTTCGCGGCCAGGCGCACCGTGCCGGACGCGCCGGCCGCGGCGACGGGCGCGCTCTCGCCCTCGCGGGTGACGGCCATTTCGCAGCTTGCGCCCGGCGGGGCCTCGAACGCGAGCGCGGCGCTCGTGAACGCCGGCAGCTCGGACGAGCCGGCCTCGGTGCGGTACTCCTTGTAAAACAGCCCGTTCAGCACCGGCTCGTGCCAGACGGTCTCCACGCAGGGCAGGGCCTGTCCGCCCAGCGTTACCACAGGCGTGTCGGGCTGCGCGTCGGCCGAGCGGTACAACATGTACAAAACGCCGCCCACCAGCGCCGCGCACAGCACGGTGACAAACAGCAGCCACAGGGCGACCCGCTTGACGATGCGCATACCGTCCACCTCCTTGCCGCCGAAAAAGCAGGCCCGCGTCCGCAAAGCTCGCACGAAACGCACTGTTCGCCTGCGGCTCCGGTTCGCCAAGAGGCCAGGTGGTTGTTCGCACGAAGTTCACCGTTTGCCCTGCGGGCTCCCGCTTACTAAGTGCTCACATTATACCATAGAATGCGGCAAAATACAAAACCGTGGTGAACTGCCCGCGCTCGGCGCGCGCAAAAACGGCAAAAACAGCGCTTTTGTGCACAAAACCTCTCCCATTCGCGCCCGGAGTGTGCTATAATAATTCTGCTTTATCATTTTCCCGGCAAACCGTCATTTTTGATAAAACGCGAGGTGGTTTTTTGGACAAGCTGCTGGAAGCCCGCGCCGAGATCGACGCGGTGGACCGCGAGATGGCCGCGCTGTTCTGCCGGCGCATGGACGCGGTGCGCGCTGTGGCCGCCTATAAAATGGAACACGGCATGCCCGTGCTGGACGCGGCGCGCGAAGAGCAGGTGGTGCAGAAAAACCTTGCGCTTTTGGGCGAAAAGCGGGCGTTATACGGCGCGTATTACGAGGACCTGCTGCGCCGCGAGATGGCGCTTTCGCGCGCGATGCAGCGGCGCATGCTGGGGGCGGACACCGTGGCCTATCAGGGCGTGGAGGGCGCGTTCAGCCACATCGCGCTCAAGCGGCTGTTCCCGCACTCGGCGGCGAAAAGCCTGCCCACGTGGGCCGACGTGTTCGAGGAGGTGTCGCGCGGCGACGCCGCGTACGGTGTGCTGCCGTTTGAAAACAGCAGCGCGGGCGACGTGTCCGAGGTGCTGGACCTGTGCTTTGCGCACAGCGAGCTGTACGTCTGGGACGTGTACGACCTGCCCGTGCGCCAGAACCTGCTGGGGGTGGCGGGCGCGCGGCTATCGGACGTGCGCACCGTGCTTTCGCACCAGCAGGCGCTGTGGCAGTGCGCGCCGTTTTTGAAGCGGCTGGGCGCGGCCACGGCGGCCGTCGCCAACACGGCCGCGGCGGCAAAGCAGGTGGCGGAAAAGGGCGACGCGTCCGTGGCGGCCATCGCCTCGCGCGAGACGGCGCAGCTGTACGGCCTTTCCGTGCTGGCCGAGGACGTCAACGAGAGCGCGGCCAACACCACGCGCTTCATCGTCATCGCAAAGCAGCGGCGCGCCGCGGGCGACCGGTTCAGCCTTCTGTTCACGGTCGACCACCGCGCCGGCGCGCTGGCGCGCATCATGCGCATCATCGGCGAAGAGGGCTTCAACCTCGAGAGCATCAAGAGCCGCCCGATGCCGGGCCGCCAGTGGGAGTATTATTTCTACGCCGAAGTGGTGGGCGACGTGTCCGAACAGGGCGCGCGCGCTTTGCTGGAACAGCTGGAGGCGGCCTGCCGCACCGTGCGGGTGCTGGGCGTGTACCGCCGCGGCTCCTGCGAGGGGTGAGAGAATCATGCGAAACAGAGAAGGGGACCATATGAAACTGACCATGCGGCTGGGACGCGCCAGCTACGACATCATCCTGAGCCGGGGCGCGCTGGGGCGCCTTGGCAAGCTGGCCAACCTGACGAACCGGCGCGCGCTGGTGGTGACGGACGACGGCGTGCCCGCGCAGTACGCGGACGCCGTGCTGGCCCAGTGCGTGCAGGGCGGCGCCAAGCTGGTGCTGAAGGCCGGCGAGGAGACGAAGAGCCTGGCCGGCTTTGAGACGATTTTGCACAAGCTGCTGGACGAGGGCTTCACCCGCCGCGACGTGGTGGTGGCCGTGGGCGGCGGCGTCGTGGGCGACCTTGCGGGCTTTGCGGCCGCGTGCTACATGCGCGGCGTCGCATTCATCAACTGCCCCACCACCACGCTCTCCCAGGTCGACTCGTCCATCGGCGGCAAAACGGCCGTCGACTTCGGCGGCGTCAAGAACATCGTGGGCGCGTTCTACCAGCCCGAGATCGTCGTCATCGACCCAGACACGCTGGACACGCTGCCGCAGCGCCACTATGTGAACGGGCTGGCCGAGGCCGTCAAGGCGGGCCTCATCGGCGACGAATACCTGTTTGAGTTGTTCGAGGAGGACGACGTGCACGAGCACATCGAGGAGGTGCTGTGCCGGGCGCTGGCGGTGAAGAAGAACGTCGTGGAAAAGGACGAGCGCGAAAAGGGCCTGCGCGCGGCGCTGAATTTCGGCCACACGATCGGACATGCCATCGAGGCCGCGTCGGGCGGCGCGCTGTACCACGGCGAGTGCGTGGCGCTGGGCATGCTGCCGATGATCGAGGACAAACTGCTTTTGCAGCGCACGAAGGACGTGTACAAAAAGCTGGGCCTGCCCACGGCGGCAAGCTACGACGCCGCCAAAGTGACGGCGTATCTGCGCCACGACAAAAAGGCCTCCTCGCAGAAGGGGCTGACCGTGGTGCGCGTGCCGGAGCTGGGTTCGTACCGGCTGGACAAGGCGACGTTTGAGGAGATCGAAACACTCGTGCGCGCGGGCCTCGGCTGAGGCGCAAAGGGGGAAAAGCAAATGGCAGACAGCATCGGCACCGCCGTGCGCCTGACGCTGTTCGGCGAGAGCCACGGCCCCGCCGTCGGCGCGGTGCTCGAGGGCATCGCGCCCGGCACGCCCATCGACGAGGCGGCCGTGGCCGACGCGATGGAGCGCCGGCGCGCGAAGGGGAAGATCTCCACCGCGCGCAGCGAGCCGGACAAGGTGCATTTTCTGTCGGGCGTGTACAACGCGCGCGCGACGGGCAGCGCCATCGCCTTTGTGATCGAAAATACGAATACGCGCAGCGCCGACTATGAAAAAACGTCCGGCCTGCTGCGCCCGGGCCATGCCGACTACACGGCCCGCGTGCGGTACAAGGGCTTTGCCGACCCGCACGGCGGCGGCCATTTCAGCGGGCGGCTGACGGCGCCGCTGGTGGCGGCGGGCGCCATTTGCGCCGGCATGCTGCGCGCGTGCGGCGTGCACATCGCCACGCGCCTGCAAGCCTGCGCCGGCGTGCGCGACACGGGCGAGTGGGCGCAGGGCGCGGCGCTGGCCGCGCAGCTGGACGCGCTCGCGCAAAAGGAATACCCCGTGCTGGACGACGAGGCCGGCGCGCGCATGCAAAGCGCCGTCCTCGAGGCCGCCGCGGAGGGCGACAGCGTGGGCGGCGTGCTGGAGACGGCCGTCTGCGGGCTGCCCGCCGGGCTGGGCCAGCCGTTTTTCGGCAGCGTGGAGAGCACGCTGGCCGCGCTTTTGTTCAGCATCCCCGCCGTGAAGGGCGTCGAGTTCGGCGCGGGCTTCGCGCTGGCGGACATGCGCGGCAGCGCCGCGAACGACGCCTTCCGCATGAAAGGCGGCAAAATCGTCACCGCCACGAACCACAACGGCGGCGTCAACGGCGGCATCACGAACGGCATGCCGGTGGTGTTCCGCACGGCCGTCAAGCCCACGCCCAGCATCTACCGCGAGCAGAACACGGTGGATGCGGACGCGATGGTGAACGCCGCCATCTCCATCCACGGCCGGCACGACCCGTGCATCGCGCACCGCGCGCGCGCCGTGGCCGATGCGCTGACGGCCTTTGCGCTGGCAGATCTGGCGGCCCAGCAATTCGGCGAGCGCTGGCAGGAGGCACCGGTATGGAATACGGACTGATCGGCGCGCGCCTGGGCCACAGCTTTTCGGCGCAGATCCACAAAGCCCTTGCGCCGCACAGCGAATACGAGCTGTGCGAGCTGCCCGAAGAGGACGATGCGCGCCGCTTTTTTGCACAGAGGGAATTTTGCGCCGTCAACGTCACCATCCCCTATAAACAGCTGGCGTTGGCGGCGTGCGACGAAGTGGACGAAAAAGCCGCGGCCATCGGCGCGGTGAACACGGTGGTGAACCGCGGCGGGCGGCTGTTTGGCTGCAACACCGATTACGCGGGCTTTCTGTACATGGCGCGCCGCGCCGGCGCAGAGTTCCGCGGCAAAAATGTGCTGGTGCTGGGCACGGGCGGCACGTCGAAAACCGTGCACGCCGCCGCGGCCGACGAGGGCGCCGCGTGCGTGCTGCACGCCTCGCGCACGGGGCGCGGCGGCGCGCTGACGTATGCGGAGGCCGCCGCGCGCGCCGCACAGTTCGACATCATCGTAAACACGACGCCCGCGGGCATGTACCCGGACGAGGACGCCTGCGCGGCCGACCCGCGCGAATACCCGAACGTGCGCGCCGTGCTGGACGTGGTGTACAACCCCATGCGCACCGAGCTTTTGCAGCGCGCGCAGGAGGCGGGCGCGCGCGTGGCCGACGGGCTGCCGATGCTGGTGGCGCAGGCGTTTTACGCGCGCGAGCATTTCGAGGGCCGCGCGCTGGACGCGCAGCGCATCGAGCAGGTGCTGCGCGCGCTGCGCGCCGACCGCGCGAACCTCGTGCTGGTGGGTATGCCCTCGTGCGGCAAATCGGGCGTGGGCAAAGCCTGCGCGCAGGCGCTGCACAAGCGCTTTGTCGACGCCGACGCCGAGATCGAGCGCCGCGCCGGCCGGCCCATCCGCGAGATTTTGCGCCCGGGCGAGGAGGACGCGTTCCGCGACCTCGAGAGCGAGGTGCTGGCCGACCTCGCCAAGGGCAGCGGGCAGGTGATCGCGACGGGCGGCGGCAGCGTGCTGCGCGCGCAGAACGTGCGCCGGCTGCGCCGCGGCGGGCCCGTGATCTTTCTGGACAGGCCTCTCGCCCTGCTGCGCCCGGGCGGCGGCCGCCCGCTGACGCAGACGCGCGAGGCGCTCGAGCGCCAGTGGCGCGAGCGGCGGCCTTTGTACGAGGCGGCGTGCCACGCGCGCGTGGAAAACGCGGGAAGTATGGAACAGACGGTGTCCGCCGTCGGAAAGGCGTTTTATGAAGTTCTTGATCGTGAATGGGCCTAACATCAACATGCTGGGCATCCGCGAGCCGGCCATCTACGGCGCGATGACGTACGACGGCCTTTTGCAGATGCTGCGCGGCGCCGCGCAGACGCTCGGCGTCGAGGCCGAATTCTTCCAGTCGAACAGCGAGGGCGAGATCGTATCGGCCATCCAGCGCGCGTACGGCCGCATGGACGCCATCGTCATCAACCCCGCGGCCTACACGCACACGTCCGTGGCCATTCTGGACGCGCTCAAGGCCGTGGCGCTGCCGGCGGCGGAGGTACACATCTCCGACGTGACGAAGCGCGAGGCCTTCCGCCAGGTGAGCTACGCGGGTATGGCATGCGAGTTCCACTACATCGGCGAAGGCCCGGACGGTTATGTGCACGCGATGGAGACGCTGCGCCGCAAGCTGGACGGCACGCTGCGCGTGCTGCACTGCATGCCGCGCAAAGCGTGGGAAAAAGCGCGCGACGCGGGCGAGATCACGCCTGCGGGCGCGTGCCTGCACTGCGCGCCGCCGGAGTTTTTCCACCGGCTGGATATGACGCGCTTTGCGGGCGAGGAGCACGTGATCGTCTCCATCGACCCGGCGCGCGTGCCCGCGCCCACCGTGTGGGAGACGGGGCCGGAAAACCCGGGCCGGTTTTACCCGCACATCCGCGGGCCTGTGCCCGTCGCGGCGGTGGACGCCGTGCTGGAGCTGCGCTGCGAGGGCGGCCGCTGGCTGAAAAACCCGGAATTCGCCGCCTATGCGGACCGCTGAGCGGCCGCGCATCCATTGAAACAATAGGGGGACCATCTGTTATGATCATCAGCACCAAAAAAGGGACGCCGGCCGCCGAGCTGGAGCGCATCATCCGCGAGTTCGAGTCGAAGGGCCTGTCCGTCACCATGATCCGCGGCACGGACTACAACGTGTTCGGCCTTGTGGGCGACACGACGATCCTCGACGAAAAGCAGATCCGCGCAAATCCGTATGTCGACAATGTCCAGCGCGTGAGCGAGCCGTATAAAAAGGCCAACCGCCTGTTCCACGAGGCCGACAGCGTCATCGACGTGGCCGGCGTGAAAGTGGGCGGCAGCGAGCCCATCGCCGTGATCGGCGGGCCGTGCAGCGTCGAGGGCGAGAACATCGTGGACATCGCGCGCACGGTGAAAAACGCGGGCGCGTGCATGCTGCGCGGCGGCGCGTACAAGCCGCGCACCTCGCCCTATGCGTTCCAGGGCCTTGGCACCGAGGGCATCATGGACCTTGTGAAGGCGCGCGAGGCCACGGGCCTGCCCATCGTCAGCGAGCTGATGAGCGAGGACAAGATCGACGAGTTTGAGGAGTACGTCGACCTGGTGCAGATCGGCGCGCGCAACATGCAGAACTTCCATCTGCTCAAGGCCGTGGGCCGCATGAAAAAGCCCGTTCTGCTCAAGCGCGGCCTGGCCAACACCATCGAGGAGTGGATCATGTCGGCCGAGTACATCATGAGCGAGGGCAACGAGAACGTCATCCTGTGCGAGCGAGGCATCCGCACGTTTGAAAAGTACACGCGCAACACGCTGGATCTTTCGGTGGTGCCCATCGTCAAGGAAAAAACGCACCTGCCCATCATCATCGACCCCAGCCACGCCACGGGCAACTGGCGCTATGTCGAGAGCATGAGCCTCGCCGCCGTGGCCGCGGGCGCGGACGGGCTGATCATCGAGGTGCACCCGTGCCCCGAGTGCGCGTGGAGCGACGGCGCGCAGAGCCTCAAGCCCGAGCGCTTCGCCGAGGTGGTGCGCAAGGCGCGCGCCATCGCCCATGTGGTGGGCCGCGAAATGCGCTGAGCCGCGCGGACATTTCCCGCAAAAGACGTTTGAACCATCTGCGCGCGGCGGGCAGGGCACGCCGCGCGCTTTTCCGTTTTGGCTGGAACAAGGAGGAACCGCATGCGCGTACGCATTCAGAAAAGCGCCCTCGGCGGCACGGTCACCGCGCCGCCCTCAAAGAGCATGGCCCACCGCGCGCTGATCTGCGCGGCGCTGGCAAAGGGCGAGAGCACCGTCACGAACGTGGCCTTTTCGCAGGACATCGCGGCCACGGTGCGCGCGCTGCGCGCCTTCGGCGCACAGATCGAGCAAAGCGGCGGCGAAGTGACGGTGCGCGGCGGCGCGCTGCGCGCGCCCAGCGCCCCGGTGGACTGCGGCGAAAGCGGCTCCACGCTGCGCTTTCTCATCCCGCTGGCCGCGCTGCTGGGCGAACCCGTCGTGTTCACCGGTCACGGGCGGCTCCTGCAGCGCCCGCAGACCGTGTACGAGCGGCTGTTCGCCGGCTGCGGCGTCTCGTTCGAGCACACGCCGCAGGCCATCCGGGTGTGCGGGAGGCTCGCGCCGGGGCGCTACCGTGTGGCGGGCGATGTGTCCAGCCAGTTCATCACAGGGCTGCTGCTGGCGCTCTCGCTGCTGGACGGGCCCAGCGAGCTCGCGGTGACGGGCGCGTTCGAAAGCGCCAGCTACGCGGCGCTGACGGCGTCGGCCATGGCGGATTTCGGCGTGCCGGTGCGGCGCGAGGGCCAGACCTTTTTCCTCTCCGGCGGCGCCGGCTACCGCCCGCGGGAGTACCGCGTCGAGGGCGACTGGTCGCAGGCGGCGTTCTTCGCCGTGCTGGGCGCGGCCGTGGGCGGCGTCGGCGTCGCGGGCCTGCGGGCGGATTCTTTGCAGGGCGACCGGGCCATCCTTGCGATCCTGCGGCGCGCGGGGGCGCGCATCGCATGCGAAGACGGCGTGTACCGTTTTGAAAAAAGCGCGCTGCGCGGCGGCGAGATCGACCTGGCCGACTGCCCCGACCTCGGGCCGGTGCTGATGGCGCTGGGGCTTTTGTGCGCGGGCGAGACGCACATCGTCCACGCGCGGCGGCTGCGGCTCAAGGAGTCGGACCGCATCGGCGCAATGGAGCAGGAGATCCGCCGCATGGGCGGGCGCATCGCCTCGGGCGAGGACGATGTGACCGTCGTGGGCGGCGCGCTGCACGGCGCGGCGCTGCAGGCCCACGGCGACCACCGCGTGGCCATGGCGATGGCCGTGGCGGCGCTGGCCTCGGGCGCCGAGGCGACGGTCGACGGGGCCGAAGCCGTGGAGAAGAGCTACGGCGATTTCTGGCGCGATCTGCGCGCGCTGGGCGCGGAGGTGACACAGGATGGAACAGCGTAAATTCTGCATCGTGGGCCTGGGGCTGCTGGGCGGCAGCTATGCGATGGCCCTTGCGCGCGCGGGCTGCCGCGTGACGGGAATCGACGTGCGCGCCGAGGCCGTGCGCTACGCGCTGGAAAACGGCCTGATCGCCGACGGCGCGGCCGCGGGAGACGCGCGCGTGCCCGCGCTGCTGGGCGAGGCCGAGGTCGTGGTGCTGGGGCTGTATCCGGGCGCGATGGTGCCGTGGGTGGAGACGCACGGCGGTTTTCTGGCGCCGGGCGCGCTCGTCACGGACGTGTGCGGCGTCAAGTGCGCCGTCGTGCGGCGCGTGCAGGCGCTGCTGCGCCCGGACGTCGAATTCATCCCCTGCCACCCGATGGCGGGGCGGGAGGTCAGCGGCGTCGAACACGCCGACTGCGCGATGTTCCGCCAGGCGAATTTCCTCATCACGCCCACCGAAAAAAACACGGCGCAGGCCATCGCCTTCGCCGAGGAGCTGGGCCGCACGCTGGGCTTTGCCCGCATCACGGTGCTCAGCTGCGAGGAGCACGACCGGATGATCGGCTACGTCAGCCAGCTGGCGCATGTGATCGCCGTGGCGCTGATGAACGCGAACGACGACCCCGCACTGCCGCGCACGACAGGCGACTCGTTCCGCGACCTCACGCGCATCGCCAAGATCAACGAGCATCTGTGGAGCGAACTGTTCTTCGCCAACCGGGACGTGCTGGTGGGCGAGATCGACCAGTTCTGTGCCGAGATGGGGCGCCTGCGCGCCGCGCTGACGGGCGGCGACGAGGCGGCCCTCAAGGAGATGCTGCGCCGCGCCGCCGAGCGCCGGCGCGAGTTCGACCGCATCGAGCGCGCGCCGCTGGAGGAAAAGCGGCTGTAAAATACGGAAAAATACAGGCGCACCCCCTGGCGCGGCAGGCTTGCCGCACACGGGGCGCGCCTTTTGCATTGACTTTGCGCGGCGCGTGTGAAATAATGGAAAAAAGGTCTTTCCGAACAGCGCGGCGGCATGCGAAAACAAAGGCTTTGCGGCTCTGTTTTCCTATAAAACCGCGCACAACACGAAGGGATGTGAGGCTATGCGGGCGAGCGGGATCCTGCTGCCTGTATTTTCGCTGCCGTCTCGCTACGGCGTGGGCACGCTGGGGCGCGCGGCGTACGAATGGGTGGATTTTCTGCACCGCGCGAAGCAGACGTACTGGCAGGTGCTGCCGCTGGGGCCGACGGGCTACGGCGACAGCCCGTACCAGAGCTTTTCGGCCTTTGCGGGCAACCCCTATTTCATCGATCTGGAGCGCCTTGCGGACGAGGGCCTGCTGACGCGGGACGAATGCGCGCCGTGCGAATGGCCCGGAGGGGACGAAGCCGTGGATTACGAGGCGCTGTACAAAACGCGCTTTGCGGTGCTGCGCCGCGCGTTCGAGCGCTTTTCCGACAGCGCGGCGCTGGCGCAGTTCCGCGCCGAAAACGCCGGATGGGTCGAGGACTACGCGCTGTACACGGCGCTCAAGGCCGAAAACGGCCAGCGCGCGTGGAGCGAATGGCCGGACGAAGTGCGCCTGCGCCGGCCGCAGGCGCTGGGCGAGGCGGCGCGCCGCCTCGCGCGCGAGGTGGATTTCACCGTTTTCCTGCAATATGAGTTCTTCCGGCAGTGGGGCGCGCTGCGCGCCTACGCGCGCGAAAAGGGCGTGCGCATCATCGGCGACATGCCCATCTATGTCTCGATGGACTCGGCCGACGTCTGGGCGCACCCGCAGCTGTTTTTGCTGGACGGCGAGCGGCGGCCCATCGAGGTGGCCGGCTGCCCGCCGGACGCGTTCTCGGCCGACGGCCAGCTGTGGGGCAACCCGCTGTACCGCTGGGACGTGCTGAAAGCGACGGGCTATGAATGGTGGATGCGCCGGATGGAGGCGGGCTTTGCGCTGTTCGACGTGGTGCGCATCGACCATTTCCGCGGGCTGGAGAGCTATTACGCCATCCCGGCCGGCGCGCCGAACGCGCGCACAGGCCGCTGGTGCCCCGGCCCGGGGGAGGATTTCATCGCCGCGCTGCACCGGCAGTTCGGCCGCGGCGGCGTCATCGCCGAGGACCTGGGCTTTTTGACGCCCGCCGTGCGCCGCCTTTTGAAGAAGAGCGGCTATCCGGGCATGAAGGTGCTGCAATTCGCGTTCGATTCCCGCGAGGAGAGCGACTATCTGCCGCACAACTACACGGCGAAATGCGTGGTGTACACCGGCACGCACGACAACGACACCACCTGCGGGTGGCTGCGCACGGCGCGCCGGCGCGACGCCGCCTATGCGCGGCGCTATCTGGGCATGCGCACGTCGAAGGGCCAGTGCCGCGCCATGATCCGCCTGGCGCTGGAGAGCGTGGCGGAGCTGGCGGTGATCCCCATGCAGGACTATCTCGAGCTCGGCAGCGCCGCGCGCATCAACACGCCCTCCACGCTGGGCGGCAACTGGACGTGGCGCATGGCGCCCGGCGCGGCAAGCGAGGCGCTGGCGCGCGACATCGCCGATCTGACACAGCTGTACGGCCGCGCGCCGAAAAGGCCGGCGCTCCGGCGTGCAAACAGGAAAGGAGACGCGGCATGCTCAACGAAATGACGATGGAGCGGTTCGGCAAACCGGTCGCCGGCTGCACGGACGAAGAACTGTATCTCGCGGCGCTGGCGCTGTGCAAGCAGCGCATGGCCGATGTGCCGTACATCGAGGGCGAGCGGCGGCTGTACTACCTCTCGGCCGAATTCCTGGTGGGCAAGCTGCTGACGAACAGCCTGCTCAGCCTGGGCCTGTACGGGGAGGTGCAGGCCGAGCTGCGCGCCGCCGGGCGCAGCATGGCCGCGCTCGAGGACGCCGAGCCGGAACCCAGCCTCGGCAACGGCGGGCTGGGCCGCCTGGCCGCCTGCTTCCTCGATTCGATCGCCACGCTGGGCCTTGCGGGCGACGGCGTGGGCCTGTGCTACCGCTACGGGCTGTTCCGGCAGGCGTTTGCGCAGAACAAGCAGTGGGAAAAACCGGACGAATGGCTGCGGCCGCAGTCCTGGCTGGACAGGGAGGACGTCTCGTTCACCGTGCCGCTGGGCGGCGTCACGGTGGAGGGCGAGCTGTACAGCATCGGCGTGCCGGGCTACGGCGGCGCGGGAAAGAACCGTCTGCGGCTGTTCCGCCTGAAGGGCGAGGACGAGACCCTCGTGCACGACGGCATCCGGTTCGACAAAACGGACATCGCGCACAACCTGACGCTGTTTCTCTATCCCGACGACTCCGACCGGCAGGGCCGGCTGCTGCGCGTGTACCAGCAGTATTTCATGGTGTCGTGCGCGGCGCAGCTCATTTTGAAGGAGCTGGCCGAACGCGGCCATGCGCCGCGCGAGCTGGCGAAGTACACGGCCATCCAGATCAACGACACGCACCCCTCGCTCGTCATCCCGGAGCTGGTGCGCCTGCTGGGCGAGCAGGGCGTGCCATTCGACGAGGCCGCGGACATCGTCGCGGACACCTGCGCCTACACGAACCACACCATTCTGGCCGAGGCGCTGGAAAAATGGCCGATGGATTTCCTCGAGACGGCTGTGCCGCATCTGGTGCCTGTCATCCGCGCGCTGGACGAGCGCGCGAAGCGGCGCTTTCCCGGAAAGGATCTCGCCATCATCGATGGGACGGGCCTTGTGCACATGGCGCGCATGGACATGCACTACGGCCATTCGGTCAACGGCGTGGCGGCGCTGCACACCGAGATCCTCAAAGCCTCGGAGCTGCGCCCCTTCTATGAGATCTATCCCGAAAAGTTCAACAACAAGACGAACGGCATCACGTTCCGCCGCTGGCTGACGGCGTGCAACCCCGCGCTGGACGCGTTCATCACGCGGCGCATCGGCGACGGCTGGCGGAGCGACGCCGCGCAGCTTGCGCGCCTGGCCGCCTGCGCGGATGACGCCTCGCTCGACGAGCTGCTCGCCATCAAGCAGGGCGCAAAGCGGGCGCTGGCCGATTATATGCAGCGCGTATATGACATCACATTAAATACGGACAGTATTTTCGACATCCAGATCAAGCGCCTGCACGAGTACAAGCGCCAGCAGATGAACCTTCTGTACATCATCTGGAAGTACCGCGAGATCAAGGCGGGCCGCCTGCCGCGCCGACCCCTCACGTTCCTGTTCGGCGCGAAGGCCGCGCCGGCGTACATTCTGGCGAAGGACATCATCCACGCGCTTTTGTGCCTTTCGCAGGTGCTGCGCGAGGACGAGCAGGCGGCGCCGTGGCTGCAGCTGGTGTTCGTGGAAAATTACAACGTCACCAAAGCGGAAAAGCTGGTGCCGGCGGCCGACGTGTCCGAGCAGATCAGCCTTGCCTCGAAGGAGGCGTCCGGCACGGGCAACATGAAGCTGATGCTCAACGGCGCGGTGACGCTGGGCACGCTGGACGGCGCGAACGTCGAGATCGCCGAGCGCGTGGGCGAAGGGAACATCTACCTGTTCGGCAAAAAGAGCGACGAGGTGATGCGCCTGTACAGCGAACAGGCCTATCATTGCGCCGACTATTACGCAAAGCCGCAGATCGAGCCGCTGGTGGACTTCCTGCTCTCAAAGCCCATGCTGCGCGCGGGCGACGCCGAATGCCTGGGCCGGCTGTATCAGGACCTCACCCATAAGGACTGGTTCATGACGCTGCTGGACCTCGAGGACTACATCGCGGTGAAGGAGCGCCTGTTCGCCGATTACGAGGACCGGCGCGCCTGGGCCGGCAAAATGCTGGCGAACATCGCGGGCGCGGGCTTTTTCTCGTCCGACCGCACCATCGCCGAATACGAGCGCGACATCTGGCGCCTGCGCTGAGGCGACCGGAAAAGCGCGGCGCCGGAGGGGCGCGCGATATTTGCATTTACAATTGCGCCGTTTCGTGGTACGCTTATAAACAAAGGGCCCGGCGCCGCCGGGCCGGACCGTCCATCCACCCGTCACCCTTCATGAAAAAGGAGAGATGCCGTTATGGTAAGCCGCATCGTACTGAACACCATTTCCTATCATGGCCACGGCGCCATCGAAAACATCGTGCCGGAGCTGACCGGCCGTGGGTACAAAAAGGCGCTCGTCTGCTCGGACCCCGACCTCATCAAGTTCGGCGTCACCGGCAAGGTCACGGCGCTGCTGGACGCCGCGGGCTTTGCCTATGAGGTATTCAGCGACATCAAGGCGAACCCCACCATCGAGAACGTGCAGGCCGGCGTGGCCGCGATCAACGCCTGCGGCGCCGACTGCATCGTCGCCATCGGCGGCGGCTCGGCCATGGATACCGCCAAGGCCATCGGCATCATCGCCAACAACCCCGAGTTCGCCGACGTGCGCAGCCTCGAGGGCGTGGCGCCCACGAAGAAGCACGCGGTGTTCACCATCGCCGTGCCCACCACCGCCGGCACCGCGGCCGAGGTCACCATCAACTACGTCATCACCGACGTCGAGAAAAAGCGCAAATTCGTCTGCGTGGACACGAACGACATCCCCGAGGTCGCCGTCGTCGATCCCGACATGATGGCCACGATGCCCAAGAGCCTGACGGCCGCCACGGGCATGGACGCGCTGACCCACGCCATCGAGGGTTACATCACCAAGGGCGCGTGCGCCATCTCCGATATGTTCCACCTCGAGGCCATCCGCCTCATCAGCGCGAACCTGCGCGGCGCCGTCCAGAACACGCCCGACGGCCGCGAGGGCATGGCGCTGGGCCAGTACATCGCGGGCATGGGCTTTTCGAACGTGGGCCTGGGCGTTGTGCACAGCATGGCGCACGGCCTGTCCGCCCTGTATGACACCCCGCACGGCGTGGCGTGCGCCATCATCCTGCCCACGGGCCTCGAGTACAACAAGACCGTCGCCGGCGGCCGCTACCGCGCCATCGGCAAGGCCATGGGCGTGGAGGGCATCGACGCCATGAGCGAGGCCGACGCCGCCGACGCCGCCATCGCCGCCGTCAAGAAGCTCTCGGCCGACGTGGGCATCCCCGCCGACCTCAAGGGCATCCTGAAGGAGGAGGACGTGCAGTTCCTGGCCGAGTCGGCCTACGCCGACGCGTGCCGTCCCGGCAACCCGCGCGACACCAGCGTGGAGGAGATCGCCGCGCTGTACCGCAGCCTGCTGTAACCATTCACAGAAAATGCACAGGCCCCGCAGCCAATGCTGCGGGGCCTTTTGTGTTGTCCGACATTTATCCACTGAGTTCACGCCTGCGCGGCGGGCGCGCCGGCCGCCTCGTCCACGGGCAGGACGGGCGCTTCGCGGCCGGTCTGGACAGCGCTGTCCAGCGCGTTCAGGACGCGGACGGGCAAAAGCAGCGCCGCGGGCGGGTTCAGGGACCGGCCGGCCAGCACGCCGTTCACAAAGGCCGAAAAGCCCTGCCGGTAGATCGTGGAGATATCAATGGCGCGGCGCTCCACCCCGCGCGGGCTGTACAGCGTGCAAAAATACTGCGATACCTCGGCGAAGTCGACGCTCACGGCAAAGGCGTCGTATTTGAACACGGCGACGACGTTGCCGCCGGTCACATCGGCTTTGACGCTGCGGATGTCCGGGCCGAAGGCGGTGATTATGATCTCGACCGCATGGCCGGCGTAGAAGTAAAGGCCGCCGTAGGGGCTGTCCAGCTCGCCGGGGAAATTCAGATGGGCGGAGATGACGCCGCCGTCCGCCGCAAGTTCCCGATAGCGCTGCCGGAGCCACAGGACGTCGGGGCAGTACTTGCAGGTGGAGCCGCCGTCCAGCAGCGCGCCGTGCCGCCGTGCTGCGTCTACCATGCAAAGCGCGTCGTCATACCGGATCGCAAAGGGCTTGTCCACCCAGACCGGAAGCCCCGCCTGCAAAAACGGCAGCGCGGCCTCGCAGTGCCGGCCGCCGTGGCGCAAAAGGACCATGACGGCGTCCACCTGCCCCAAAAGTTCCGCGGGGGAGGCTGCAATGTGCACGATCGCCGCCTCGCGCGCCACCATGGCGGCACGCTGCGGCGTTTCGCCCCACAGGGCGGTCACCCTGGCGGGCAGGCCGCTGCCGCCCTGTTCCGGCGGCAGGTTGGCCAGTTTGGCAAATGCCAGCGCGTGAAAATTGTCGGCGCCGATCAGGCCGATGCGAAGCATGAGACGTTCCTCCTTTTCCCGGCGCGCCGCGCTGCCGCGCGGCGGGGCTTTGCGCGCAGCGCCCGGGCTACAGGTTGATGACGGCGATGGCGCAGACGCCCAAAGCCAGACCGAAGCAGCTGCGCCTGGACAGCTTTTCTTTAAAAAACAATACGGAGCAGAGCGTGACGCCCACCACAATGCCGCCCTGCACCAGAGGGAACAGATAGCTGGCGGGCGTGCGGCCGGCCAGCCAGGTCAGCAGCAGGTTGCCGCCGGCGCTGCCGGCCGTCAGCAGCAGGATGGCGAGCGCATTCCGGGCCGCCAGGGCAAGGCCGTCCATCTCCGCGGGCGGAAGCCGCCTGCGCAAAAACAGGTACAGCGCTCCGTAGCAGAAGAAAGCGGCGGTAAAGCCCACGAGCATCAGCCCGACGGACTCGGCCCCGCCGGTGGCGTTTTGCTGCGCCTTTTGCAGCACGGCGCAAAGCCCGTTGCACACAAAGGTCAGCGCGCACAGCGCGGGCCAGTGCGGCGCGCCGCGGCGCTGCCCGCCGGGGCTGACGTTCAGAAAGTAGAACGCGGCCAGAAACAGGACGAGCGCCGCCAGCAGGCTGGCCTTGAAGGGCTCGCGGAAAAACAGGATGCCCGCGCAAGTGGGGATCAGCATGCTGGACGAAAAGTAAAACGTCGTATACGCAAGCGGGCCGGCGCCGATGGCGAGATTGTAAAACAGGATGGTGAGCGCGAACACAACGCCGAACCCGATCCCGTATACAAGGGTGGGCCGGCTGACGCTGAACAGGGCCGGAAAGGCCAGGCGCCCGGCCCACAGCGCCGCGGCCGCCGCCAGCGAGAACAGGCAGTTCACCAGCAGCTTCTGCGGCAGGTAAGGCGCGTGCTGCAGCTTCATGGAAAGCGTTTGGAACACAAACAAAAGAATGACGGCGGCCGTGAGCACCGGGACCATAAAAACAGCTCCTGTTCGTTAAAGATCGTTGGCGCAGGGATGAAGGAGGCCGGCCCAGAGGCGGCGGTACTCGTCGGCGGTGCGGCGCACGCCGGCGCGGCGCACCGCCTCCCCGCGGTCGGCGCCGCCGGCCAGCAGGTCGATCGCCGTCATGGCCATCAGCTTGGCGGGCGCGACGTAGGCCAGCTGCGGGTCCGCCACGGCGAAATCCCTGCTGTGAAGCGCGCCGGAAAACCCGCTGACGGTGGGCTGTATCACCGGCATCAGATAGGACAAATCGCCCATGTCCGTGCTGCCGCAGAAGGCAAGCCCGCTCACCACCTCGGCCTGGGGCATCAGCGCCCGGGCGTTCTGCGCAAACAGGGCGGACATCGTCTCGTCCTGCGCGAGCGGAAGGTAGCCGGGCAGGCTGTCGATCTGCACCGAGGCGCCCAGCGCATAGGCGGCGCCGCGCAGCGCGCGGTCCACCTTGGCGTTGGCGCTCTGCATGGCCGCCGTGGACGCGGCGCGGACATAGCTCTCCATGCGGACATCCGCGGGGACGGTGTTCACAAGGTCGCCGCCTTTGGTGATGATGGGGTGCACGCGCACATGGTCCTCGTCGCGGAAGGTCTCGCGCTGGGCGTGGATGGCCTGGATGGCCAGGCTGGCGGCGTTCAGCGCGTTGATCCCCTGCCAGGGCGCGCCGCCCGCGTGCGCCTCCCGCCCCGTGAAGCGGATCTCCTTCCCGATGAAGCCGCCGGCGTCGCCCTGCGTCACCACGCGGGGCGCGGGGGCGTCGGTCTCGGCGTGCACCATCATGGCCAGGTCCACGTCGTCGAACGCCCCCTCCGCGATCAGCTGCTGCTTGCCGCCCAGATATTCCAGCCGGCCGCTCTCGCGCAGGCGGTTGCGGTAGGCGATCTCCACATACTCTTCGGCGGGCGCGGCGATCAGGCACACGCCGCCGTCCAGCGCAGAGGCGACGGCTTTCAGGCCGACGGCGGCCCCCAGCATGCAGGCCAGCTGCGCGCTGTGCCCGCACGCGTGCGCGGCGCCGGTTTCGGGGTCCGCAAAGGGATGCTGCGGGCTGAGGACGGCGTCCAGCTCGCCGATGACGGCAAGGCGCACGCGCTCGCCGGCCGTGGGAAGCCACGCTTTCAGGCCGGTCTGCGCGCAGTGCGTGACGCGCGAAAGCCCCAGCGCCTCAAACGCCGCCTGCACTTTGCGGCTGGTGCGCTGCTCGCGAAAGCCCAGCTCCGGGTGGCGGAAAATATCCTCGCCGAAGGAGATCAGCCGGGCGGAGTGCGCGTCGATGGCCGCGCACGCAGCCTGTTTGAGCGAAAGGAACGGGTCGGACGTCATGGCGCCCACTCTTTCCGGTGCGCCCGCACGAAATCGTCGTCGCTGAGCGAGGGATACATCCGGTACACCCGGTCGATCTCCTCCGCCTGGCCGGGGCTGAGCGTCTCGTCGGGGTCGAGGCACCAGGTGCCGGGCATCAGGCCCTGACGGCGCAGCACCTCGTGCACGCCGGGGATGCAGCCGGCAAAATTGTGGGCGGCGTCGAAGAACACGCCGTTGCAGTCGGTGATGGCCGCCGCGCGCGCCAGCAGCTCCTGCGGCACGTCCCGCCCGTCCTGATACAGGCGCAGCTCGCGGTACAGTGCAACGACGCTGTGGGTCCACACGGACCAGTGCCCCAGCAGTCCGCCGACAAAGCGCTTTTCCACGGTCTTGCCGTCGATGGTAAAGCGGAACGGGGTCAGCAGATCCACCACGATGTTGTCGTCGTTGCCGGTGTACAGCGCCACTTCGTCCCGGCGCCGGGACGAGGCCACGCCGCGCACAAGGTCGATCGTCTGGTAGCGGTTGAAGGAGGCGCACTTGATCGCCTGCACGTTCGGGACGTCGGCGACGGCCCTCCAGTATTCAAACGACAGCCGCCGCCCTCCGCAGGCCTGCTGCAGGTAAAAGCCGATCACCGGCATCACCCCGGCGACGGCGCGGGTGCGCTCCACCAGCTGGTCCTCCGTCAAATCGTCCAGCCCGCCGGGGCTCACCAGAACGGCGTCAAAGCCCAGGCGTTTGGCCGTCTGCGCCTCGGCGCAGGCCTGCGGCGTGCGGCCGCACACGCCGGCCACGCGCACCAGCGTCTGGCCGGTGCGCCGCTCAAAGGCGTCGAACTCCTCGGCCGCCAGCGTCAGCACGGGCTCGAAAAGCCCCACTTCGGGCTTGCGGATCGCAAATTGCGTGGTGTGCACGGCAACGGCCACGCCGCCCACCCCGCAGGCCAGATAATACCGGATCAGCCGGCGCTGCCCCGCCGGGTCGAAATTTCGATTTTCATCCAGCACCAGCGGAATCGCGGGGATCACGGTGCCTTCGTGCAGGATGGCAAGGGCCTGTTCATGGCGTTCCATCTCAATAGCTCCCCTTTCTCTCCTCAAAATGCGTGGGCTTGCCCAGCGCGCGGCCGCCGTCCAAGATCCACTGCGCCTGCCATTCGATCAGCGTTTCCAGCGGCACGCTGGGATAGCCCATCAAATGGAACATCCGGCCGGCGTTGCTCAGGTAGGCCGTGTCCGTCTCCTCGCCGCAGAACACGGGTTCGCGCTGCAGCAGAGCGCCCAGCTGGCGCGCCGTTTCGCGCACGCCGGCGGTCTCCGGGCCGGTGACGTTCAGGCGGAACACGTCGCTGGAGGCGTGCAGCAGCAGCCGCAGCGCCGCCTCGTTGGCGTCGCCCTGCCAGATGCAGTTGAAGCTGGGCGTGGCCACGGAGATCGGCGTGCCCTCCAGGATGTTGTGCGCGATGTCGTACAAAACGCCGTAGCGCAGGTCCACCGCATAGTTGAGGCGGTACACCGCCACTTTTGTGCCGTAGGTGCGGGCGGCGTATTCAAACATCCGCTCGCGGCCCAGGCACGACATGCAGTATTCGCCCACCGGCTCAACGGGGGTCTGCTCCGTGCAGCCGCCGCTGCGCACCGGCACCTTCGGGTACAGGTTCCCGCTGGAGAACACCACGATGCGCGCGTCGCGGTAGCGCTCCGCCACGCGGCTGGGCAGCCAGGTGTTCATGGCCCAGGTCGACCACTCATTGCCCTCGGTGCCGAATTTTTTGCCCGCCATATACACGACGTTCGGTGCGTCCGGCAGCTTTTCCAGCGCCCCGCGCTCCAGCAGGTCGGCGCTCACCATCTCCACCTGGTTGTTTTTCAAAAGCTCCACCACAAGCGGGTCGCTGAAGCGCGACACGGCGATGACGCGCTTTTCCACCCCGGCGGCGCGGGCGGCGTTTTTGGCCAGCACGCACAGCGTCGGGCCCATTTTCCCGCCGGCGCCCAGAACCAGGATATCGCCCTCGATGCGCCGCATGTCTTCGATCAGCCTCTGGCTGGGGGTCGTCAGCATTTGATTCAGTTTCTCTTCGCTCCACCTCATACGATGTTTCCTCCGTTTCCGTTCGTTTCAAAAGGGGCGGCCGGCGCGTCCGGCTGCGGGCCGCCTGCTGTCCCCATTATAAAATCCGCGGGCGGGGCCGTAAACTGCCAGTTTTTAAAGGCGGGATAGCAATTCTAAAGCTGCGGGGGAGCTTAAACTTTGCAAATGCGCTTTAAATTTTGATAATTGTGTGAAAACGCGGCGCTGCGCACGGGCAGCGCCGCACTTTATTTTTTGAAAAGCGGGTTTAAATTCTGGCAATTTACCGCGGCATCCCCGCTCTGCTATCATGAAAACAGCAAAAGCGAATGCGGTTTTTGAGCGGCTTTGCGAAGGCCGCCCCGTCAAAGGCAAGCCTGCGGAAGCGCTCCGCGCGCCTGTAACCGTAAAAGAAGGAGGAACGGAACTTTCATGACAGCGACAGTTGACAAACGCGCGGCGGCCCGCGAGAGAAAGCACCATCGGACCATGGCGGACCGGCTGCTGGGCGAGCGCACCGCCACCGGAAAGCGGAGAAACCTGCTTTTGATCCGCAAAAACAAAGTGCTTTATCTTTTTATCCTGCCGGCGTTCCTGTACTTTCTGATCTTCGCCTACGTGCCGATGTACGGCGTGCAGATCGCTTTTAAGGATTTCGTCGCCACCAAGGGCTTTATGGACAGCGCGTGGGCGGACCCCCTGTTCAAGCACTTCCAGACGTTTTTCAGCTCGGTGAACTTCTGGAACATCCTGCGCAACACGCTGGGCCTTTCGCTGTATTATCTGGCCGTCAGCTTTCCGGCGCCGATCATTCTGGCGCTGATGATCAATGAGGTCAAAAACACCAAGTTCAAAAAGGCGGTCCAGAACATCACCTACATGCCGTACTTCATCTCCACGGTCGTTCTGGTGGGCATGGTCGACCTCTTCTTTGCAAGGACGGGCCTTGTCAACAACATCCTGGGTCTGTTCGGCGTGGAGCCCATCATGTTCCTGATGAAGGACTCGATGTTCAATGACCTGTACGTCTGGAGCGGCGTCTGGCAGGCGACAGGCTACGGCGCGGTGATCTACATCGCCGCCCTGGCCGGCGTTTCGCCCGACCTGCACGAGGCGGCCACCATCGACGGCGCCACGCGCTTCCAGCGGATCCTGCACATCAACCTGCCGGCGATCATGCCCACCATTGTGATCATGCTGATCATGTCCGTGGGCGGCATCATGAACCTCTCGTTTGAAAAAGTGCTCCTGATGCAGACCGACAGCAACCTGATGGTGTCGGAGGTCATCTCCACCTATGTTTATAAGCTGGGCATCCAGAAAGCGCAGTACAGCCTGTCCACGGCGGTGGGGCTGTTCAACAACGTGATCAACCTGATCCTGCTGGTGACGGTGAACAAGATCTCGCGCAGGATCAGCGAGAACTCGCTGTGGTAAGGAGGGAAACGATATGGTGATCCGAGAGACAAAGCGGGACCGGATTTTCAATTTTTTCAACGGCCTCATCCTCACGGTGGTCTTCCTTCTGTGCCTGTACCCGCTGTGGTTTATCATCATTGCGTCCATCAGCAACCCGGATCTGATCAACGCCGGCAAGGTGTGGCTGATCCCGCAGGACGTCTCGCTGGACGGCTACAAGGCCCTGTTCGCCGACGACAGCGTGGTGCGCGGGTACATCAACACCATCATCTATACGGCGGGCGGCACCTGCGTGAACCTGGCGGTGACGCTGCCGGCGGCGTACGCGCTCTCCCGCAAGGACTTTGTGGGCCGGAACTTTTTCACGAAGATGTTCCTGTTCACGATGTTCTTCTCCGGCGGTTTGATCCCCACGTTCCTGACGGTCAAAGGCCTGGGCTTGTACAACAACCCGCTGGTCATGGTGATCCTGGGCGCCACGTCCATGACGAACATCATCATCAGCCGCACATTTTTCCAGACCAACATCCCCGATGAGCTGCGGGAGGCGGCCGAGATCGACGGCTGCTCGAACACAAGGTTCTTTTTCAGCATCGTGCTGCCGCTGTCCACGGCGATCATCGCCGTCATGGCGCTGTTTTTCGCGGTGACGCACTGGAACGGCTATTTCACCGCCATGATCTACATCCGCGAGGAGGAGTGGAAGCCCCTGCAGATCATCATGCGCGACATCCTCATGGAGAGCGAGTTCAACGCGCAGATGCTCCAGCAGGGCGGCGACACGGCGGGCATGCTGCAGCAGGAGCTGCGCACGGCCGAGCAGATCAAATACGCGCTGATTGTGGTCTCCTCGATCCCGGTGATGATGATCTACCCGTTCGTGCAAAAGCATTTTGTCAAGGGCGTCACCGTCGGCGCGGTGAAGGGCTGACAGGAGTTTGCAGGGCGGCCGGCGCGCTTTTCGCAGGGCCCGGCCGTCTGTAAATAAACCACCACACACCAAAGGAGGAACTGAGAATGAAACTGAAACGAATGCTGTCCATGGGCCTTGCAACGGTTCTGGCGGCAGGCATGCTGGCCGGCTGCGGGTCTTCCGACGAAAGCCAGGCGGCGTCCGGCAGCGGCTCGGCGTCGGGGACGGCCACGTCTTCCAACGTGACCCCCGTGGGCGAGTATCCCATCGTCAACGAGCCGATCACCTTTACGATCATGGGCCGCAAGGACCCCGGCGCGCCCGACTGGAGCGAGCTGGAGGTGTTCCAGCGCCTGAGCGAGATCACCAACATCAACTTCGAGTTTGAGATCTCGGAGTCCGGCACGTGGACGGAGCAGAAAAACATCGCCCTGGTGGGCGGCGAGTACGGCGACATCATCCTGCGCGACGACACGCAGGCGACCACGGACGAGGAGACCTACGGCCCGCAGGGCATCTTCCTGGATTTGACCGACCTGATCGACCAGTATGCGCCCAACATCAAGGCCATGATGGAAAAATATCCCGACGTCAAAGCGGCGATGACCAGCATGGACGGCAAGATCTACGGCCTGCCGTATGTGTTCCACACGGCCACCGTGCAGGGCCACACCGGCTTCTTCAGCGAAGAGTGGATGAACAACGTGGGCATCGACAAAGTGCCCGAGACCACGGACGAGCTGTACGAGATGCTCAAGGCGTTTAAAGAGCAGGACGCCAACGGCAACGGCGACCCCGACGACGAGATCCCCTTCACCTGCGTGGGCCTCACCACCACGATCCGCGACCTGCTGATCCCCGCGTTCACCGGCCTGCCCGACGGCCTGAGCTTCAACGTGGCCGACGACGGCAGCGTGGTGTACGCCCCCGCCACCGAGGAGTACAAAGCCTTCCTGGAGTATGCCAACAAGCTGTATGAAGAGGGCCTGCTGGACATCGAATTCTCCACCCAGACCTCGCAGCAGTGGCAGGCCAAGGTGAAGGCGAACCAGTGCGGCGTGTACAGCGGCAGCCCCACCACGCTGGACCCGTCCACGACGGCGAACCAGCTCAGCCTGCCCCCGCTGACCAGCCCCACCAACGACAAAAAAGTGGTCAAGCAGCCTTTGTACCTGTATCCGGGCCGCGCGTTCATCACCGATAAGTGCGAGGACCCCGTTGCCGCCATCCGCCTGCTGGATATGTTCTACGCCACCGAGGAAAACGCGGTGGAGGGCTTCTGCGGCACCACGCTGTTCGCCGGCTGGGAGGGCGAGCACTGGCAGTATACGGACGACACGAAGACCGCGTATGAGTGGATCGATCCCGTCACGGGCTTCGGCGACATCAACCAGACGGTCTCCGTGAACATGGAGCTGCCCGGCCTGCTGGAGTTCGAGGCGATCCCCACGGGCGACCCGCTGATGGAGATGAAGTGCGAGCAGGTCAAGGAGATGCAGGCGCCGTATTACAATACGGAGAACGCCTTCCCGACGAACGCGCGCTTCACCGCGGAGGAATCCGAGCGCGGCAACGTGATCGAGAACGACCTGTATAACCAGGTGGTCATGATGACGACCAAGTTCATCACCGGCGACGCCGACATCGAGTCGGGCTGGGAGGATTATCTGGCCTCTCTGGACCAGATCGGCCTGCCCGAGCTGCTGGAGATCAAGACCGCCGCCATGGAGCGCTGGAACGCGGCGCTGAACGCATAAATTTTAACACATTGGCGCCTCTGGGGGGCTCTTGCCGCCGGCAAGAGCCCCCCAGAGCTTGTGAAAGAGGGATGGGTATGATCTATTTCTTACCGCTTTTGTCACAGCTGGACACGGTGCAGCCCGCGCCGGGCGACCTTGCGCAGGTGATGGGCCGGCGCGCGCCCGGCGACGGCCAGTGGACCTACCGCTGGGACGCCGCGTGCACGCTGGACGCAAACGGCGGCAGCGTGCTGGGCGCCGGCGAGGCCGGCCGCTGGCGGCTGTGCCACAACGGCACGGTGGATCTGACGGCGTTCGGCGTGTTCGGCCCCGAGACGCCGGCGGACGACGCGCTGGACGCGCTGGTCGCGGACGAGACGGTCTGCGAGATCTGCGTGACCACGGATGTGAATTTTGTCCGCCGTCATTGCTTTTTCCGCAGCGGGCTGACGATCGACTTTTTGGGCCACCGGGTGACGGCGCAGGGCGTGGAGCCCGCCGCGCACAACGATCCCTTTGGCGGCATCCTGCATTTTGCGGGGCAAAAAGGGGCCGAGGTGCGCTTTGCATTGACGCAGCCGCTGCAGGAGCAGTATGATATCTTCGAGGTGCCCGACAGCCGGGATTTCCCGCTTCTGTCCTGGTGGCAGGTGTCGGTGAACAACCGGGAGGGCCGCGAGGAAAAAGAGATCGACAAGCTGCTGCGCGTTACCGAGATCATCGACGGCACGCATGTGCGGGTGAACTACAAAATGGGCTGGCCGCTGGCGGCGGGCCGCGTGATGACCTGGCGGGCGATCCGGCCCGTGTGCGGCGTCTGCGTGAAGAACATGGAATTCTGGGGCAATCCCGGCGGCGAGGGCCCGGGCGCGCACCCGCTGGTGTTTGAATACGCGGTGCGCTGCGACGTCAGCGACGTGCACGCCTATCAGACGTACTGGCCGGTGCTGCTGCGGCGCCACAACACGCAGTACACGACGCAGCGGTGCAGCCTTGTCAACCCCACGGAAGTGGTGGTGGGGGGCACCGGCTACCTGACGCAGCAGATCCACTGCCTGTACGGGGCCGTGCGCGACTGCACCACCTCCAACGCCCGGCACCTGAACGACTTCACCGGCAGCGCCTACTGTCTGGTGGAAAACTGCCACGGCGACGGCGATTTCCACGGGGCCTATGTGACGCACGGGCAGTTTGAGCACGATTTGACCTATGTGGGCAACTCGGGCCTTTTGAGCTTTGCGAACAGCGGCCCCACCTGGGGCAGCTGCGCCAAGCGGATCACAGTGGTGCGCCATGTGGGCTGCTGGGCCATCGGTTTCGCCAAGATCAGCGACCTGACGCTGCAGGACGTGGCGATGGAGCAGACGGAGAAATATCCCGAGTGCGGGACGTTCCTCATGAATGTGGACGGGCTCCAGATGCGCGGGTGTACCGGCAGGAAGCTGGTGCTCACCCAGCGCAGCCGCCGCTCCCACCGCCCGACGGTGATCCGCGACTGCTGGTTCGCCGAGGGGATCGAAGTCACCCGGCAGGGCGACGGCGCGGTGGACGCCGACTTTGCATGGACCACCGACCAAGTAAAAACAGGCAGAAAAGAGGAATAAGCCATGACACAGAGCGTGCAGATCCTGGTCACGATGCCGAAAAACGCGGTTTTTCAAACGTTCTTCAACGAGGAGCGCATCCGCCAGCTGGAGCAGATCGGGCGCGTGCGATGGAATGAGACGGGCCGCCAGTTCACCCATGAGGAGCTGTGCGAGGCCATTCGGGACGCGGACGTCTGCGTCACGGGATGGGGCACGCCGCAGCTGGACGGCGAAGTGATGCGCTGCGCCGGCCGCCTGCGCCTGCTGGCGCACACAGGCGGGTCGGTGAACGGCTATGTCAGCGACGCGGTGTACGCGCAGGGCGTGCGCGTGGTCAGCGGCAACCGCGTGTTTGCCGAAAGCGTGGCCGAAAGCGTGATCGCCTATGCGCTGGCAAGCCTGCGGCGCATCCCCTACTATGCGGCGGGGCTGGCGGCCGGCCACTGGCCCGACAGCTTTGAAAACCGCGGCCTGCTGGACCGCAGCGTCGGCATTGTCGGCTACGGGATGATCGCCCGGTACGTGGTGGAGATGCTGCGGCCGTTCCACTGCCCCGTCAAGGTGTTCAGCCGCCACATCTCTCAGGACGAGCTGCGGCGCACGGGGATGACGCAGGCCGATCTGCCCGAGATCTTTGCAAGCTGCGACATCGTCAGCATCCACAGCGGCATGACCAGGGAAAACTACCATCTGATCACCGAGCCGCTGCTTCGCGGGATGAAGCCCGGCGCGCTGCTGATCAACACGGCGCGCGGGGCCGTGATCGACGAGCCCGCGCTGTGCCGCGTGCTGGCGGAGCGCCCGGACCTTTTCGCGGCGCTGGACGTGTACGAGACCGAGCCGCTGCCCGCGGGCCATCCGCTGGAAAAGCTGCCCAACACGCTGCTGATGCCCCATCAGGGCGGGCCCACCATCGACCGGCGCCTGGCGGTGACCCGCAGCATCGTGGACGACATCCGCCGCTTTTTGGCGGGCGAGGAGATGAGCTGCGAGATCAGCCAGAGCTACGCCGCCAAAATGTCCGCTTATTGACGCATACGAGGGAGGGACGATGTATGAATGAAAAAATCAAGCTGGCGCTGATCGGCGCCGGCGAGCGCGGGCAGTACTGCTACGCGCCGTACGCCATTCTGCACGGCTATGAAGTGGAGTTCGTCGCCGTGGCGGAGCCGCACCGCGGGCGGCGGGAGAAGTTCGCGGCCGATTACCACGTGCCCGCCGCAGGCGTGTTCGAGACGGCGGAGGAACTGCTGGCGCAGCCCCGGCTGGCGGACGCCGTGATCATCGCCACGCAGGACAACCAGCACTACGAATATGCGTGCCGGGCAATCGAGCTGGGGTACAAGATCCTTCTGGAAAAGCCCATTTCGCCCAGCGCGTGGGAGTGCCTGGACCTGCAGCGCCGCGCGGAGGAAAAAGGGACGACCATCATGGTCTGCCACGTGATGCGCTACACCAAGTTCTACCGCAAGATCAAGGAGATCCTGGACGCCGGCGTGATCGGGGACGTAGTGCATGTGACGCATACGGAAAACGTCGGATACTGGCACTACGCGCACAGCTATGTGCGCGGCAACTGGCACAGGACGGAGCAGGCCTCGCCCATGATCCTGGCCAAATGCTGCCACGATATGGACATTCTGTCCTGGCTTTTGAACAGCCGGTGCAAAACGATCTCCAGCTTCGGCGACCTGCGCTATTTCAAAGAGGCGAACGCGCCGCAGGGCAGCCCGCAGCGCTGCACCGACGGCTGCCCGCACAGCGGGACGTGCCCGTACTACGCGCCCAAGCTGTATCTGTCCGAGGAGACGACCTGGAGCACGGCGTTCAATGCGCTCGGGCCGGACCAGAGCTATGAGGCGCGCCGCAGGGCGCTGGAGGAGGGGCCGTACGGCAAGTGCGTGTTCCACAACGACAACGACGTCGTGGACCACCAGGTGGCCAGCCTGCTGTTTGAAAACGGCGTCACGGTGGCGTTCACCATGTGCGCTTTCACCAACGCCTGCGACCGCACCATGAAATTCATGGGCACAAAGGGAGAGATCCGCGCCTCCATGGACAACAATGTCATCGAAGTGACGGAATTCGGGCAGGGCGTCATGACCGGCACCACGCAGGTGTACACGGTAAAGCCGGGCCTCACCGGCCACTCCGGCGGCGACGAGGGCATCATGGAGGAGTTCGTCTCCATCCTGAAGGGCACGCGGCGCAACACCAACACGATCGCGCAGTCCGTGCACAGCCATGTGATGGCGTTCGCCGCGGAGGAATCGCGGCTGAGCGGCAAAACGGTGGACGTCGCGGAGTTCGAGAAGGAGATCAGCCGGTGACGGCGGACGGGGCCGAGGGCATCGCCTTCGGCCCCGCGTTTTGAAAGGAGGAGCGGCATGTACCGACTGACGCAGGCGCAGCCCGGCCAGATGTCGGAGATCCTGGCGTTTGCCGAGCACGCCTTCGCCGCGCAGGAGAAAGGCCCCGATTTTGCGCAGATGCTGCCGAAGCTCTACGGCCGCGGCAGGGCGACGGAGAGCGAACACACGCTGCTGTACAACGGCGATGTGCTGGAGGGGATGTACGCGCTGCGCGTGCTGGACGCAAAGGCGGCCGGCGAGCCGCTGCGGGTGGGGTGGATCGGCACGGTGGCGGTGCGCCGGGAGGCGCGCGGCAAGGGCCATCTGGAACGCCTGATGCAGCACGCGAACCGCCGGTTGGAGACGCTGGGGTGCGACCTGGGCGTGCTGGGCGGACAGCGGCAGCGCTACCAGCGGTTCGGGTACGACTGCGCCGGGACGCAGTGGGAGTTCTGCCTGGACGCCCGCAGCCTGCGGGATGTACCGGCCCGCGGCCTCGCCCTGCGTGAGATCGGCCGCGCGTCGCCCGACCTTGCGCGCGCAGAGGCGCAGTACCGGCGCGGCACGATCTGCTGCCATCGCGCGCCGGAGGATTTTTACGACGTGCTGTGCAGCTGGGACGCAAGGCCGTGGGCCTTTTACAGGGGGGCGGAGTACGCCGGCTACTGCACGGTGCAGCAGAGCGGCGGCTGCGCGGTGATCTGGGAGTTTTGCCCGCTGCGCGCAGAGGACGCGCCGGCGGCCTGCAAGGCGGTGATGCAGCGTTTGCAGTGCGGCGCGCTGCGCGTGAGCCTCCCGCCCTGGGCTGGCGGGGCGCAGCAGGCGCTGGCGGACGCCGCGGCCCGGACGCGGCTTGCGGAAAACCACAGCTACCGCGTGCTGCGGTGGGAACGGGTGCTGCGCGCGGCCATGGCGGTGCGCAGCGCCGTCGGCCCGCCGCTGTGCCCGGGCGCGCTGCGCCTTTCCGTCCGGGGCGGCCCCGATCTCGAGATTTTTTCCGGGCCGGACGGCGCCGGGGTGCGGACGCTTTCGCACGGCGCGCCGGGGCTGCGGCTGTCCGCCAACGAGGCGGTGCGGCTTGTGCTGGGGCCGGACAGCGCGCTGGTGCGCGGGGCGGCCGGCGCGCCGCCGGGCTGGCTGCCGTTTCCGCTGGCGTTTTCCTGGCAGGATGGCATTTGAGCCGGCCGGAGCAGGCAAAAAGCGCCCGCACACGGGGGATGCGGCCTCCGTGTGCGGGCGCTTTTTTGTTGTGCGTCGCTCGCTGCGCCTCAGGTGCGGGAGTGGGTCTGGCGGTAGTCGCCGGGCGTCATGCCCTCGTATTTGCGGAACAGCCGGATCACGCTGATCTCATTGGCGTAGCCCAGCCGCGCGGCGATCTCCCGCACGGGCAGGGAGGTGGTGGACAGCAGCTCCTTCGCGCGGGCCAGCTTTTGCTTCGCCACATAGTCCTTGACGTTCTCGCTGCGATACTTTTTGAAAATGTTCGAGATGTACTGCGGGGTCACGTTGAATTGCGCGGACAGGCTGTTGAGGTCCAGCCAGGCGTCCTCCACGTGCGCGTCGATGTACTGGGCGATCTGCTCCGCCAGCTTTTCGGTGCGGCTGAGCGGCTGGCCCTGCCGCTCCTGCGCCAGCTGGTCGATCAGGGCGTCCAGACGCGTGCGCGCATGCTCGATGCTGGAGGCGTTCAGGATGCGATCCACCATCTGCTCGTCGAACACGGGGTCCTCGCCGCGGGCCAGGGCGTTCGCGTT
>DXGT01000123.1 GCA_019113785.1 Candidatus Ruthenibacterium merdigallinarum | reverse complement strand
TGATGGAAGTGTTGTGTCTGGCAGTGATGGGAGAGCATGTCATCGGCAGCACGCTTGACTTCAACAACTACATCCGTTCGGTGGGCATTTCGGCCTGCATCGCCCTGGCGCTGTCATTCAATCTTGGCAGCGGACGGTTCGATTTGTCACTGGGCGGCCAGCGCATGGTCGCCACCATCGTGGGCGGCAACATCGCTCTGGCCATGGGCTGGGGCAGCGTGGGCGTGATTCTGTGCGCGCTGGCAAGCGGTCTTCTGTTCGGCACGCTCGTCGGATTTGTCTTTGTGACGTTCCGCGTGCCGCCGATGGTGCTCGGCATCGGCATGGCGCTGATCTACGAGTGCGTGGCCTTTGCCTCTTCGGACGCCAACGGGCTGCAGCTGTTCGGCAAGGGCTGCGACAGCCTGTCGGACATGACGGTTACGATCGCAGTCGTGGCGGTGGCTACGCTGTTCGTGGGGATACTGTTCCAGTACACGAAGTTCGGCTATCAGATGCGCGCCATCCAGGGGTCGCAGCGCATTGCCAAGAATTCGGGCATTAACATTTTCCTGCACGCGATGCTCTGCTACACGATGGCAGGAGGGCTTGTGTCCTTCTCGGGCGTGTTTGACACGGCGTTCAAGGGCACGATGCTGCCGGAGCTGGGCTTCAGCAGCAACACGCCGATCATGGCAAACTGCTTTCCCATGTTCCTGGGCAATTACATCGCGCGCTGGTCCAACCAGGCGGTGGGCATTCTGGTGGCGACGTTCGCCTTGAAAATGCTGAACACCGGCCTGAGCGTGATGAAGATCGAAGACAATACCGTGCAGCTGATCAATATGGTCCTGTTCCTGCTGTTCTTGATCTTCCGCGCGAACGAAAACTTCTTCAAACATCGCCGCGCCTGCGCGCAGCGTATCGCACAGGCGCAGGAGCGCAAACAGGCGCTGGCTGCGGCCGCCGCCTGAAAACAGGGATGCGAGCCCGCCGTACAGAGGATCACCGGTACGGCGGGCCTTTCCCACTTGCAGAAGGTTTTTTACACGGCGATCGAGGAGGGGATATGATGGAAAAACCGGATCTGTTGATTTTCATGACCGACCAGCACACGCCGTACTATTCCGGCTGGCTGGGCGGCAATGTGGATACGCCGAACATGGACAGGCTCTGCGAAGAGGGCACGCGTTTTGATCAGGCCTATACATCCTGCCCGCTGTGCGTGCCGGCCAGAACGTCCATGCTCAGCGGCCTGCTGCCGCACAGGACAGGCGTGTTTACCAACCAGGACGCGCTGGCCGATACGCAGGCGACGTTCCTGCATTCGCTTGTGCAGGCGGGATACGACACGGTGCTTTGCGGCCGCATGCATTTTATCGGGGCCGACCAGCGCCACGGCTTTACAAAGCGCATTGCGCCGGATATGTCGCCGACGGGATGGAGTTCGGCCTGGAAACTGACAAGCGAAAACCGCGGCGTATTCGCCACCACCTATGGGGCGCCGGGCGCAACGGCATTCGCGGGAGGCGGCGAATCTCCGGTGCTGTACTACGACGAAGCCGTGACGCAGGCGGCGCTTGCGTATCTGTCAAAACCGCACGAACGGCCGCAGTGCATCGTCGTCGGCCTGTATGCGCCGCACTTTCCGTACGTGGCGCCCAAAGCCCTGTTTCAGAAGTATTATGAGCGAGCGCAGCCGCCTGCGCTGTTCGAGGCGGTCCCGCCGTATATGAACGAGCTTTTGCTTCGCAGAAGGAATAAAAATGTTTCGCCGCAGAAGGCGCGCGCAGCGCTGGCAGCCTACTGCGGCATGATCGAGCGCGTTGACGAGCAGTTGGGGCGGGTGCGGCGCGCGTTTGACGACTTTGTGCGCAGCCGCGGCACAAGGCAGCTGTTCTGCTACCTGTCCGACCACGGCGACCAGGTGGGGGACCGCGGGATCTACGGCAAGGATACGTTCTTTGAAAAGTCCGTCAAGGTGCCGATGATCTTTGCGGGCGATGGCATTATGGCAAACCGGCGGGTGGATGCGCCCGTCAGCCTGATGGACGTAGGCCCTACGCTGTGCGACTGGGCAGGCGCGCAGGCGCTGCCCGAGACCGACGGCGTCAGCCAGGCGGACGTGCTGCGCGGCGCGCCGGCGGACGCGAACAGGATCGTTTTGTCCGAGCTGCTGGAGCTTGTGAACGGAAGCAAATTTGATCCCCGTGTGGCGGCCGTGCCAAAAGAGTACGCGTTCGGCGTGATGGCGCGCGCCGGCGACTACAAATACATCGCGTATCACGGCTACAACGAAATGCTGTTCGACATGCGCAACGATCCGCAGGAGCTTTGCAACCTTGTGCAGGAGCGCCCCGCGGCAGCCGACCGGCTGCGCGCCGCCGCGCACGCCGCTGCACAGCCGGAGCAGGTAGAGGCCGTGCAGAAACGGCACGATACGCAGATCGCCTGGTTTGCGGCTGTGGAAAAGCGGACGGGCAGAGACGACAGTGAGCTCTGGCTCGACAATCCTCCCTCGGCGCGCGGCAAGCCGGAGATCTGCATCGACACTTGAATCCGAGGGCAGAGGCACTGAAAAAATAAAAAGAGGTGGGAGCCATTGAAAAGGCCGCATATCATCATTTTTAACCCGGATCAGATGCGGGCAGACAGTCTGGCGCATTTGGGGAATCCCGCGGCGATAACGCCGAACCTCGACGCGTTTGCGCGCACGCAGGCGGTGTCGTTTGAAAATGCCTACTGCCAGAACCCGGTGTGCGTTCCCAGCCGATGCAGTTTTACAACGGGCTTGTATCCGCACGTCCGCGGGCACCGCACGATGAGCTATCTGCTGCGCGAAGAAGAGACAAGCATTTTTGAAGAATTGAAGCAGGCGGGCTACCATGTCTGGATGAACGCGCGCAACGATCTGGTTGCCGGCCAGATCCCCGGCCTGCTGGAAAGGCACGCCAGCGAGGTGTATTACGGCGGGGGCGCCAGCGCCGCCGCACCGGGGCCGGAGAAGAACCTGCGCGGACAGCCGGGCAGCAAGGAGTATTATTCCATGTTTGGCGGCAGGCTGGCCCTGGACGCCGAAGGGCGCAATTACAACAGCGATGAAGAAGACGTGGACGCCGCGATCGAATGCATCCGCACGCGCCCGCAGGATCAGCCGCTGTGCCTGTTTGTGGGGCTTGTCTATCCGCATCCGCCCTATCAGGTAGAGGAGCCGTACTATTCCGCGATCGACCGGACAAAATTGCCGGGCCGCGTCCGCTGGGAAGAGGACGAAGGAAAGGCGAAAATCGAAGGCCTGATTCGGAAGAACCAGGCGCTGGACGCTTATACCGAAGCGGATTGGGACGAGCTGCGCGCATGTTATCTCGGCATGTGCATGAAGGTGGATGCGCTGTTTGGCCGGCTGTGCCAGGCGCTCAAGGACGCCGGGATCTATGACGACAGCGCCATCTTTTTCTTTTCCGATCACGGCGACTACACCGGCGACCACGGCCTGGTGGAAAAGGCGCAGAATTGCTTTGAAGACTGCCTGACGCGCGTTCCGCTGCTGATCAAGCCCCCAAAAGGCGAAGCGGTGGACCCGGGTGTAACGCGCAGCATGGCCGAGCTTGTGGATTTTTACGCCACTGCCATGGATTACGCCGGCGTGCAGCCCGGCCACACACACTTCGGGCAAAGCCTGCGCCCCGTCATTGCCGACAGAAGCAGGCAAAACCGTGAATTTGTCTGCTGCGAGGGAGGACGCCTGCCCGAAGAAGTGCATTGCGATGAGTTCCACGCCAACGGCCCGCGCGGCACGATGACGATGTCGCCCTACTGGCCGCGCCATTTTGCCCAAACAGACGATGAGGCGCACGCCAAGGGCGTCATGCTGCGGACGGAAAAGTACAAATATGTCTGCCGGGTGAATGGAGAGGATGAATTCTATGACCTTTCCACTGACCCGCACGAACAGAAAAACTGCGCAGAACAGCCCGCCTATGCAGAGAAAATCGCCGAAATGAAGGAGCGGCTGCTGCGCTGGCAGCTGCGCACTTCAGACATCGTGCCCTTCTCGTATGACCGGCGCTTCACCAATGAAATGACGTGGGCGAAGGTGAAGGCGTATGTGCCTGCGGAATTCAGAGAGGAGATCCGGGCGAAAATTGCCGCGGGCGCAAACCAGTTCCTGCTCATGCAGGAATGCAGAGAGCGGTTCGCGCCGCAAAAAACAACAGGAAAGGCGGAAACGAAACGATGAGCACTGCGTTGGAGACCTTTGTGCGCACGAAAGACTATCTTGTATGCGTCGATTCGGATGGCTGTGCGATGGATACCATGAACATCAAGCACATCCGATGCTTTGGCCCCTGCTTTGTAGAGGAGTGGGGCCTTCAGGCGTGCGCGAGCTATGCGCTTAAGCGTTGGAACGAGATCAATTTATACACGATGACGCGCGGCATCAACCGCTTCAAGGGGCTTGTGCTGGCGCTGGAGGACGTTGCGCGGCAGGGCGCGGCGGTGGCGGGCCTAGACGATCTTCGCCGCTGGGTGCAAACCTCTCCGGAGCTTTCCGAGCGCGCGCTGGAGCAGGCTTTGCAGGAAAAACCGAGCGTCTGTTTGCAGAAAGCGCTGGCGTGGTCGCGCGAAGTGAACCGCCGGATCGGACAAATGGACGATGCCGACAAGCGCCCCTTCGCCGGCGTGGCGCAGGGGCTGAAAGCCGCGGCCGAATTCGCGGATATCGCGGTGGTCTCCTCCGCCAACTATGAGGCCGTGCGGCAGGAGTGGGAGCTGTATGGCCTGGCCCGGCATGTGAACGTGCTGCTGGCGCAGGACGCCGGCACGAAGGAACATTGCATTGCCGAGCTGATGAAACATGGCTACCGCAAAGATCACACCCTGATGGTGGGCGACGCGCCCGGAGACCTGGACGCGGCGCGCGGCAACGGCGTATACTTTTATCCGATCCTCGTCCGTCACGAGGACGAGTCCTGGAAGGAGTTTGGCGAAAAGGGGCTGCGTTGTTTCTTCGACGGCGCCTATGCGGCATACGAGGCGCAGAAGCTCGGGCAGTTTAAAAACAATCTGACACAGGGGGAGGCATGAGTATGGTCGATCTGAGAGCAAAGCCGTTTTACTTGAACGACGAGCAGATCCGCTGGGTGGAAGAGACGATTGCCGGTATGACGCTGGAGGAAAAGATCGGGCAGCTGTTTGTGCTGCTCAAAGGGAAGCCAGGCGTGGATGAAAAGCAGATCTGCGGCGATCTTGCGCGCTCGCACCAGGGCGGACTTCGCTGGCAGGGCGGCGACAAGGAGCAGGTGTACGAACAAAACCGCCTGTATCAAAAGCACAGCAAAATACCGCTGTTTATTGCAGCGAACTGCGATGAAGGCGGGAACGGCTGCTTGCCGGAGGGGACTTTTGTGGCGACGGCAGCGCAGGCCGGCGCGGGCGGTACGCCGGAAACCTCGTACCACATGGGACTGGTGGCGGGGCGCGAAGCCAGCGCCGTCGGCTGCAACTGGATGTTCAACCCGGTGTGCGATATCTACAAAAACTGGCGCAACACGATTGTGAACACCCGCAGCTTCGGCGAGAGCGCCGAAGCGGTGATCCCGCATGTGCGGGCCTATATCCGCGGCATCAAAGAGGCCAATCCATACATGGCCTGCTGCGGCAAGCATTTCCCCGGCGACGGGATGGAGGAACTGGATCAGCACCTCGCGCTGGGCCTCAATGAATTATCTGTGCAGGAATGGCACGATTCTTATGGCAAGGTGTACCGCACCATGATCGACGAGGGGCTGGAGAGCGTGATGGTGGGCCACTTCGCCATGCCCGCAATGAGCCGTGCGCTGCGCCCGGGCATTCGGGACGAGGAAATCATGCCGGCAACGCTTGCGCCGGAGATCATGACGGACTTGCTGCGCGGCGAACTGGGCTTTAACGGCCTGATCATCACAGACGCCTCCCACATGATCGGATTCGCCGCCATGGCAAGGCGCTGCGATGCGGTGCCGGGTGCAATCGCCGCGGGAGCGGATATGTTCCTCTTTGCCGGCGACGTTGAGGAGGATATGGCCTATATGCGCGCCGGATATGAGAGCGGCGTGATCTCACCCGAGCGGCTGTCCGATGCGCTGCACCGCATCATCGGCATGAAAGCGCATCTGCATCTGTATGAGGAGGCGGTCCGTGTGCCTTCGCCGCAGGACAAAGAGCGCTGGGTCGGCTGCGATGAGCACCGGGCCTATACGGCGCAGGCGGCCGACGCATGCGTGACGCTGGTAAAGGATACGGCGCATCTGCTGCCTCTGGGCGAAGACAAGCGGCGCGCCTATCTGGTGTTCGTGCAGAGCACGCCAACTACAAAGGGATATCGCGGTGATCCCGCCAAGAAGATTTTTATCGAAGAGCTGGAACGGGCGGGGTTCTCTGTGGATGTCTGTCCCAATTACCATGACCTCGAAGTGGAGAACGGCGTTTCGCCGATGAATTTTGTGCGCATGCTGGATAAGGGTTCCTGCGAGGAGTTCAGGAAAAAATACGATGTGGTTTTCCTGGTGCTGAATATCAAGGGGTATGCGCAGGAAAACAATGTGCGTGTGCGCTGGAGCTGCAACCACAGCTGTGAACTGCCCTGGTATATCCATGAGGTGCCGACGGTTGGCATCAGCCTGAATTTTACGAACCATCTCATCGATGTTCCGCAGCTTAAAACTTTCGTAAACGCCTACAGTCCGGCCAGAGAAAATATCCGGGCCGCCATTGAAAAGGTCTGCGGGAAAAGCGCGTTTAAGGGCACGGCGGGAAAGACCGCTTTCTGCGGGCGCTGGGAGACAAGACTGTAAGCCGCACGCATCCGCCCGAAAAATTAGCTGCCAATGAAGGACCTCCATCTTTTCCTTTTGGGCAGGGCCGCCGCAGAGCGCAGAGCGCTCGCGGCGGCTTTCTTAAAGATGAAATTGCACATGAACGCCGAAGGCGGCAGGGCTCGTTGCCCCTGCCGCCTTCGGCGATTTTGATTGCGAAAACAGGAAATCTTCCGTTTTGACCTGCAATTTTACATTTCAAGGATGCGCCCGTCTGTGGCGATGGTGACGACGCGCCACGGGATGAACTGGCCGCTCGCCTGCAAGGCGGTTTTGGCGGCGTTTTCAATGCCGCCGCAGCACGGCACCTCCATGCGCACGATCGTCAGGCTTTTGATGCGGTGCGCCTTTAAAATCTGCGTCAGCTTTTCGGCGTAATCGGCATCATCCAGCTTGGGGCAGCCGATCAGCACGATGCGCCCGCGCATAAAATCCTGATGGAAGCGCCCGTAGGCATAGGCGGTGCAGTCGGCGGCGATGAGCAGGTGTGCATCTGTCAGGTACGGCGCGTTGACGGGCACAAGGCGGATCTGCACAGGCCATTGCATCAGCTCGCTGACAGGCGGCCCGCCGGCCGTTCCCGCGTCCGACGGGGCCTCGCTGCGGCGCAGCATCTGCGCGCGGTGGCCCGGACAGCCGCCCGCCTCGCCAGCGCGCTGCTTCGCCTGTTTGGCGGCGAGCACGGCCGCCTCGTCGTAGGCGGGCGCTTCGCGCTGCTCAAAGGCGATGGCGCCCGTGGGACATACGGGGAGGCAGTCGCCCAGCCCGTCGCAGTAGTCCTCGCGCATCAGCTGCGCTTTCCCGTCCACCATGGCGATGGCGCTCTCGTGGCACGCCTGCGCGCACGCGCCGCAGCCGTTGCATCGCTCGCGGTCGATTTTAATGATTTTTCTCAGCAAGAAACTCTCCTCCATTGATAAGACGCGGCGTGGCCGCTTGTATTTTGACTTACAGGATACAGTATAGTATACTGTATTCGCAATGTATGTTGGAAAAACAACAAAAGGAGGGGCAGTCATGGAAGAATGCGATCTGCAAATGCTGCGAAAAACGCCCCTGTTCGCCGGGATGACGCCCGATGAGGTCAAAAGTGCGCTCGCCGGTACAGAGGCGCAGATGCGCCCGTTTGAAAAAGGGGAATTCCTTTTGCGCACGGGCGAACCGGTGCGCTGGGTGGGCCTGTTGATGCAGGGTGAAGCGCTTGTCATGCGCGAGGATGTATGGGGCAAGCGCAGCGTGCTGACGACGCTTGCGCCCGGCCAGCTTTTTGCGGAGGCGCTGGCCTGCGCCGGGACGGAGGAATCCCCTGTGAGCGTGCAGGCCACGCAGAGCGGACGCGCGCTTTTGCTGCGCGCACAGCGCCTGTTTGACGCCGGCGCGCAGAAAGGGCAGGCGGCGCTCACGGGCAACCTCATGCACATCATGGCGCAGAAAAACCTTGCGCTCAACCGAAAAATCGAAGTGCTCTCCCGCCGGACGACGCGCGAAAAGCTGCTGGCGTTCCTCGGCGAGGAGGCGCGGCGCGCGCACGGCCGCACGTTTGCGATCCCTTACAACCGGCAGGCGCTGGCCGACTATCTCGGCGTGGACCGCAGCGCCATGTGTACAGAACTGTCCCGCCTGAAAAAAGAAGGCTGGCTCGATTTTCACCGCAGTACGTTCCGGCTTTTGGCGGCGGGAGAAGAATCCCCGGTTTCTTCCCTGGAGTGAGGCGGATTTCGTAATACTATACAGTAAATTTGTAATTTATTGCGCAAAACAGGCAAAGTGCTGAATTTCAATTTAGTACTTTACTACGGTAGAGCGATAGAGTATAATAAAGGCACAGCTCACAGGAAATGGGGAAAAGGAGTTCGAAAACAATGAAAAAGTGGAGTTCTCTTTGTTTGTCGGCGCTGCTGGCCGGCGCTTTGCTGGCAGGCTGCGGCGGCGCGGCGCCTGCCGCGGTTTCGTCGGAGGCGGGTTCGGTGTCTGCCGGCGCATCGTCGGCGCCTGCGCCGCAGAGCGAGAGCGCGGGCGGCTATACCACGACGCTGGCCGATATCCGGCAGAAGGGCACGCTCGTCATCGGCCTGGACGACACGTTCGCGCCGATGGGCTTCCGCGATGAGAGCGGCGAGCTGGTCGGCTTTGACATAGACCTTGCGAACGCCGTGTGCGAGCAGCTGGGCGTCACGGCCGAATTCCAACCGATTGACTGGGATTCCAAGGAGATGGCCCTCGCAGCGGGCACCATCGACTGCGTCTGGAACGGCATGTCCATCACGCCGGAGCGCCAGGAGGCCATGAGCCTGTCGCAGGCGTATTTGAACAACAAGATCGTCATTCTGTGCAAAGAGGGCGTGACAATCGAAGCCAAAGAGGATCTTGCGAACTACAACATCGGCATCCAGGCGGGCAGCGCTGCGCTGGAGGCCGTGCAGGCGGACGAAGCGCTGTACGCGGCCATCGAAGGGCAGCTGACGGAATATCCCACGTACGACGAGGTGATCCTCGACGTGCAGGCGGGGCGTCTGGACTGCATGATCATTGACGAGGTGTACGGCGGCTACAAAAACGCGCAGCTCGGTGGCATTTTCACGGTCGCGCCGGTCGATTTCGGCGACGATCTGTATGCCATCGGTTTCCGCAAGGCGGACACCGAGCTGACGCAGGCGGTCAACGAGGCACTCAATGCGCTGATCGAGGACGGCACGGCCACGCAGATCAGCGAGGCCTGGTTTGACGCCGATATCGTTGTGCGCCCGTGAACAGGTGAAAAATCAGCAGGCGGCGTGCCGGCGCAATCCATGTTTTGCGCCGGCGCGCTGTCTGTGCGGTACGCCGCAGAAAGAGAGAGAATGGGATGGATCTGCAATACATCGGCACGCTGCTGCCCTCGCTTTTGAGCGGCACGGTGATGACCCTGAAAATTTTTGTGCTGACGCTGGCGTTTTCGCTGCCGCTGGGCCTGCCGTTCGCGCTGGCGGCCATCAGCCGTCTGCGCCCGCTGCGCTTTTTGTCAAAAACCTATATCTGGGTGTTTCGCGGCACGCCGCTGATGTTACAGCTGTTTTTTGTGTATTACGGCCTGCCCATCCTGGCGCAGAAGATCGGGCCCGCCTGGGCGCAGCTGCTGCGCATGGACAATGTGACGGCGGCCGTCGTGACGTTTACGCTGAATTACGCGGCCTATTTTGCCGAGATCTACCGCGCGGGCGTGCAGTCGATCGACGCGGGCCAGCACGAGGCGGCAAAGACGCTGGGCTTCACGCGCTGGCAGACGATGCGCCTGATCATCCTTCCGCAGACGCTTGCGCGCGTGGTGCCGCCCGTCAGCAATGAGGTGATCACGCTGGTCAAGGACACGGCTCTCGTCACGGCCATCGGCGTGGCCGAGCTATTGAAGGCGGCGAAGGACGCGAACAACCGGGACGTCAATCCCACGGCGTTTTTTGCGGCCGCCGTCATTTATCTCCTTCTCACCTTTGTGCTGACGCTTGTGTCGCAATGGTGCGAAAAGCGCTTTTCCAGGCACGAGCAAACACAGGAGGGATGAGCCATGGCCATTTTGTCGATTGAACATGTTGTGAAAAAATACGGCGCGTTCACCGCGCTGAACGATGTTTCGCTGACGGTGGAAAAAGGCGAGGCCGTTGCGATCATCGGCTCGTCCGGCTCGGGGAAATCGACGCTGCTGCGCTGCGTCAACGATCTGGAGCGCATCAGCGCCGGAAGGATCGTGATCGACGGGGAGACGCTGGCGGACACGAAAGACGGCGCGGCGGTCTATCCGCCGGAAAAGACGGTGCGCCGCATCTGCATGAAAACCGGCATGGTGTTTCAGCATTTCAATCTGTTCCCGCATTTGACGTGTCTTGAAAATATTGCGATTGCGCCGGTGCGCGTGCGCGGTCGCAGCCGGGCGCAGGCCGAGGAAACAGCGCGGGAGCTGCTGGCCGTGGTGGGCCTGGAGAGCAAGGCCGGCGCTTATCCCGCGCAGCTTTCCGGCGGGCAGAAACAGCGCGTGGCCATTGCGCGCGCGCTGGCGATGGAGCCGCAGATCATGCTGTTCGACGAGCCGACCAGCGCGCTGGACCCGGAGACGACGAACGAGGTGATTGCGACCATCCAAAAGCTCGTCGCACGGCGCACCACCATGCTGATCGTCACGCACGACATGCGCTTTGCGCGCGAGAGCGCCAGCCGCGTGCTGTTTATGGACGAGGGAAAGATCCTCGAGGAAAACACGCCACAGGCGCTGTTTGACCGCCCGCAGAACCCAAGGCTACAGGCGTTCCTGCGCTCTGTGCGCTGAGAGAAAAGAGTAAAAGGCGCCCCGCGGTGCGGGGCGCCTTTGCTGCTATATAGCCATCGCTGCGCAAAGCAGGCGGGACGCGTCAAAAGCCGTCGTCGGCAAACAGGACGCCGTGCGTGCGGCGCAGCGAGCAGTAGTCGTTGTCTGCGACGATGATGTGGTCCGACAGGCGGATGTTGACGACGTTCAGCGCGCGGCTGGCTTTTTGCGTGGTGTTGAGATCGTCGGGCGAGGGAAGTGCAAGCCCGCGCGGATGGTTGTGCGCGAGAAGGGCGTTTGTGGCGTGTGTGCGCACCGCCTGCGCCACGATCTGCGGGATCAGCACGGAGGTCGCGTTGGCCGTTCCCTCCGAGAGCAGCATACAGCCCAGCGGGCGCATGCGGTCGTCCATCGGCACGAGGAACAGGCACTCGTGCGTTTTGCCGAAGAACTTGGGCATCAGGTATTCAAACGCACTTTCCGGCGTATCCAGCGTGATTTTGGCGTCTACGCGGTTGTTCAGATAATACGCGCACATCTGCGGGATGAATTTCAACACGGCCACGGAGGTGGGCCCGATGCCGGGCACCTCCTGCAGCTCCTGTTCGGGCGCATCCAGCACAAGCGACAGGCTGCCGAACCGGTCGATCAGCCGGTGCGCCAGCGCGTTTGTGTCTCCGCGCGCATGCGCAAGATACAAAAGAAATTCCAGCGCCTCATGCTCGGCAAAGTGCGAAAGACCCTCGCTGAAAAAGCGGCGGTACATCCGCTGCCGGTGTGCGTCATGCTCGCCCATTTGGCCGTCCCTGCCTTTCAGTCCCATTGCAGATAGCTTTCGTCGATGTTTTCCAGCAGCATTTCGCGGATATAGTCGTAGTCAAACCGCGCCGAATAGGCGCGCGTGCCGTGCTGGGCGGCCAGCTCCGGCGTGTAGTCGCGGTAAAGGTACTCGCGCACATTCGCAAAGCCCGCATCGTAATGCGTCACGGCGGGCACGGCGCGGATGTTGTCGATGGCGATGCTCTGCGCGCCGTCCGGCTGCACGGTTTTCGTGACGTCGAATGTGAAGATGATGGAGATCATATTGTCGGCATATTGCTGGGTGGAGACAAAATTGCCGAGCGAATAGGCCACGGGAACAGCGGCGCCGCGCTCGCTTTGCAGGATCTCAATGCCCTGCACGACGTGCGGGTGCGTGCCGATGATGACGTCCGCGCCCCAGTCGGCCATTTTCTGCGCCAGCGCGCGCTGCGCGTCGCTGACGGTGTGGCTGCCCTCCACGCCCCAGTGCGCGCCCACCACCACGACGTCCGCCACCTCGCGTGCGCGGCGGATTTGCCGCTCGATCACATCCTCCTCGCTGGTGTAGATGACGTTGGCCGGCGCGTCGGCCGGGGTGGGGATGCCGTTTGTCGTCTCCGTATAGGCCAGGAAGGCGAAGGTGATGCCGTTCTTTTCGAGCGTCGGGATGTTCTCGTAGTCCTCCGGCCCGGCCCACAGGCCGGTCGTCACAAGGTCGTCCGGCATCGAGGCCCAAAAGCGCTGCGTGGCGGCGATGCCCTCGGCATATTTGTCGTAGGAATGGTTGTTCGACATGGAGATCACGCGCATGCCAAGGTCATAGATCGCCTGTCCGCACGCGCCGGGCGTGCAGAACTGCGGATAGCTGGAAGGGGCGATCTCATCGGTGACGAGCGTCTCCTGGTTGATCCAGTTGAGGTCGAACCCGGCGTAGAATTCGGTCAAGTTTTCGTACAGCGGGCCAAAGTCGTAGCCGTCGCCGCCCGTGCGCTGGCGAGCCTGCAGATAGATGCCGTCGTGGATCAGGTTGTCGCCCGTGGCGGAAAAGCGCACGGTGGAGACAACGGGCTGCGGCTGCGGCGCCGAAGAAGCCGCTTCGCTTTGCGATCCAGTCTGCGGCAGGGAAGACGCGGGCGCGAACGCCTGCACGGCCCCTGGCCAGAGCAGGGCGGCCGCCGCGCACAGCGCCGCCAGCGCCGCGCACAGGACGATGGCCGCCGCTTTGCGCGCACGGCGCTTTTTTCGCCGGCGCAGCTGTTCTCTCGCGCTTTCGGGCGCGCTTTGGGGTCGTTTTGACTTCATGACACAAGATCCTCCATATGGTAGATTCCCGGTTCTTGATCTTTTACAAACTGCGCAGCCCGCAGCGCGCCCTGGGCGAAAATAGCGCGGGACTGTGCATGGTGCGCCAGCGTCAGCGTTTCGTCCTGCCCGGCGAACAGCACCTGATGTTCGCCGATGATCGTGCCGGCGCGCACGGCGCACACGGGCACGTCGCTGCGTCCAATGGCGTGTATGAGCGTTTTGGCCGTGCCGCTGGGGGCGTCCTTCTTTCCGCGGTGATGCGCCTCCGTGACGGCCACGTCATACCCGCCGTCCAGAAGGCGGGTCGCTTCGCGCACGAGCCGCGTCAAAACGGCGGCGCCGTAGGAGAGGTTGGCGCTTTGAAAGACCGGCACACACTGCGCCAGCGCCTCGATCTGCCGCTGCTGCGCGGGCGAATAGCCCGTGGCGCACAGCACGCAGGGCGTATTCGTCTGCAAGCAGTATTGCGCCAGCGCGGCAAGCGCCTGCGCGCAGGAAAAATCGATCACCACGTCGGCCCTGACGCCGGCGCCCGGCAGCAGCGAAAGGGAGGAAAAGCGCGGCGCGCTGCCTGTGCCCTGGGCCGCTGCGAAAGCGGGATCCACGCAGGCGGCGCAGCGCCACGCGCTGCTGGCGCATACCGCGCGCACCAGCGTGCGGCCCATGCGGCCGTTCGCGCCGCAGATGATGCAGCTGGCCATCTCAAACCGCCTCCTTGCGCACGGGGATGCCGCAGGCTGTCATCTGTTCGGCCAGCGCGCGGCGTTTGTCCTCCGCCATCGGCGCCAGCGGCAGGCGGCACGGCCCGGCGGGAAAGCCCGTCATCTCCAGCGCCGTTTTCACGGGGACGGGGCTGACGTCGCTGAACAGCGCGCGGATGAGCGGCAGGTAAAACAGCTGCAGGCGCAGGCTCTCGCGCACATCGCCCGCGAAATAGGCGTCGCACAGCGCGCGCACCGCGCGGGGTGCAAGGTTCGCCAGCACCGAGATCACGCCCTTTGCCCCCAGCGACAGCATGGGGACGATGCAGTCGTCGTTGCCGCTGTAGAGCGTCAGCGCGTCGCCGCAAAGCGCCGCGGTGCGCGCCGCGGCGGCGATGTCGCCGCTCGCCTCCTTGGCCGCGACGATCAGCGGGTGGCGCGAAAGCGCAAGATAGGTCTCCGGCTCGATGTTCACGCCCGTGCGCGCGGGCACGTTGTAGACGATCATCGGCAGGCCGGCGGCGTCGGCGATGGCGGTAAAATGGCGCAAAAGGCCGGTTTGGCTGGTTTTGTTGTAATAAGGCGTCACGACCAGCAGCCCGTCGGCACCCAGCGCCCTTGCCCGGCGGGACATGGCGATGGCGTGGCGCGTGTCGTTCGAACCTGTGCCCGCGATGACAGGCACACGGTGCGCGGCGCACTCCACGGCGAAGCCGACGGCCTCCAGATGTTCTTCGTCGCTCAGCGTGGGCGCTTCGCCCGTGGTGCCGCAGATGATGACAGCGTTCGTACCGTTTTCGATCTGGACGTCCAGCAGCTGTTTCAAAGCCGAAAAATTGATGGATCCGTCCCGGTGCATCGGCGTGACCAACGCAGCGCCGGAGCCGGTAAAAAGCACTTGTTTCATTGCGGCATCTCTCGCTTTCTTGTCAGTCGAGATACCCCTTCGCAGCCAGAAGCTCCGCCAGCAGCACGCCGCCGCCCGCAGCGCCCCGCAGCGTATTGTGCGAGAGGCACACGAACTTATAGTCATACTGGGTGTCGGGGCGCAGCCGTCCGATCGAGACGGCCATGCCGTTTTCGAGCATCCTGTCCAATTTGGTCTGCGGGCGGTCGGGCTGCTCAAAGTAATGCAGGAATTGGCGCGGCGCGCTGGGCAGCGCCAGCTCCTGCGCGGGGCCGCGGAAATTCGCCCAGCGCTCTTTGATCTGCTCGGCCGTCGGTTTTTGCTCGAAGCTCGCGAACACGGCCGCCATGTGGCCGTCCGAGCAGGCGACGCGCAGGCACTGCGCCGTGATCTGCGGCGCTTTCGCCGGTACGATGACGCCGTTTTCCACGCGGCCCCACAGCTTCAGCGGTTCCTGCTCGCTTTTTTCCTCCTCGCCGGCGATGTAGGGGATGCAGTTGTCGGCCATTTCCGGCCAGCTCTCAAACGTTTTGCCCGCGCCGGAAATGGCCTGATAGGTGCACACAAGGCATTTTGAAAGGCCGAATTCCTCGCGCAGCGGGTGCAGCGCCGGCACATAGCTTTGCAGCGAGCAGTTCGATTTCACGGCGATGAAGCCGCGCTTCGTCCCCAGGCGGCGGCGCTGGAAGGGGATGACCTCGAGGTGCTGCGCGTTGATCTCGGGCACGACCATCGGCACGTCCGGCGTGGCGCGGTGCGCGCTGTTGTTGGACACGACCGGGCATTCCGCGCGGGCGTAGCGCTCCTCCAGCGTGCGGATCTCCTCTTTTTTCATGTCGACCGCGCAGAAGACGAAATCGACGCGGGAGGCCATCGCCTCCACATCCGCGGCGTCCTGCACGACCATGGTCGCGGCCGCCTTGGGCATCGGCGTGGGCATGGCCCAGCGCGCGCCGACGGCCTCGGCATACGTCTTTCCGGCCGACCGGCTCGACGCCGCCACGGCCGTCAGCTGGAACCAGGGGTGGTTTTCCAGCAAGCTGATAAAGCGCTGGCCCACCATACCGGTTGCGCCCACAACGCCCACCTGAAACTTCTTCATGTCGAATCCGTCCTTTCCCGCCGGCTTTTGCATGCTATGCCGGCGCGCGCATTTTGGTTCCTTTTTGTGCTCGATAAAAGAAAAACCGGCTTGAAAACCGGCCTTTTATCCAATATAATAACATATTAGCATCACATGATTTTCTTGTCAACGGAGAGCGGATTTTGTCAATGGAACAGAACATGAAGAAAAGCGATTTTTCCTTTGATTTGCCCAAGGAACTGATTGCACAGGAGCCGTGCAGCCCGCGCGACGCGGCGCGCCTTCTGTGCCTGGGGCGCGAGAGCGGCGCGATTGAGCACCGCGTCTTTCACGACCTGCCGCAGCTGCTGCGCCCGGGCGATCTGCTGGTGGTCAACAATTCCAAAGTGCTGCCCGCGCGGCTGATCGGCCACAAGGAGGGTACCGGCGCCGTGTGCGAGCTGCTTTTGCTGCGCGAGACGGTGCGGGACGAGTGGGAATGCCTTGCCCGGCCGGGCAAGCGCCTACACACGGGCAACCGCGTTGTGTTCGGCGACGGCTCGCTGTGCGCCGAGATCCTTGCAACGCGCGAGGACGGCAACAAGATTGTGCGCTTTTCGTACGATACGCAGACGCTGTACGAAAAGCTGGACGCGTTCGGGAAAATGCCGCTGCCGCCCTACATCCAAAAGCAGCTGGACGACCAGAGCCAGTACCAGACCGTCTACGCCAAGGAGCTGGGCAGCGCCGCGGCGCCCACGGCGGGCCTGCACTTCACGCCCGCATTGATGCAGACGCTGGAGCACTGCGGCATCGGTTTTGCCGAGGTGACGCTGCACGTGGGCCTCGGCACGTTCCGCCCCGTCAAGGAGGAGAACATCCTCGAGCACAAAATGCACTCGGAGTGGTACTGCATCGATGAGGCGACGGCCGGGAAAATCGCGGCCGCGAAAAAAGAGGGGAGAAGGGTCATCGCCGTGGGCACGACGAGCTGCCGCACGCTGGAGGCCGCCGCCACAAAATACGGCGAGATCTGCCCGTGCAGCGGCGAGACGGACATCTTCATCTATCCCGGATACAAATTCAAGGCCATCGACGGCCTGATCACCAATTTCCATCTGCCGGAATCGACGCTGATCATGCTGGTGAGCGCGTTCTGCGGCTATGAAAATACGATGAACGCCTACAAGACCGCCGTGCGCGAGCGCTATCGCTTTTTCAGCTTCGGCGACGCGATGCTGATCTTGTAAAAGGCGCAGAAAGGACAAAACCGAATGTACAAACTTTTGAAGACGCAGGGCAAGGCGCGCCGCGGCGAATTCCACACCGTGCACGGTACGGTGCAGACGCCGGCTTTTATGAATGTGGCCACGGCCGGCGCTATCAAGGGCGGCCTGTCCGCGTTTGATTTAAAAGACAACCACTGCCAGGTGATGCTGTGCAACACCTATCATCTGCATTTGCGTCCCGGCGATACGACGGTCAGAAAACTGGGCGGCCTGCACCGCTTCACCCGCTGGGACGGGCCGATTTTGACGGATTCCGGCGGGTTTCAGGTGTTCAGCCTTTCCGGGCTGCGCAAGATCAGCGAGGAGGGCGTGACGTTCGCCTCGCATCTCGACGGCCGCCGCATCTTTATGGGGCCGGAACAGAGCATGCAGATCCAGGCGAACCTCGGCTCCACCATTGCGATGGCGTTTGATGAATGCGTCGCGAACCCCGCGGAATACGCTTACGCAAAGCAGTCGTGCGAGCGGACGGTGCGCTGGCTGGTGCGCTGCAAAACAGAGCTGGAGCGCTTGAAAAACGAAGGGGAGGCCGTCAACCCGCAGCAGATGCTGTTCGGCATCAATCAGGGCTGCTGCTTTGACGATCTGCGCGTGCAGCACATGCAGCGCATCGCCGAATTGGACCTCGACGGCTACGCCATCGGCGGCCTGGCCGTCGGCGAGCCGAAAGAGGAGATGTACCGCGTGATCAGCGCCGTCGAAGAGCACATGCCGAAAGAGAAGATCCGCTATCTGATGGGCGTCGGCACGCCGGGCAATATCCTCGAGGGCGTGCGCAGGGGCGTCGACCTGTTCGACTGCGTGATGCCCAGCCGCAATGCGCGCCACGGCCACCTGTTCACATGGAACGGCATCATCAACATCAAAAACGCCAAGTACGAGCTGGACGAGGCCCCGCTGGACGCCTCGTGCGACTGCGAGTGCTGCCGGAATTTTTCGCGCGCCTATCTGCGCCATCTGTTCAAGGCGGACGAAATGCTGGGCATGCGCCTTGCGGTGATACACAACCTGCATTTCTACAACACGCTTTTGCAGCGCATCCGCGACGCGCTGGACGACGGCAGCTTCGATGCGTTTTACCGCCGGTACGTCGACCTGCTGGACACCCGCATTTGAGAAAACTGTGTTTTTTTTGCGGCCTGTACTTGCAACCATACGCTTTTTTCTGTATAATAAAGAATACAATGTCTCAAGATAAGAGGAGGAATTTTTTCTATGACCGCAGAATCTACCAGTATGCTGACAACCGTTATCATGCTCCTTTTGATGGTTGTGCTGCTGTATTTTGTTATGATTCGCCCGCAGAACAAGAAGGAGAAGAAAGCGCAGGAGATGCGCAATTCGATCGAGGTCGGCGACGGCATCGTCACCATCGGCGGCCTTGTGGGCCGTGTGGCCAGCATCAAAGAGGATACGTTCGTGCTGGAGACCGGCTCTGACCGTGTGAAGCTGCGCATGAAGCGCTGGGCCATCCAGTCGGTTGAAAAGCTGAACATGGACGGCGACGCGTCCGCCGACGCCAAGAAGGACGCAAAGAAAGACAACAAAAAGGACGCCGCGAAATAAACAAAGCGTTCTGCAATAGGCAGTGTAAAGCCCCGTGAAGGTTCTTCACGGGGCTTTTCTCATGTTAAAGAATGTTTCCTATTGGGATAAAAAAGCCCCTTTGCGCATATGGTGGAACAGGATGCGAGGGGGTGTGTTTATGCAGAAGAAACCGATGCGCGGCAAGGGGCAGCGGCTGCTGGTGCATATTTTGCTGAGCGCGCTGGCGCTGTGCGCAGTGCTGTGCGGCTCGTTCGCCGCCTTTTCAGCGCTGCTGTGCCGGGTCGATACGCCCGTCAACCTTGTGGCGCCGCTGGCGACGGCCGGCCTGTGCTGCGCGGTGCTGGCGGCGGCGTTTTTCCTGGCGCTGCTGGAGCAGAGCCGCGGCCTGCTGCTGGGGCTGCTGGTGGGCGCTGTGTGTGCGCTGGCGCTCTTAATATGGGCCGCCGGGCAGGGCGGCGAGGTGACGGCGCTCTTTTTCTATCGCGCGCTCGCCATGCTGGCGGCCGGTGCGCTCGGCGGCTACGCGGGTATTGCCGCAGGCGAACGCCGGCAGAAAAAATTTCGCTGAAGCATAAAACGCATTGAAAAAAGCACGCGCGGGCTGCTCTGCGCGTGCGTGCCAAAAAACGGGCAAAAAGGGGAAGAGGATGATGAAAGGGTTTGTGCTCGCACGCCGCCGGCGCGCATTTGCGCCGCGCCGTTTTGCGCCGTCCGCGCCAAAAACATCGGCGCTGAGCCTGCGGGCCGTGATGCTGGCGGTCGTATTGTTCTCGGGCGTTGTTCTGGGCGCGGCGGCTGCGGTGCGCCCTGCGCAAAGCAGCGGCTACTATGCGGCGTTCATCCGCCAGTTCGTCGCGGCGCATCAGAGCCGGCCAATGTGGCAGATTTTCTGCGAGGCGTTCATCTCGGCGATGGTGTTACAGTGCCTGGCGCTGTTTTTGGGGCTTTCCTGCCTCGGCGCGCCGCTGCTTTTGGCGCTTGTGCTGGGGCGCGGGTTTGCCGTCGGCAGCCTGACGGCGTATCTGTTCCATGAAATGGGCCTTTGGGGCCTTGCCATGTATCTGCTGCTGTTCTTTTTGCCGACGGCGCTCCAGTGCCTTTTGCTTTTATACCTATGCGCACAGGCCTTCGACAGCGCCGCGGCGCTGTTTCGCGCCAATTTCCTGGGGCATGCCATTGCCGCGCCGCTGCGCGCCCAGCTTTTGCTGCGCCGTTTTCTGCGCGCCGGCGCGGGGGCGCTGGCAGCCTGCTGCCTGGAATCAATCCTCAGCGCCCTGTTTGCCCCCGTCTTTGTCTGAATCGGGGCCGGACGCCTGGCTCTTTTCAAAATCGAGCGAAGCGAAGGGGGAGGCATTGGCGGCGTCCCGCAGGGAGGCCGCGCCGAGATGCGTATAGATCTCCGTAGTGGAGACATGCGCGTGCCCGAGGATCTCTTTGAGGGCCAGCATGTCCACGCCGCCCTCCTGATACATCATCGTGGCGGCGGTATGGCGCAATTTGTGCACGGAATAGCCCTTACCGTCCAGGCCGGCCGCCTTCAGGCAGCGCTCGACGATCTGTTCGACGCGCCGCACGGAGATGCGCCGGCCCGTGCGCTTTGAGACAAACAGCGCTTTTTTGTCCTGCAAATTCGGCAGCGCGGCGCGCGCCTCGCGCAGGCGCGAGAGGGAAGAGAGGCACGCCTTGTTCAGGTAGACAAGCCGTTCCTTGTTGCCCTTGCCCACAATGCGGATGGTGCCGTCGTCGTTGATGTCGGTGACGTTGATGTTCACAAGCTCGGACAGACGCATACCGCAGTTCAAAAACAGCGTCAGGATGCAGTAATCGCGCTCATAAAAATCCGACTCCACATTTTTCAAAAGCTCGATGCCCTCGTTCAGCGTCAGGTATTTCGGCAAGCGCTTTTTCAGCGCGGGCGTGTCGATGTCGTCCGCGGGGTTCTGCTCAAGCAGCTTCATCTTGTTGCACAGATATTTGAAAAAGCCCTTGATGCTCGACAGCTTGCGCGCGCGCGAGGCCGCGGCGTTGGCGCGCTCGCTGGTGACGTAATGCATAAACTCGTACAGATCGCTGGTTTTGACCGAGCGGATCTGCTCAAGGCCGATGTCGCGGATGTCGATTTCCTCCGGCGGCGTGTTTTCCGGAACAAGCCCGCGGTAGAGCTTGAAGAAACGGAAAAATGTGCGCAGGTCGATGTAATAAGCGTTGACTGTGCGCGGCGAAAGGCCGCGGATCGTCTCGCTGTCGTATAAAAACTGCACCACAAGGGGAGGGCAGTCCTTATAATCGCCGTGTTTGTTGGGGCGGCGGGGGTCAATGTACGTACTCATGGAAAAAACTCCTTAAAAAAGTTCGTGTTACTGGAGGGATTTCAGCGCAGCTCGATCCAGTAGCGCTGCGACACAACGCCATTTTCATCCGCCACTTCATTTTCCAGCACGCCGCCATTGCGCACGATTGATTTGGCGGATGCGATATTGTCCTTTTCGCACACCATCAATACTCTTTCAAGACCCAATTTCCGGCATTCGTCCAGAGCCAGCCCGATCATCTTTGTGGCATAGCCTTTCCGGCGCTCGCTGGGGCGGATGCCGTCTCCAATGTGGCCGGCATATTGCAGAAGGTGATCGTTCAAATCGTGACGGATGCTCACGGCGCCCAGCAGAATGTTGCGCTCATCGTCCAGCAGGAAAAAAGTCGTGCTGGGCACTTTCCCGTCACGCGGATGCTGAATATCCAGATGGGCGAGATACGCGTCGAAATCGTGGTAATCGTACTTGAAAATGGCCTGCGGCGAGCGGTTCGTATGATGAAGCTCCTGATCGCGCTTCCACTCGTCAATCATTTCGCCAAGCTGCTTTTGGTATTCCGCTGTCAGACGGATCAATCGAAGCATTTGTGTTTCCTCCGTTTCATTCTTTGGTTTTGCCAAACGGCAGAAAGGGAATGGCCATCGTTCAATTTTCGGATACTGCAAAAGATGGGCTCTGCGGCAGGTATCAAAGCCGCGCCGCAGCCGGCGTCCGGAAAAGTTTGAAGCGATGGCGGCGCCGGTATTGGCGCAAACGAATGGCAATTCTTTGATCTATTATTTCGCTAAATAAAAATTTAGCGAAATATAGGGGGTATACAATGCGGCAAAATATGCTTGTCCGTGTGCATGTCCGTTTGGCGATCGGTTTTGAAATCGGTCCGCAGTATCATGAGTATCATTGAATCATGCATCCTTGTTTACGATCTATATATAATATATATAGCGATGTGCTTACTATGATGGCGCGGCCGTTTTGTGAAGCCCGCTGCCGTTTTTTGAGTTTCGCTGTTGCTTATACAATTTACCACCGTATGGCA
>DXGT01000122.1 GCA_019113785.1 Candidatus Ruthenibacterium merdigallinarum | reverse complement strand
AGCGCGTGGCCATTGCGCGCACGCTGCTGACAAACGCGCCCATCATGATTTTTGACGACTCGCTCTCCGCCGTGGACGCCGAGACCGACGCCGCCATCCGCGACGCGCTGACCGCGAAAAAGGGCTGCACGATGTTCCTCATCAGCCACCGCATCGCCACGGTGCGCCGGGCCGACTTGATCCTCGTGATGGACGGCGGGCGCATCGTGCAGCGCGGCCGGCACGACGAGCTGTGCCGCATACCGGGCATGTACCGCCGCGTGTGCCTGTTGCAGGGCGAGGCCGAGGAAGGAGGCGACGAGGCGTGAACGAACACAAAGAGTACCAAAGCGACAAAGTGGACCTGCGCGTGTGGCGGCGCCTGATCGCCTACGCGATGCGCCGGCCCCGCCGCGTGGCCGGGCTTGGCGCCACGCTTTTGGTGGTGTCTGCCATCGACATCCTCTACCCGCAGCTGACGCGCTTTGCCATCGACCACTTCGTCGAGGGGCACACAGCGCAGGGGCTGGGCTGGTTCGCGCTCCTTTACGTCGCGTGCGTGGCGGTGCAGGGCGCGGGCGTATTCTTCTTCGTGCGCGGCGCGGGGCGTCTGGAGATGGACATCTGCTACGACATCCGGCAGGACGCCTTCACGCGGCTGCAACAGCTGTCGTTCAGCTTTTACGACACCACCAGCGTCGGCTGGCTGATGGCGCGCATGGGCAGCGACGTGGCCCGCCTGGCCGAGATGATCGCCTGGAGCCTTGTGGACCTGTGCTGGTCTGGCTTTTTCGTCGTCGGCATCGTGGCGGTGCTGCTCTCGATGGATTTTGCGCTGGGCCTTCTGGTGCTGAGCGTGACGCCGCTGCTCGCGGTGCTGTGCGTATTTTTCCAGCGGCGCATCCTGCGCCAGCAGCGCCTTGTGCGCGCGGCGAACAGCCGCATCACCGGCGCGTTCAACGAGGGCATCATGGGCGCGGTGACCACCAAGACCCTTGTGCGCGAGGACGCGAGCTGCGAGGAGTTCTACGCGCTGACGGGCGGCATGCGCCGCGCGGCCATCCGCGCCGCGCTGTGGAGCGCGCTGTTTATGCCCATCGTTGTGAACCTCGGCAGCCTGTCCACGGCGCTGGCGCTCTCGGCCGGCGGCAAAATGGTGCTGGCCGGCACGCTGGGGCTGGGCACGCTGTCGGCGTTTTTGAGCTACGCCACCCAGCTGTTCGACCCCATCCAGCAGCTGGCGAACATCCTGGCCGAGATGCAGGCGGCGCAGGCCTCGGCCGAGCGTGTGATCGACCTCATCGACACGCAGCCCGACATCACCGACAGCCCCGAGGTGGAGGCCGTGTACGGCACCACCCTCGCGCCGCGGCGCGAGAACTGGCCCGCCATCACCGGGCGCGTGGAGTTTCGCGACGTGGGCTTTTGCTACAAAACCGGCGAGCGCGTGCTCGAGCACTTTGACCTCACGGTCGAGCCCGACCAGACCATCGCCCTTGTGGGCGAGACGGGCGCGGGCAAATCCACCATCGTGAACCTGGTGTGCCGCTTTTACGAGCCCACCGAGGGCGCGGTGCTCATCGACGGGGCCGACTACCGCACGCGCAGCCAGCTGTGGCTGCACAGCGCGCTGGGCTATGTCTTGCAGACGCCGCACCTGTTCAGCGGCACCGTGGCCGACAACATCCGCTTCGGCAAGCCGGACGCCTCGATGGACGAGGTGCGCCGCGCGGCTGCGCTCGCGTGCGCCGCGCCGTTCATCGAAAAGCTCGAGCACGGCTACGACACCGAGGTGGGCGAGGGCGGCGGCCGCCTGTCCACCGGGCAAAAGCAGCTGATCTGCTTTGCGCGCGTGCTGCTGGCCGACCCGCGCATCTTCGTGCTGGACGAGGCCACCAGCAGCATCGACACCGAGACCGAGCAGCTGATCCAGACGGCCATCGGCAAAGTGCTCAAGGGCCGCACCAGCTTTGTGGTGGCGCACCGGCTGTCCACCGTGCGCACGGCCGACCGCATCCTGCTGATCGACAAGGGCCGCATCGTCGAGGACGGCACGCACGAGCAGTTGATGGCGAAAAAAGGCCGCTACTACCGTCTGTACACCCACCAGTACCGCAACGAGGCGTTCTGAAAATCGCCGGGGAATCGCAAAAGGCCCGCCGTCAAGGCGGGCCTTTTGCATCTTCTTTTTTGCGTGCGGCGCGCTTCACAGCTCGGCCAACGCCTCGGCCATCAGCGCGACGCCGCGGTCGATGGCCTCGTCCGCGGGGGCCGAGAAATTCATGCGGAAGCTGCGGCACGGCGCGCTCTCGTCCGTGTAGAACGCGTTGCCCGGCACGACGGCCACCTTTTTGTCGAGGCACAGCTGCACAAAGCGCTGCATGTCCGCGCCCTCGGGCAGCGCGCCCCAAATGAACATGCCGCCCTCGGGCCGCACGTAGGTGATGGACGGGCACAGCCGGTCGAGCGCGTCCATCATGCGCTCTGCCTTGCGCCGGTAGATTTCGCGCAGGCGCGCAAGATGCGCCTCGACGTCGGTCTTTGTCAGCACGCGCTCGCACACGCGCTGGGCCCACACGTTCGTGTGCACGTCGCTGCACTGCTTGGCCACCGTCAGCCGGCCGGCGAGGCCCTTGTCGCAGATACACGCGGCCACGCGCATACCCGGGCACAGAATCTTCGAAAAGCTGCCGGCGTAGAGGATATGCTCGCCGCTGCCCAGGCTCTTGATGGGCGGCAGCGCCTCGCCCGCAAAGCGCAGTTCGCCGTAGGGATCGTCCTCCAGCACGGGCACGCCATATTTTTCGCTCAGCGCGTAAATGGCGCGGCGCTTTGCAAGGCTCGTGGTGTAGCCCGTCGGGTTCTGGAAATTGGGGATGCAATAGAAAAAGCGCGGCTTTTCCGCCTCCGGCGCGGCAAACACGGCCTCGAGCGCCGCGAGGTCGACGCCGTCCGCCTCCATCGGCACACCCTTGAGCACCGCGCCCGACGAGCGGAACGTGAGATACGCGCTCAAAAACGCCGGCTCCTCGACGGCGACGACGTCGCCCTCGTTGCACAGGCACTTGGCCGCGGCGTCCAGGATCTGCTGGCTGCCCGAGAAGATGAGCGTCGTGTCCGTGTCCTTTGCAACCGGCCAGCGGCGCGAGAAAAACGCCCCGGCCGCGCTGCGCAGCGCGGGCACGCCCTCGCTGACGGAGTACTGCAACGTGGCGACGGGCTCTTTGCGCAGCAGCTCGTCCGAAAAGCGGGCGATGTCGTCCAGCGGGAACGCGTCGTGCGCGGGGTTGCCGCCGGCGAAGCTGATGAGCGCCGGGTCGGCCGTCTGCTTGAGCAGCTCGCGGATGATGGACGGCTTGAGCCGCGCCATGCGGTCGGCGATGCGAAATTCCATACAAAACTCCCCTTTTCCTTGTGCTTGCTTTTGCGGTTTTCTCTGCGGCTCTATGCGCCCTTACAGCCCCTGCGCGCGCTCGTCGGCATCGTTGTGGAACGGCGCAAAGCTGCGGTCCACCGTGATGACGGCGTAGTAGCGCGCGCCGTCGTCCCCGTGTGCGAGTTTCTCGGCGATGGCCGCCTTCAGCGTAGCGTCGTCCATCGGAAAATCCGTCGGCGCACTGACGTCGAAGATCAGGTTCGTGTGCGAGGGCCCGGCCACCATGCGGAAGTCGTGGATGGAAAGCTGCGGCGAAATTTCCCGCACGCGCGCAAGCGTCCACGCGCGCAGCGTGCCCACGGCTTCGTCCCCTGTGGCGATGGGGTCGTAGTGAATGACGAGGTGGATGTTGTCGTTGTCGTGAAAGTCGCGCTCGATGTTGTCGATGATGTCGTGGCTCTCCATCACGTCCTTCCCGGCGTCCATCTCCACATGCACGCTGGCAAAGCGGCGGCCGGGGCCGTAGTCGTGCACCATCAAATCGTGCGTGCCCAGCACGCCGTCATAGCTCAGCACCTTTTTGGCGATGTAGTCGGTCAGCTCCTCGCTGGGGGCCTCGCCGAGGATGGGGTCCAGCGTCTCCTTGACGAGCTTCGCGCCGCTGACGAGGATGAACAGCGCCACGGCAAGGCCCATCCAGCCGTCCAGCTGCCAGTGCGTCAGCGCCGAGACCGCCAGCGAAACGAGCACCGCCGCCGTGCTGATCACATCGTTGCGGCTGTCGGCCGCGGTGGCGAGCAGCGCGGCCGAGTCGATCTTTTTGCCCAGCGTGCGGTTGAACGAGGCCAGCCACAGCTTCACCGCGATGGACAGCGCCAGCACCGCCGCCGTGACGGGGCTCAGCGCCGTGTCCTGCGGGTGCAGGATCTTCTCGACGCCGCTTTTGGCCAGCTCCAGCCCGATGACGAGGATCATCACCGACACCGCCAGCCCCGCGATGTACTCGATGCGCGCGTGGCCGTAGGGATGCTCGCGGTCGGCGGGTTTTTCCGCCAGGCGGAAGCCCACCAGCGTCACCACGCTGGACGACGCGTCCGACAGGTTGTTCACGGCGTCGGCCGTGACGGCCACGCTGCCGGACACCGCGCCGATGGCCAGCTTCGCCGCGCACAAGAGCGCGTTGCACACGATGCCCACCGCGCCCGAAAGATTGCCGTATGCGGCGCGCACGCGCGCGTCTTTCGTGTCGGCGCTGTTTTTCACAAAGCGCCGGATGAGAAATTCCGTCAAACCAAAACACCTCTTGCGTGCGCCGCGCTTTGCTTTTTGCGCGGCGTTCGTGTATAATAAAGGAAATCAAAACGCTTTCGTCGTTCAAACGAACGATAAAAACATCGGAAAAGGAAGGATCGCATGGAGCCCAGCGACAATAAAGTCATCGCGCTTTTGATCGACGCGGAGAACGTATCGCCCAAATACATCAAGACCATTCTCGACGAGGTGAGCATGTACGGCACGCCCGCCTACAAGCGCATCTACGGAGACTGGACCAGCCCGGACATGTCCAGCTGGAAAAAAGTGCTCCTGGAAAACAATCTCACGCCCATTCAGCAGTTCAGCTACACGCAGGGCAAAAACGCGTCCGACTCGGCCATGATCATCGACGCCATGGACGTGCTGTACACGAAGAACGTGGACGGCTTCTGCCTCGTCAGCTCCGACTCGGACTTCACGCGCCTGGCCTCGCGCCTGCGCGAGAGCCGCATGTTCGTCATCGGCATGGGCGAGAGCAAAACGCCCACGGCCTTCAAAGCCGCGTGCGACGCGTTCAAATACCTCGACGTGCTGATGGGCCTCAAGGATGCGCCCGGCACGGCCAAGGCCCCCGCCAAGGCGAAAAAAGCCGCCAAGGCCCCCGCCAAAAAGGAGCGCGCCGCCAAAAAGCCCGAGCCCGCGGCCGAGGCCCCGGCTCCCGCGCCCGCCATGCCCAGCGAACCGCATTACGACGACGAGCTGGCCGCCTCCGCGTTCGTGCCGCTGGAGGTGATCGTGGACAAGATCCGCGAGCTGATCGACTACGACTCCGACGAGGACGGCTACATGTCGCTTTCGCAGATCGGCGACGTGCTCAGCCGCCTGTACACCGACTTTGACACCCGCAACTACGGCTATTCCAAGCTGCACAAGCTGATCGACGCCACGAAGGCGTTCGAGACGAAATCGGAATCGCTGCCCGGCGGCAGCAAAAAGCTGTATGTGCGCAATTTGTAAAGCGCGCTGTCATGCTATGCCAAACCCGGCCTCTGTGTGAGGCCGGGTTTTTCTTTGATCCGTACCCATCCGCGCCGCGCGGGGCTTACCGCCCTTTCGCTTCGCCTTCGCACGCGGCCAGCGCGCAAAAGCCGCCCAGAAGGCCCGCCGCCGCGCACACCAGCGCAATGGGAAGCGGCATGGCGCCGGGCACGCCCGCGCGCAAAAGCGCCTGCGGCAGCAGCATGCAAAAACCGCACCCGAACGCCAAAACGCCCCACAGCGCCGTGCGGCGCGCGCCGTCGGGCGAAGCGGCCAGCAGGCTTTTCGCCAGCACCACCAGGAACACCAGCGCCGCCGTGGCGCCCAAAGCCTCCGCCATGGCGGCCACGCGCTGCGCGCTGGCCGAGCGCAGCAGCACCCAGCGCACCACATACACAGCGAGGCCCAGCGTGCCCGGCACGGCCAGCGCCAGCAGGAACGCGCGCTTTGGCGCGGCCTTCTCTGTTTCCAGCGCATCCAGCCAGCGGGCGCACAGCGCCGCCAGCACGGCCAGCAGCGCAAAGCACAGCGCGCTGGCAAGGTCGGCCGCAAGGTTCAGCGTGTATCCCCCACCCGTCATGTGATGGCCCGTGGGCACGCTGATGTCCCCCCGCAAAGCCGGCGCAAAAAACGACACGGCCGCCGCCGCGGCCGCGGCGGCCAGCAGCCACAGCGCCGCGCGCACGCCCTGGCGCCGCGCCGGCAGGCGCAGCGCGCCCTTCGGGCGCAGCGTCAGCGCCGGCGCACACAGCAGCGCATAGGCCGCCAGGCGCGGCCAGGGCCCGCCCGCGGCAAAACCGGTGGTATCCTCGCACAGCAGCAGGGCGTCGGCGGCGCGCACAATGCCCAGAACGCCCGCCAGCGCCAGCGCGGCCGCCGCGCGCCTTTGCAGCTTCCCGCTCATCCGCGCGCCTCCAGCGGCACGTACGGCTGCGTGCGGCCCAGGTATTTGTACGCCGGGCGGATGATGCGGTTCGCAAACACCACTTCCTCCATGCGGTGCGCGCACCAGCCCGCGATGCGGCTGATGGCGAACAGCGGGGTGTACAGATCCTCCGAGATGCCGAGCATCCGGTAGATGAAGCCCGAGAACAGATCCACGTTCGCGCACACATCCTTCGCGCCCTTTTCCTCGCGGAACACGGCGGGGCCCAGCCGCTCGACGCCGCACAAAAGGCGGAACTCGTCCTCAAGGCCCTTTTCCTTCGCAAGATGCGCCGCGCTGCTGCGCAGGATGACGGCGCGCGGGTCGCTCTTCGTGTACACGGCGTGGCCCATGCCGTAGAGAAGGCCCGAGCCGTCGCCCGCCTCTTTGCGCAGCACTTTGCGCAGATAGGCGGCGATCTCCTCGTCGTCGGACGCGTCGCGCACGGCGCGCTTCATCTCGTCGAGCTGGCGCATCACCTTGTGGTTCGCGCCGCCGTGCTTCGGGCCCTTCAGGCTGCCGATGGCCGCGGCGATGGCGCTGTAGGTGTCGGTGCCCGTGCTGGACAGCACGCGGCAGGCAAACGTCGAGTTGTTGCCGCCGCCGTGGTCGGCGTGCAGCACAAGGCACAGATCCAGCAGCTTCGCCTCCTCGGGCGTGAATTTCTGGTCGGCCCGGTAGGTGGACAGGATGTGCTCCGCCGTGCTCTGTCCGGGCACGGGCAGATGGAAATACATGCTCTCGCGGTCGTACACGCGGCGTTTGATCTGGTACGCGTTCACCGTGATGGTGGGCAGGCCCGCGATCAGCGTGATGCTCTGCGCCAGGATGTTCGCAAGGCTCTGGCCCTCGGGGTCGTCGTCGTACGAATACAGCGCCAGCACGCTGCGCGCCATCTTGTTCATGATGTTCGGCGAGGGCGCTTTGATGATCATATCCTCCACAAAGCCCTCGGGCAGGGCGCGCAGCTCCTCGATCTGCGCGCGAAACGCCGCGAGCTGCGCCTTTGTGGGGAGCTTGCCGATGAGCAGCAGCCAGACGACCTCCTCAAAGATCATGCGCCCCTCGGCCCCGGCCGCGGCCACAAGGTCGGCCACGTCGATGCCGCGGTAGATCAGCTTGCCGTCCGCGGGCACGCGCACGCCGTTTTGCATCTCGTAGCCCACCACGTCGCACACGTTCGTGAGCCCCGCCAGCACGCCGGTGCCGTCCGGGTTGCGCAGCCCGCGCTTGACGCCCAGCCGCTCGCATTCCTCGGGGTCGATGAAGTTATTTTTTACGTACTCGGCGCATAAGTCTGTGATGGAATCCGCCTGTTCCAAATGGCGTTTTACGGACATGCCGCCTTTCTCCCCTTTCCCGTTGTGTTTTTTGGTCTCCCCTCTCGCCCGCGCCCGGATGCGGCGCGGCGCATACCTCTATTATACAGGAATCGGCGGAAAAAACAAGCGGCGCCGCGCGCGCCGGAGAGGATGTGCTTTTGCATGAAACGCACGCTTTTGCCCGCTTTGCTGTTCGCCGTACTGACGGCGCTTGTGCCGCTGGCCGCCGCGCTGCTGGCTGCGCCCGCGGGGGCCGGCGCAGCGCCGACGGCGTCGTCCGCCGCGCCCGCCGCTGCCGCCGGGCCGGGCGAAGGGGCCGGCGGCGCTGCGTCGGGCGAAGTGTTCCGCGTGCTGGACGAATCGACCGGCGAGGTGCTGGACGTGCCCGCGCGCGAGTGGATGATCGGCGCGGTGGCGGCGGAGATGCCCCTTTCCTACGAGGACGAGGCTCTGGCCGCGCAGGCCGTGGCGGCGCGCAGCTACGCGCTGGCGTGCCGCGCGCGGGAGAAAAGCGGCGCCGTGGCCGACGCCGGCGCGGATTTTTCCGCCGACCCGCAGCGCCGTCTGGGCTTTCTGACGCAGGAGGTGATGCGCCTTGTCTGGGGCGCGGACTTTGAGGCCAACTACGCGCGCCTTGCCGGCATTGTGGACGGCGTGCTGGGCGAGACGCTGACCTGGCAGGGCCAGCCGGCGCTGGCGTGCTACCACGCGCTTTCCAACGGCTGGACGCAGAGCGCCGCCGACGTGTGGGGCGGCGAAGTGGCGTATCTTGTGCCGGCCGAATCGTCCGCGGACGTGGCGGCCGAGGGCTTTGAGCAGACCGTGACGCTGACGGCGCAGGAGATGCGCGAACAGCTGTCCGCCCATTTTGCGGGCATCGACTTTTCCGCCGAGCCGCAGGACTGGTTCGGCCTTCTGGAGCGCAACGCCGAGGGCTATGTGACGTCGGCGCACATCGGGGGCGTAGCCTGCCGCGGGCAGGACGTGCGCACGGCCCTTTCGCTGCGCAGCGCCGACTTTTCCGTCACCTGGACGGGCGAGGAGTTTTCGGTGACGACGCGCGGCTGGGGCCACGGCGTGGGCATGAGCCAGTACGGCGCAAACGCAATGGCCTCGGCGGGCGCGGACCACGCGCAGATCCTGGCGCACTACTACCCCGGCGCGCAGCTGGAAACGGCGCTGTGACGCAGAAAAGCGGCGTGGGCCGGCGTAAAAACTGCCGGCCCACGCCGCTTCGCTTTTTCTTTTTTCAGCGCTGCGTCACAGCCCCAGCGCCATGCACACGGCGCCCGCCGCCGTGCCGCAGGCCCACAAAAGCGCCGTGACGAACAGGTTCTGCTTGAGGCTTTTGTTCGCGCGGAACAGCACGGCCAGCCCCACGCCCGCCGAGGCGCACAGCCCCGCCACGGCCCCGCCGAACGAGAGCTGCCCCGCGGCGAACAGCTGCGTGATGAGCACGCTGGCCGCACAGTTCGGGACAAGACCCACCAGCGCCGCCAGCGCCGGCTGCCAGTAGCCCGCCGCCGCCAGCGCGCGGCCGATGGCGTCGGAGCCGACGGCCTCGACGACAAAACCCACCGCGAAATTGAACACAAAAATGAACAGCGTGATGTGCGCCGTGTGCTTGAGCGCGGCCCACAGAAGGCTGTCGGCCTCGGCGTGCTCGTGACAGTCGACGTCGCCGGCGCTGCCGCTGTAGCCGCCGCGCACGTGCGCGGGCAGCACGCGGCGCAGCGCCACGTCCACCACGAGCGCCGCCGCCAGCGCCACGGCCAGCTTCACGGCCAAAAGCGCCAGCATGGGCCGCCACATGCCCGGCGTGGCCGCCAGAATGGGCACGGCCTCGTCGCTGGTGGTGATGAACACGGCCAGGAGCGTGCCCAGCGTGATGACGCGGCTCGCGTACAAATTGGCCGCCATGGCGGAAAAGCCGCACTGCGGCACAAGGCCCAGCACGGCGGCCGCCGCAAAGCCCATGCGCCCGCTTTGGGCCAGCGCGCGCTCGATGCCCTGCGAGTGGCGCCGCTCGATGTATTCGATCAGTGCGTAGGCCGCCAGCAGAAACGGGATCATGCGCGCCGTGTCTTCCACGGCGTGCGCAAGGATGTGAAGGATGTCCGGCATATTGCCTCCCTGCTTATCGCAAACTGCGCCGGGCATTTTCCCGGCGTACAAATCATCAAATCATACTGAGTTAGTATATCTTTTTTTCGCCCGTTTTGCAAGCGCCGCGGCTTGCAGCGGGCAAAAATTTCAAAAAAAGGCAAAAAGTTTCGCTTGCGGCGGCTCCGGCCTCTTGCGAAGCGCGCGCCGGGCATGGTATATTTATAGTGTTAAATACCGCGCCGGCCCGCGCCGGCCGTTAAAGGAGTTTTGATCGAATGCGAGGCATCTATTCTTCCGTGACCGACATCCGCCGCAAGGTGTTCACCGAAGTGGCGCGCATGGCCTATGAAGGCGGCGACTACAGCCGCATCGAGGAGCTGCCGTACAAGATCCTGCCCGGCGAAGTGAACAAATACCGCACCAGCATCTTTCTGGAGCGCGCCATCGTGGGCGAGCGCCTGCGTCTGGCCTGCGGGCTGCCCGTGCGCCCGATCGATCACCACGCCCCGCTGGCGCAGGGCATGGAGGAGTGCGCCGTACCGGAAAAGTACTATGAGCCGCCTCTGATCAACATCATCAAGTTCGCGTGCAACGCCTGCCCGGAGAAATCGTACCATGTGACGAACATGTGCCAGGGCTGCCTTGCGCACCCGTGCGTGGAGGTGTGCCCGAAAAAGGCCGTCTCCATCGTGGACGGGCACAGCGTCATCGACCAGGACAAGTGCGTCAAGTGCGGCCAGTGCGCCAACGCCTGCCCCTACGGCGCCATTGTGAAGATGGAGCGCCCGTGCGCCAAGGCCTGCGGCATGGACGCCATCGGCTCGGATGAGCTGGGCCGCGCCACGATCGATTACGACAAGTGCGTGTCGTGCGGCATGTGCCTTGTCAACTGCCCGTTCGGCGCCATCGCCGACAAGAGCCAGCTGTTCCAGGTGATCCAGTCCATCAACCGGGGCGACCGCGTCATCGCCGCCGTGGCCCCCGCCTTCATCGGCCAGTTCGGCCCCGAGATGACCGCCGCGAAGATGAAGCCCGCCTTGAAGCTGCTGGGCTTTGACGACGTGGCCGAGGTGGCCGTGGGCGCCGATTTGTGCACCATTGAGGAAGCGAAGGACTTCATGCGCGAGGTGCCGGAAAAGCAGCCGTTCATGGGCACGTCCTGCTGCCCGGCGTGGAGCGTGATGGCCAAAAAGCTGTTCCCCGAGTACGCGCACTGCATCTCGATGGCCCTGACGCCCATGGTGCTGACCGCGCGCCTTCTGAAAAAGGAGCACCCCAAGTGCAAGGTGGTGTTCATCGGGCCGTGCGCCGCCAAAAAGCTGGAGGCCAGCCGCCGCAGCGTGCGCAGCGACGTCGACTTCGTGCTGACCTTTGAGGAGGTCATGGGCATGTTCGCCGCCAAGGCCATCCACTTCTCCGAGATCGCCGCGGGGCCCGAGCCCGTGGAGGCGACGGCCGACGGCCGCGGCTTTGCGGTGTCCGGCGGCGTGGCCAACGCCGTGGTGAACGCCATCAAGCGCCTGGACCCCGACCGCGAGGTGAAGGTGATGGCCGCGCAGGGCCTGCAGGAGTGCCGCAAAATGATGATGCTGGCCAAGGCCGGCAAGCTAAACGGCTATCTGCTGGAGGGCATGGCCTGCCCCGGCGGCTGCGTGGCCGGCGCGGGCACGCTGCAAAACCCCGTGAAGAGCACCGCCGCCCTGAACAAGTACAAGGCCGCCGCGCCCGAAAAGAATTCTCTGGATTCGAAATACGAGATCACGCTGACGCTGCTGCACGAGTGAGCGGCCGAAAGCCAAAAATGACAGCGCGCCAGTGCCCGGCCGGGCACTGGCGCGCTGTTTTGGTTTTGTGTACACAAACAAAAATCAGGCTGTTTTCGTTTTCAGAGAACGGCGGCCGGTATAGGAAAGCACCGGCCCGCGGGCCCCTGTGCGCATCCGCGGCCTTTTCCTTCGCCTTGCCGCGTCAGCCCAGCGTGTGGCTGTACAGCGGCGTGAAATACCGGCCGGTGAAGCAGGCCATGCACAGCTCCTGCCCGCCGCAGGCCTTTTGCAGGTCGGCTTGCGAAAGGAATCGCAGCGAGTCCGCACCGATCGCGCCGCACAGGCTTTGCGTGTCCATGCGCGCACTGATCAGCTCGGCGCGCGTGGACATATCCACTCCGTAAAAGCACGGGTACAAGAGCTGGGGCGAGGCGATGCGCACGTGCACCTCGGCCGCGCCCGCATCGCGCAGCAGCGTCACGATGCGCCGGATCGTTGTGCCGCGCACGATCGAGTCGTCCAGCAGGACGATCCGCTTGCCGTCCACCACGGCCCGGTTGGCCGACAGCTTCATCTTCACGCCCGTGTCGCGCTGGGCCTGCGTGGGCTGAATGAACGTGCGGCCCACATAGCGGTTCTTGATCAGCCCCATCTCGTACGGCAGGCCCATCTCTTCGCCGTAGCCGCTGGCGGCCGAGAGCGAGGAATCCGGCACGCCGACGACCATGTCCGCCTCCAGCGCGCCCCTGTCCGCCGCGGCCAACAGCCGGCCGCATTCGCGGCGCACAAGGTGGACGTTCTGCCCGTCCAGCACCGAGTCCGGCCGGGAAAAATAGACGTATTCCATCGCGCACAGGCGCTTTTGCGTGATGTTCGTATAAAAATCGCTCTCGATCCCCTGCGCCGAAATCTTCACGATCTCGCCGGGGGCGACGTCGCGCACGAACTCGGCGTTGACGATGTCGAACGCGCACGTCTCGCTGGAGACGCACCACCCGTCCCCGCGCTTTGCCAGCGACAGCGGGCGCAGGCCGTTGCGGTCGCGGATGGCGTACAGGCTGCTGTCCGACAAGATGAGGAATGCGAACGCGCCGTCCAGGCGCAGGCACGCCTTCTTGATCTTCTCAAGCAGTGAGCCCTTTTCGCCCTGGATGAGATGCAGGATGATCTCGCTGTCGGACGAGCCGTGAAAAATGCTGCCGCGGTCCTCCAGTTCCCCGCGCAGCTCCTCCGCGTTGACAATCTGGCCGTTGTGCGCCACGGCCAGCGTGCCGATCTTGGCGCGCGCCACAATGGGCTGCACATTTTCCACCTCGCTGCCGCCCGCCGTGCCGTAGCGCACGTGGCCGATGGCCCGCCGGCCGGGCAGCCCGGCGATGTCCTCGTGCGAAAACACCTCCGTCAGCAGGCCCTTGCCCTTGCGGCAGCGCGTGACGCCGGCCTCATCGACGGCGGCGATGCCCGCGCCCTCCTGCCCGCGGTGCTGCAGCGCATGCAGGCCAAGATACGTCAAATGCGCAGCGTCCGGCTGTGCGTACACGCCGAAAACGCCGCATTCCTCATGAAGTTCCCGTTCGATCATCGTTTCTCCCCCTCCTGCCGGCCGCCGGATGCGGCCGGCAAATCAACGGCCCCGGGAAAAGCCCCGGGGCCGCCATGCGTTCCTTCTAATTTACGGCCGCACAAGATAGGCCTCGCGCTCAGCGCCCACAGAGATGTAGCGCACCTTGCAGCCGACGGCCTGCTCGATGTACTCCACGTACGCGCGCGCAGCCTCGGGCAGGTCCTCCCAGCGGCGGCAGGCGGTGATGTCGCAGTGCCAGCCGGGCAGCTTTTTCACAACGGGCTGCGCTTTCTCCAGCGCGCCGCCCATCGGGAAGCGGTCGACCTCCTCGCCGTCCACAAGATACTTCTCCACGACGGGGATCTCCTCCATGTAATCCAGCACGTCCAGCAGCGTCAGCGCCAGGATGTCCGCGCCCTGGCACTCGACGCCGTAGCGGCTGGCCACCACGTCGAACGGGCCCACGCGCCGAGGGCGGCCCGTGGCCGCGCCGTACTCGTGCCCGGCCTCGCGCAGGGCGTGCTTTTCCTCCTCGGTCATGGCCAGCTCGGCCGCAAACGGACCCTCGCCCACACAGGACGAATACGCCTTCATGATGCCGATGGACAGATCGAGCTTGCGCCCGGGGATGCCCGCGCCGATGGGCGCATAGCTGCCGATGACGTTCGAGGAGCTGGTGAACGGATAGATGCCGAAGTCGATGTCGCGCAGCGCGCCCAGCTGCGCCTCGAACAGGATCTTCTTGCCGGCGCGGTCGGCCTCGGCGAGGTACGCGCCCGTGTCGCAGATGTAATCGCGGAACACCGCGGCGTAGTGCTCGCACCAGCGCCAGGTCTCCTCCAGGTCGATGGGCTTCGCGCCGTAGATGCGCTCCATCGTCAGGTTCTTCCACTCCACCATCGTGGACAGGCGGTGGCGCACCGACTCATCCATGTGCAGAAGGTCGCCCATGCGCAGCGTCTTTTTCATGTACTTGTCGCCGTAGGAATAGGCGATGCCGCGGCGCGTGGAGCCGAACTGGCTGCCGCTCTTGCTCAGGCGGTCCTCCTCGAGGCCGTCCTCCAGCACGTGATACGGCATGCAGATGGTCGCGCGCGCGCTGATTTTCAAATTGTCCGGCGAGATGGCGATGCCCTTTTCGCGCAGGGACGCGATCTCCTTTTCCAGATGCGCGGGGTCGATGACCATGCCGTTGCCCATCACGCACACCACCTCCGGGCGCAGGATGCCCGAGGGGAGCAGGTTCAAAACGAATTTGCCCTTTTCATTCTTCACCGTGTGGCCGGCGTTGTTGCCGCCCTGATAACGGGCCACGATGTCGTATTCGCGGCTGAGCAGGTCCACCATGCGGCCCTTGCCCTCGTCGCCCCAGTTGATGCCGGTAATCGCTGTCAGCATTGCGTGCACTCCTTTTCGTGATCGCTGCAAAAGCGCGCCCCGCGCGCGGCGGGGCTCTGTGGTCCATACGCCGGCCCGGGCTTTGCGCCCGCGTCATGCGCGCCTTATGATCCATTTCATATCTTACCATCCCGCATTTTGCGCTGTCAAGGCAAAGCGGCCTCTTTGCGAGAATTTCTTCGCATTGAACGAACGCGCGCCGCGCAAAAGGCCGATTTTCGGCAAAACGGGGGCGCGGCTGTTGCTTTGGCGGCGCGCGCATGTTACGATAGGAAATGACAAAAGGAGGTTTTCCCCATGCTGGTGTTTTCCGCGGTGCTGCCGGTGCGCAGCGCGCTGACAAAAGACGATTTCCTGCGTCTGGTGGTTGAATGGAACCGGACAAACCCCTATGCCGAGAATGTGATACCGGGCCTTGCGTGGAACGGTGAGAGCCACCTGCGCTGCGGCGGCGACAATTTATGGCTGGCCGCCGATGAATTGCCCGGCAAAAACATCGTCGCCGTGCGCTACGAAAAGCGCACGGCGGACGGCGTTGTGTGGGACACCGATTATGTCGCCGATTTCTCTCAGCGCGAAGTCTGCGTCCGGCTGGACCGCAGCTATCGCGAGGACGCCGTCGACGTCAACGCCGCGTTCTCAACGCCCTATTTCATCACGCTGCTGATCGACCGCGGGTACCTTGCACCCGACGGGGCCCTGCCCGTCGGGCATGCGCCCATCCCCGCCGGCGCGGCGCAAAGCGGCCTGCTGGCCGGCATTTTCTCCGGCAGCACGCCGCACCGCCTGCCGGTGGTGTATGTGTCGCTGCGCGAAAACGGCCGCAGCCCGATGGATGTGCAAAAGCTCGCCTGGCGGCTCAAGGGCGTGGCACACGTGTTCGCCGCCGACAGCGCCGAGGTGGACGAGGCGCTGCGCGCGCAGCTCGGCGAGGGCTGGCGTCCCGGCACGGTGGGCGTGCATTACCCGCACGAGACGCAGGCGCCGCGGCTGTTCCACTATCGTGCAGGCATCGTCGACAGGATGACGGAACATTTGATCCGCACGGTGATCGCCTACAGCACCGCCCGCCAGGTGGACGGCCTGCACACATGGCCCGGCGCGCAGAGCGCGCTGCTGCGCGCACAGCTGGACAGCCAGAGCGCTGCGCGCCGCGCCGCCGAGGATGCGCAGCGGGCCGCGCTGGACAAAGCGCAGCAAATGGCGGACACGATGGATGCGGAGCGCACGCGCATGCAGCGCGAAGCGCTGAGCACGGCGAAGAGCGAAGCCGACGCGCTGCTGGACAGCTTCGACGAAGAGATGCGCCGCCTGCGCGAGCGCGCCGAGGAGCTGACGCGCCTGAACGAGCGGCTGCTGGCCGAAAACCTGCGCCTGCAGGCCAAGCTGAACGCGGCGAGCGCCGCGCCGCTGCTGGTGCGCGGCCACGAGACGGACTTCTACCCCGGCGAGGTGAAGGACCTCGTCCTGAGCACGCTCTCGGACGCAATGCCGGCGCTCGTGCCCGGCTCGCGCCGTGCCGACGTCGTGCGCGACATTCTGGAGAACAACGATTTTGAAGCCCTGAGCGCCCGGAATGCCGACCGGCTCAAAAACCTTTTGAAGAGTTACGCCGGCATGACGGCCCCGCTGCGAAAGGATCTGGAGAATCTCGGTTTTGTCGTCACCGCCGAGCAGAACCATTACAAGTTCACCTATTTCGGAGATAGCCGCTACATGACCGTCTTTGCCAAAACGCCCAGCGACAAGCGCGCCGGCAAAAACAGCGCCTCCGACGCCGCGCGCATGGCGTTCTGACCGGGCGCTTTCCACTTTTGCGCCTGCGCACCCTTCCAGCGCACAGAAAACCAGAAGGAAAGGCGTCTTCCCGCCTTGCGGGAGGACGCCTTTCTCGCTTTGACACACCGGCCAGCAGCGGACATCCGGTCCGTTCGCTGCGCTCCCAAGTTTTTCACTCCCGGGCCGCCTCTTGGGCAGGAAGCGTTCCGCTTTTCAGCGCAGCTCGCCCACATACGGCGCGTAATAGTGCATCAATTCCTCTACCAGATGCTCTGCATTGCAATAGCCGTGAACCAGCGGATGCTCCAGCAACGCCGCCACCGCTTTGGCGCGGGAATGCTCGGCCGACGCCTCTACCGTCAGCGTCTCATACGCTTTCACATGCTGCACCAATCCCCGCACCACCTGCGGCAGCGGGCCGAAGCTCAGCGGCTGGATCCCATTGATATCCACCAGACAGTTCGTTTCCACAACGCTGTCGAAAGGCAGGTCGGATATAGCGCCCATATTCTTATAGTTGACCGGCGTGGTCACCGGGCCTGCGCCGGTCAGTGCCTTCATCAATGTTGTTGCAACCGTCGAATAGTATGCGCCGCCGCGCATCTCCAGCTCCTTCGGCTTTTCGCACACATCCGGGCGCTGATAGATCGCAAACAGCTGGTCCTGCGTGCGCAGGATCTGCTCTCCGCGCGTGCCGGGCCCGTCGGGGGCCGCTTCCGCCTGCTCCTTTTCCAGCATTTCCTTTTCAAAATAGTAATACTGTAAATACGGCGAGGGCACCATCCCCAGGCGTTCGATCAGATTTTCCACGCCCGCTACTTTCGGGATGTTTTTGACGACCTGCGCCGTAAACATTTTCCGGCGGATCATTCGCTTCAGCACCGGTTCTCCGTCCAGATAGATCTGTGTAATAAAGCTCAAATGGTTGAGCCCGACCATCTGGCAGTACACGCGGCTCACGTCTGCCCCCAGCAGCCGCGCGGCGTCCACATGCATGTTATACGGCACATTGCACAGCCCTACACAGCGGATCTTGGAATATCGGCACACCGCCTCTGTAACGATCCCGGACGGATTGGTAAAATTGATCATCCAGGCGTCCGGGCACCGCTGTTCCATCCGGTGCGCCAGATCCAATGCCGCCGGAATGGTTCGCATCGCGTTGAAAAAGCCGCCCGCACCCGTCGTCTCCTGTCCGATCAGGCTGTATTTCAAAGGGATGCGCTCATCTTTTACACGCGCCTGCAAAAGCCCGGCCCGGAACTGGCTCACAACGAAGCGGCTTCCCTCCAGCGCCCGGTCCAATTGCTGCTCCACATAGATGCGCGCCTGTACGCCTCGTTTTTTTGCCATGCGCAGCGCCATATCGCAGATGATCTGCGCGCGCTGTGCACCCTCAGGCAGGTCGTACAGCGCCACCTCCAGCGGGTCGAAGCACGCCTGGCCCAACAATCCGTCAATGATCTCGGGCGTGTAGCTGCTTCCGGCGCCCACAACGGTCAATTTCATAGAACCACCCTTTTCACGACTTGATTTTGACAATCAGCTCGATCTCCACCGGAATGTTCCCCGGCAAATTGGAGGTTCCCATGGCGGAGCGCGCATGCAAGCCGCGGTCGCCCAGCACCTGCACCATCAGATCGGAAAAGCCATCCATTACCGCGGGCTGCTCGTAAAAATCGGGCGCGCAGCTCACAAGGCCAAACGCCTTCACCAGATAGTCCACCCGATCCAAATCGCCCAGATATTCCTGCATGGCGCTGAGGAGGATCTCCCCGCAGATGCGGGCGGCTTTGTAACCGTCTTCTACATCCAGCTCGCATCCCAGGCGGCCCGTGTAAAACGGCTCGCCCGTCACCTCGTCCTCCGGGCCGTGGCCGCCGATGAACAGCAGCTCCCCGCTTTGCCGCAGCACTACATTCCCTTTGCGTTTTCGTCCGCTTCGCAAAATTTCCTGTTCTGCCTGATTCATTTTGCCGCCTCCTTTTCAGGTGCGGATCTTCAGTACGAGATCCACTTCCACCGGGATGTTCCGCGGCAGGCAGCATGTGCCCATCGCCGACCGGGCGTGCAGGCCGCGGTCGCCAAGCACCTCGACCATCAGGTCAGAAAAGCCGTGCATCACTGCGGGCTGATCAAAAAAGTCCGGACTGCTGGCCACAAGGCCAAATGCTTTTACAATGCATTCCACACGATCAAGATCACCCAGATATTCCCGCACCGCAGCCAGCAGATTGATGCCGCACAGCCTTGCCGCCTGATACCCTTGTTCCAGCGTGAGATCCGCGCCCAGCTTTCCCGTATATACCGGTGTGTCGGCCGGATCGGCCTGGTCTGTCGGCCCATGGCCGGAAACGAACAGCAGATCGCCGCACTGGCGCACCGCGACCACACCCTGACCTCTGCGATCCTTTTTCGGCAGTTCGATGCCCAGCTGCTCCAGGCGTTTATCTGTCTGACTCATTGAAACCCATCTCCTTTTTCAATTGGTGTTTTATCCTTTTACCGCGCCCATCGTCATGCCGGTGATCAAATACTTTTGAAAGTAGATGAACAGCACAACGACCGGCAGCGTCACAACAACGGTTCCCGCCATCAGCGGGCCCCACATGATGTCCCTGAAGCCCACCATCAGCGTGATGCCTACCGGGAGCGTGCGCAGCTGCGGGCTTCGGATCAGCGTGAGGGACATCATGAACTCCTGCCACGCCAGAATGAAAGAGAACAGGCCCATCGCCGCCACAGAGGGCGCGGACAGCGGAATGACCACCCGGAAGATCGTCGCAAACGGGCCGCATCCATCCATCGCTGCCGCCTCTTCCAGCTCCAGCGGCAAACCGTCAAAGTAGCTTTTCAGCATCATTGTTGCAAACGGGATGGCGAATGTGCAATACGATATGATCAGCCCCGCGCGCGAATCGATCAGGCCGATGCGCGCAAACACCACATAGATCGTAATGATCAGGAGCGGAAGCGGGAACATCTGGGTGAGGATCAACAAATTGAACACCACGGTTTTCCCGCGGAAACGGAAACGCGAGATCCCATAGGCCAGGAACGTAGCCACCAGCAGCGAGATCAGCGTCGTGCTGACCGCTGCAATCAGGCTGTTTTTCAGATACACGCCGAAATTATAGTCGAACCACATGGAATAGTAGTTTTCCAATGTGACATGTTTGGGCAGCAGGGTCGGCGTCGCCGAAAACATTTCGTTTTTGTTTTTCAACGATGTTGAAACCATCCAGATAAACGGGAATATCAGCAGCAGCGTGATCGCCGTCAGGCCCGTATACAGCCCCGCCTTGCCGAGCAGCTTCTTCCTGCGTTTTGCCGTCATGCGCCGTTCCCCTCCTCCCGTTTGTTGTAAATGATATAAAGGACCGCGAATACGCCCACCACCAGCAGGCCGATCACGCCGATCGCCGCCGCCTTATTGAAGCGGAAGAAGTTAAATGCCGTGATGTAGGTGTAAACAGGAATGGTCTGCGTGGAGTTCGACGGCCCGCCTTTTGTCATCGTATAGACCAGGTCAAATTTGTTGAACGTCCAGATAATCTCCAGCAGGATCGTTGTGATGCTCACATTTTTGATCCCTGTCATCGTGATATGCCAGAACGCCTGCCACGCGTTGCCGCCGTCGATTTTCACCGCTTCGTACAGCGTGGTATCCACCGACTGAAGGGCCGCCAGAAGGACGATCGTCACAAACGGGATATCCTTCCAGACGGTCGTCACCATAATGGACCCCAGCGCTGTGGAAGTTGACCCCAGCCAGTCAATGTTCTGATCGATGAGCCCCAAGGCCTGCAAAACATAATTCACAATGCCATATTGGCTGGCATACATCCACTTCCATGTCATGGCCGCCGCAATACCGGGCACCACCCATGGGATCAGCACAAGGCTTCGATAGATGCCGCGCCCACGAAAGCTCCTGTTGAGCAGCAGTGCAATGGATAAGCCGATGAGGTACAGCGCCGCTACGATCACCGCTGTGGACCACACCGAATTGATCAGCGCTTTGAAGAAGATCTCATCGCTCAGCAATTCGCGGTAGTGCCGCAGGCCTACAAACTCCTCAAACTCCATGCTGCCGGAAGCCTGTGTGAAGAAGCTGGAAACCACTCCACGCAGCAGCGGATAAATCAGGATCACGCCCACCAGCACAAGCCCCGGGGCGATTAGCACGTAGGCGTACGCACTGCGCCTGAAGCTTCCTTTATGTCTCTTTTTCATTCCGCCCTCCTGTCTCAGACGCTGTGCCCCGCCAGCGCGCCAGTCGGCACGCCGCCGCGCAGCGCCGCACAGCCGTTTACCCAGACATCCAAGAACCCGACCGCCTGCTTTCGCGGTTCCTCTACGGTAGAGGCGTCCGCCGCCTTGTCCGGGTCAAACAGGACCATATCTGCAAAATATCCCTTTTGCAGGCGACCTCTATCTGCAAGACCAAACCGCCTGCACGGAAGGTCTGTCATTCGCTCGATCATGGTTTCCAGCGGGAAGGCATGCTCTCGGGCGATGCGCAGAAGCCGCGCAAAAGCCCCCCATGCCCGCGGATGCGGATACCCGCCCAGATGGATGGCGTCCGAACCCACCATGTAATACGGACGCGACAGCAATTCGAGCACGTCCTCTTCGAATTGATACTGGCGCTCGGCGCTCAGCTGCGGATCGGCGTCGTGAAAGCTCAGCGCCAGCTCCTGGCTGCGCAGCAGCTCCGCGACCGTCCGCCCGATCGTCTCGCCCCTCTGTTCCGCCAGCGACCGGAACGTGCTGCCCTCCAACGAGGGATCGCGTCCGGCATAGGCGATCATTCCGTCGAAATGCGGGAATTCTTTTTCGATGTATGCGCTGATCGCCTCTCGTTGCTTTTCATCGTTCAGCCGGTGTAAAATCGCCTGCACACCGCCCGCGCTCGCCCATGGAGGCAGCAGCATCGGCGCATAGGAGGCGCCGTACGGATAGGGATATAGCTCCAGCGTGAGATCCAGCCCTTCTTCATGCGCCCGGTCGATTTTTTCCATAATTTTTTTCGCGTGCCCAATGGTCCCCCCGCCGGTGCGGTAATGTGAAAAATGCAATTTTACTTTTGCGCGCCGCGCAATTTCCAGCGCCTCCTCCACATTATCAAACCGCTCTGCCCGGAAAACCGTCCGAAGATGCGTCACATACACCCCGCCGTGCGGCGCCATTGCGCTGCACAGTTCAACCAGTTCCTGCGTATCGCTGAACGCACCTGGGAAATAGCTCAGGCCCGTCGACAGCCCCTTGGCCCCTTCCAGCAGGCCCTGCACAAGGATCTCCTGCGCTCTCTTCATCTCCTGCGCTGTCAGCAGCCGATTCTCAAAACCCGCCGTCTCAAGCCTCAGCGCACAGTGCGGCACCAGATAGGCCGCATTGACGCCGATTTTTCCATTCAGACGCTCCCGATATTCCCTGACCGAAGCAAAATCAAACGGGACGTCTTCAAATCGGCCGTCGATGCCCTCCAGATATTGCGCGTACATGCGAAGGTTGTCCCTGCGCAGCGGCGCGTAGGAAAGGCCATCCTGTCCCAGGATCTCCGTGGTGACGCCCTGGGTGATGCTGGCGGGCTGGCGCCCGTCATGCAAAAGCACCAGATCGGAATGCGTATGCGTATCGACAAACCCCGGGCTCAGCGTCCTGCCCATGCCGTCCACAGTCTCGCGGGCCGGCACGCTGCAATTCGGGTCGCGCCACACCTCGTGGATGCGCTCTCCCCGCACAGCGAGGCTGCCGCGAAATGCCGGCGCGCCCGTGCCGTCTATAATGTTTACATTGCGGATCAGCAAATCTTCCATGGCCGGCTGCTCCCCCTGTCCGCCCCCTGCGGCGGCAATGCACCGCAGGGGGCCGTCTCTGTTCCGTCTTTCTTTTGCCGCCTGTGGCTCACCGCGCATTACGCAGCGGCATGCAGCTCATTGAATCTCTGTTCCATCTGCTCGCAGAACTCCTGCGGCGTGATCTCCCCGGCCACCATCGACTGGACGCCCGGGCAGAAATACAGCTGGCGGAACTCCTCGTACTTGCTCGTCGCCGGGCGGTTCAAGCCGTACTGCGCATCCGCAATAAACGGCTTGAGCATCGGGTCCTGCGCGTACTCGCTGTCGATAAAATCGTTCGTAAAGGGGAACACACCGCTGGTCACGCAGTAATCCTCATAATAGCCTTCCTTGTAGAAGAATTCGAGGAACTGCCCGGCCTCTTCCTTGTGCGCGCTCTGCTCGGTGATATGCACTGTGTTGGGATAGCTCAGCACAGCGTTGCCGCCGGGGCCGGCCCAGCACTGCGCCGTAGCCCATTTGCCGTCCATTTCCGGCATTCCCTGCAGCGTGGCGATATTCCACATGCCCGCCACCATCATTGCCGTCTCCCCGGAGGTGAAGCTGTTCAGAACCGCTTCAAAATCCATGCCGGTGATTTCCGCGGGCATATACCCGTTTTGTACCAGCTCGCAGTAGAACTCGGCCGCAGCCAGGCTTTCCTCCGTGTTCATCGCGCTGACCCAGTTTCCATTCTCGTCGCGCTCGCAGACAGTGCCGCCCGCCTGCCAGAGGAAAGGCAGATAATAGTCGTCCACTTCATAGCCGGCGCAGGACACCGTGAGCAGCGTTTTCCCAATCGCCTTCATCTTCTCACCGGCCTCAAGCAGTTCGTCCCAGGTCGTAGGCACCTGCGTGATACCCGCCTGCTCGAACAGGTCGGTACGGTAGATGACGTCCCAGGTGCAGCCGTCCCACGGCAGCCCGTAAATCGTGCCGTCCGCGTCTTTCATGACGTCAAAGCCGGCCGGGATAAACGTATCGATCAGTTCCTGCGAAACATAGTCCGTGATCGGCGCCAACGAGCCGTTTTCCACAAACTCAACGCACCATGTGCCGCCCAGCATGGCGATGTCGGGCGCCGTGCCGGCCATCACTGCGTTCATAAACTGCGAATGCCCGTTACCCCAGTCAATGTAGATCGGTTCCACAGTGATGTTCGGGTGCGCCTCGTTGAACGCCGCAATCGCATCGTTGATGACCGCGTCCTGCGCGGGGACTGTTCCGCCGATATACTGAAACGTCAGTGTGATGGGTTCGCCGCTCGCCTCAGACGCCGCCCCGGCAGATGCCGAACCCGCGGCCGATTCCTCCGGCGGAGCGGTCTCAGAGCATCCCGCCAGCATCCCCAGGCACAGAGCCAGCGCGGAAAGTAGTGCTGTGATCTTTTTCATTGCTTATCTCTCCTTTTCTTTTTCAAAATTCAGATGGAAGCCATGATCGCCTCCAAAACCTGCATGTTTACAAGAGCCTGCCCAATATCGGCCGGGGGCTCTTGCCCTTTCGCCGCCGCCCGCAGGTAATCCTCGCAGGCCAGCCGCATGGAAACGGCGTAATCGCGCCGCTGGAATACAGAAGTTTCATACACGGTTTGCGCAGGCGAGTCGTGCGGATATACCGTCAGCCTGTCGCACTGGTTTTCGATCCGGTAGCGTGCGTACTCCGTATGGACGTCGATGCATTGAAACGGATGCTGCGTATCCAGCTTGCCCCCCACGTTGCTGTGCGTCATGCTTCCCACACAGCCGTTCTCAAACAGCAGGGAGGCGGACAAATCGGAATACAGTTCGCTGTTCTGCCCGCTCGCCACCGCTTTCACCTGGGCCACCGGCCCGCACAGGAACGTCATCAAATCCAACAGATGGCAGCATGCGTCGGTAATCATGAAAGTGCGCGTGACATGTCCCTGTATGCGCGTGGGCCAATGTTGATACATGCTTGCCGTGATCAGATGCATCGCGCCGTCCCGCGCGCCCATCAGCTCTTTCGCCCTTTGCACGGCTGCGCCGTATCTCTGGTTGAAGATCACGCCGAAGCATACGCCCGCGCGCCGCGCGGCCTCTTGCAGTCCCTCGATCTGGGCGCTGGTGCGGCATACGGGCTTTTCGCACAAAACATGTTTCCCCATCCGGATCAGCTGCGCGCACTGGCTCTCGTGCAAAGCGGGGAGTGTTGCCACGATCCCTGTGTCGAAACGCGTGCCCGAGCATATCAAAGCATCCATACTGTCGTACACCGGGATCCCATATCGGCGCGCAACCGCCATTTGCCTGCTTTCGTCCGGGTCCACCGCCGCCGTCAGCTGTGCAAATTCGCTGTTGTATACCGTTTCAAGGTGATGCCGGCCCGCCCATCCGCAGCCGATGACCACACATCGGTTCAACACATTTCCCCCTCTCTGTCCAGCGCAGCAGGGCTTCCTGTGCGCATGCTGGCCCATGCCGCCTCTATGCACCGGACGGTGTAATCCATATCCTTTAAGCTGCACCGCTCTGTCTCCTCACCCCGAATGCAGGCCAGGAAATGTTCCATCTCCCCGGCCGCCATGTCGCTCGACCGCAGTTCTCCGAACGATGTCCACCTCGTTGTCTGGGCGATTGTCGCATAGTTGTCGTACCTTGTGACAAGCGTTCCTTCGCTTCCCACCGCCTCGATCTGCACAAATGGATAAGCGTGCCGGATCGCGCTGTACAGCTCCAGTGAAAATTGCGCGCCCTGCTCCCCCTGGCCGAGAACTTTCACCGTATCCGGCGCGTCGATTTCCTTCGTTTCGAAATTGCCCGCCAGCGCATACAGCCGGGTCAGTTTCTGCCCGGTCAGCCAGCGCGCCAAATCGAACAGGTAGACGCCGTATGTTCCAAACGGCCCTCCGCTGCGCGAAGCATCCCTTTCCCAGGCCTGCCGCGTCATGGCAAGATGGTTGATCATCACACGCAGGCTGTATACCCGTCCGATCTCGCCGCCGTGCAGCCTTCTGTGCATTTCTTCCATGCCCTGCTCGTATTTCAGCGGGTTGCCGCACAAAAGCGTCCGGCCGCCATGCGCGCCGCGCAGCATTCGGATGTCTTCGCCGCGAAATGTCAGCGGTTTTGCAACAAACACATGCATGCCTGCTTCCAACGCCCGCAGCGCTGTGGGCGCATGCGCCGCCGTCTCGCCGCAAATCAGTACCGCATCCGGCTTTTTTTCCAAAAGCTCCGTGAAATCGTGAACGAGCGGCACTGCGAGCTGTGCGGCAAACGTTTGCGCCGTTGTGAATGCGCATTCCTGCACATAAGCGGCCGGCGCGCCTTCATCGCAGACGGCAGCGATCTCCACCTCTTTGAGGCGGGCCAGATAGCGCGTATAAACCGTTGCATAATACCCCTGCGAAAAGCCTGTCAAAGCGGCCCGGATCATCGCTTCACCCCCTCGGGTCACCGTCCAGCCATGCGTTGAACATTTCATACAGGATATCCTGACGGGGTTTCGGGACGTTTTCTCTTTGCGCCGCCCTTCGTTCACCGGTCAGATAAGAGCGCAGCACGTCGGCGATCAGCGCGGCGTCCTCGCTGTCCAGATAGGCCATGTCAAAAATCAGTTTCCCGCCGCTCACAAAATAGTCATCCGTCTTGATCACCGGGTCAAGGCGCCCCATGTCCTCGTTGATCTCCCAGGCGCTGACGCCCGCCTGTTCCGCATCAATATCCACATGCAGCCGCACCGAGGGGGAATACAGCGACTTTACCACGGCACACGTGACGCCCGCCATGCCTTGCAGCGCTTTGGCAATCGTATCGGCCAGGCGCTGCTGCCGCTTTTCAATGGCTGCGCTGTCCCGGCTCAACCAGCTGTCGATGGATGCCATAATGCTCACAATGCCCTCTTTGCCCACTTTCATCGGGCGGCCGATCCCCATCTCCTGCATGAAGCATGCGTGGACCAGATCCTTGCGGCCTGCGATGATGCCGCTGGTACAGCCGCCCAGCCATTTCTGACCGCTGTAGATGGCCAGATCCACGCCGATTTGGGCCAGCATTGTGAAGTCTGTCAAATAGGCCGCATCGCAAATAACCGGAACGCCCTTTTCGTGGCAGATTGCCACGAATGTCTCAAGTGGCAGCAAGTTGGGGGCAAACGTGTCCTCCATCACATAGAACGCCGCCGCTGTCGTATCATCCAGTGCCGCACGCAGATGGAATGTCGCGCAGTCCAGCGCCTCTCCGATCTCAACGTACTCAGCGCCCGTCATTTTGATCACCTGCCATACCGGACAGTCTCCGGCGCCTGTCACCTGCCCCTTTTGAATGAGGATCTTTTTGCGCGGCCATGTGACATCCGGCAGGGCTTTGATCTTGGCGGGGTCGCTTCCCGTCAGCACGGCGGCTGCGGCGATCGCCATACCCGCAGAGCTGCAGTTGACAACGCATCCCGCCTGCGCCCCGGTCAGCCTGGCGATCCGTTGGCTTGCGCTGCGCTGCAGTTCCCAGATCTCCACCGACTCGCCCAGTATGTCGTAAATCTCTTTTCGGATCGGGTCGCTTACCCGCGCTGCGCCAAGAATCGTCGCTGGCCCGCGGGCATTCAGCACTTTCCGGAACCCGTATTTTTCCTGAATCGTCATATTACTCCTCCCTGTGCAGCACCGGCTCCCACATGCCAGTGCCGGCGGATCTTTTGGCCGCCTGAACAACATCCACGATCTTCTGCCCCTGCTGCATCGTACACAGGCAGCTTTTGCCCGTCTGCATCAATTGGGCGAATTCTCTCGCTTGCGCCGCATAGCCCCAGCGCACGCACTGGCCTGCGTCTTTTGCGGGGTTCATCTCGAAGAAACCGTCCTGCGTGCCCCAGCGCACCTTGCCATACGCGTCCATTTCAAAGGTGCCCTGCGGGGAATAAGCGGTCAGGCTTACCATGCGCCCCTCGGCATCCGCGTGGAATGCCGGCGTTCCACGGTCGTGCATCAGCAGTGTTCCCCTCGCCCCGTTTACCAGCCGCACAAGCAGCGCCGCCGCGTTCGGTTCACGCGTCTTGTCCAAGCCCTGATGCCACGTTTGCGCGCACACTGCAGCGACCGGGCTGCCCAGCACATAGCCGATCAGATCAAACATATGCGAACCCTGGCACACCAGGACGCCGCCTCCCTGTATGGCGTCGGAAGCCCAGCCATCCATAAACGGAGGGCCTGTCATGCTAGCTTTGAAGGACTGGACCTGCACTTCAAACCGCCTGAGCAGCGCGCAATAGGACCGCACTGCCGGCGCCACGCGCATATTGTACCCCACGGCGAAGGCGGCCGGATGGCAGTCATAGATCCTTCTCAGCTCTTCGGCTTCCTTTGGGTCAAGCGCCAGCGGCTTTTCCAAAAACACATTCTTGTTCGCACGAAGGGCCGCGCCCGCCAGCTCTGTGTGGCTGTTGTGCCGGGTGCACACATAAACCGTATCCACGCGCGGATCTTCCAGCACCGCCTGCGCGCTTTCGTATACCTTTCCACCAAAGGCGCAGCAAAATTCCTGTGATGCCCGCGGGTCGATATCAAACCCGCCGGCCAGTTCCCAGTGCAGCAGCTGGATTGCCTGCGCATGCAGCCGCGCAATTTCTCCCGTCCCGATCACCGCGATTGTCCTATGTGCTTTCATCTCTTTTCAATGCCTCCAGAAATGGCAGCGGCGCCATTCCGTAATTGTAGAAAAACAGGTCTTTCACACTTTCCCGCTCATAGGCCAGCAGATATTCTTTTACCTGTCCGGCCCGCACAGTCTGCGGCGCCATCAACCGTACGCCGCCCATAAGGGGCATTTCCTGCGGGACGATTTCACGCACCTGCCTCACAAATGCACCCACCAGACACGGCGCGCCCGGGTAGGCGGCCATGACCCCGTCGACCCACGGCTGCAGCAGCTTCACATCTACGCCTGCCGCGTAAGGCTGCGCGCCGTCCGCCATCCACAGGATCGGCCGAATTTTCGTCTTCCTGCTCTGCGCCCGCAAACGCCGGTGCAGCGTGCGATAGAATTCCGCGATCCTCTGCGCACGCATGGCGCGCCAGGCGTCCCATTCCGCCGTGTCCTCCTCCTGCAGCGTCTGCATATCGAAAAAACGCTGTGTCTGGCGCCGCACCTGCCAGCGCAGCCGCTCGGCGTCCACACCCACCCGGTTTGCCCGTTCCATACAGGCAGGGCAAAAGCAAGGCGAGAAAAGCCGCTCCAATGTCTGCCTGTCTGCGAACGCCTGCATCTCATGATGCGCTCCGTGCAGAAAACCTCCGTATTCCACCGCTTCAAGATGCAGCTCGTCCGCGCCGGCGGCCGCGATATCTTCCAACAGGGCCAGCCCGTATTGAAACACTTCCTCGTTGGAGGGGCACAGGTGATGCGGCGACGCCTCATCCCAGGCGCTGCGCTGTGCGCAGTCCGGGTTTTCCCCCGCCAAGCGGTCGGAATGGAACACGACGGTCCACGCGTCTACCCGTATGTTTCTCTGCCGGAACGCCCGCAGCAGATCTGCCCAAAACGGCCCTGCATCCTCCCCCACCAGTTCTCCCGGTTTGGGCCGGAGCCTGCCGTATCGCTTCCTGTCAAACGGGAAGTAGCAACGGCTGTCCTCGTGCAGGAAAACGTGCCTTTTCGGATTGTGCGGCAGCAAGAACTTTCCGCTGTGATATGCCGCAGCAAGCGACACACTTGTTACGCCGATGTCTTGCAGCCGCTCTGCCAACGCCTGCGCCCCTTCATCCAGAACGTCCCACGGATAGAGGAACATATTTCTGTCCATTGCGGCAACCTCCCGTTCCATGCGGTATTGCGCCGGCGTCCGCTGCGCGCGGCCGTACACAGCCCGCCCAGCCGCCAGTGCGCGGCGATTTGGCATATCTTGGAAAACGTTTGCCGATCAGGGTATGCCTTCATGGGAAACGATTCTTCAAGTCCTGCTTCATCGCCTGGCAGCGCCCCTCCTGCGGCCGGCAGCCCAGCGCTTCCAGCCCTCGGAATACTGCGCCCGCAACCGGTGGGCAGTGAACCACATGAAGCTGCGCGCCCGGCACATATCCGCACAGCCGCTCTTCCAAAGGGCCAATCAGGAGCCGGTGTTCGTCCTTTGCGTATTGACTGCCCGCTAAAACGACCGGGACCTGCTTTTCCTGCAAGCGCGCGTGACAGATCAGGCGGCCGAGCATATCTCCCAGATAGCGTCCCATACCGGTGAGAATGTCCCTGCACACACTGTCGCCTTCCCACGCCAAGTCAAAAACCAATTTCGGTATATTGAAATTGCGATAGTATCGATAATCGCTTTTATAGATTTTCTTCGCCAGCTCATCCATACTTTCGCAGCCGCAGTAGCGCGGCAGCATCTCTGTCAAACGCGTAGCGGGCCCGGTATGTTCCTCTGCGCGAAAAGCCCAATGCAGTGCAATTTCCGCCAGATGATAGCCTCCGCCGTAATTCCCCAGCGCATAGCGAAGCGCCCGCACCGTATAGATCTTTCCCTGCGGGTCGCACACGCCCAGATTCCCACCGGTTCCGCACACGGACACGGCGCCCCATGTCTGATCCGTTTCGCAGGCAAAGGCAATCCAGATATCGTTGACCATCTGAAAGGGTACACTGCAAAAGCATTGCGCCAGGCCGCGGTTCAGCGCGCCGCAATCCTCCGGCGTATCGGCGCCAGCCATGCCAAGATAGATAAAAGAAAGCTCCTCACGGCGCAGCCCTGCTTGTGAGCAGGCGGTATCCACAGCTCGGCAAACGTTTTCCAATGCGCGTGCAAGACCACATATCTGATGATTTGAACCCTCCGCCAGCGCGTAGCTCAAAATGGCGCCGGCTTCGTCGGCAATCATACAGGCGGTTTTCGTCCCGCCGCCGTCAACACCGGCCACATAGCGCGCACGCTTTCGCGTTGTCAGCATATTATTCACCCTTTTTTCCGATCGGCTACGGTCTCCTTCTCTGCGATGTGCGTCTGGTACAGCTTGGTGATCGTCTCTTTTCTTTCTCCCCGCAGGATCTGGCTCAGAGAAAGTATACTGTCAAACCCGATCTCGTAGAGCGGCTGTGCGACGCTGGTGATCGCCGGGCCCTGATACCCATCGGGCAAAACAGTCTGGTTGTCAAATCCCATCACCGAAATGTCCCCCGGCACACAAAAGCCTTTGTCCATTGCGCAGCGAACGGCGTAGCTGGCCACCGCATCGTCATAGCACAGAACCGCCGTCGGGCGCTGCTCCGGCGGATAGCTCAAAAAATGTTCCATAATGGAATATCCGTCCCGGTAATCTTCCTCGATATAGCGCACCTGCTTCTCGGGCAAGTCCAGCCCCAGTTCCTGCATCGCCCTGTAGTACCCTTTCAAGCGCTCTGCGCAAATGCGTTTTGCCAGCTTCTCGGCGATATATGCAATCCGGCGATGGCCCCGATTGTACAGATAGTGCACCGCGCTGTACACGCCGCCCTCGTTGTCGATCAGAAAATTGTTGGTTTTTACACCGTCGATACTGCTCTCAATCAAAAAGAATGGAAACTTCGCCGCATGCAACTCGCGCGCAAGCGCTTCGTCAAAATCGTACGAGCCGTACAAAATGATCCCGTCCACGACGCCGTTGCTCAAATAGCGGACATAGCGCTGCTTTTGCTGGATCTCTCTGCCCATGGCGCTGCAAAACACAACGTTAAAATCGGTCTGCATTGCGCCGGCTTCAAAGCCGCGGATCAAATCGTAAAAAAAGGGGTCGTGCAAGTTGTTGACTACCACGCCAATTGCATTTGTACGGCGCTTGACCAGCGCTCTGGCCGCTGTGTTCGGAACATAGCCCAGCTGCCGGGCCACTTCCGTCACGCGCTCGCGCAGTTCCGGCTGCACCGGGCGACTGTTCGTCAGCACTCGAGAAACTGTCGCCGATGATACCCCCGATTGACGAGCGATCTCCTTGATAGTAACCATCGGCCTCTTCCTTTACACGATATTCGCAGTACTCGCAGCTTCGGAAAACGTTTTCCAGCCTCTGTAAGTTATTATACTTACCCTCCCTGGCAAATGCAATAGACAACACCGCCAAAAAAGCGTCGAATAATTCTCCATCTTTTACATAGCGAAGCCCCTGCACTTTGCGCCGTCGCAGTGCCCCCTCGCCGGCGCGCTACGCGCGGGCGAAGCGTTGCAGCAGGCTTTGCGCGCACAGCCAACACACGCCCGCCGCCAGAGCCGGCGCCAGCACCGCCAGCGCCGCGCCGCCGGGCTGGGCCAGCAGCGCACACAGGTGCACCGGCACGTACATGCTGCACCACTTCATGCCCCCAAGCCCCGCCAGCGCCAGCAGCACGGGCAGTGCGAACAGCCCCAGCGAGGCGAACATGGCCCCGAACGTATTGCCGATGCGCTGGGAGAGCCACAGCGTCGCCATTGCCATGGCCAGCACAGCCGCAAAGCGCCCCGCCGCCAGCAGGAAGGCCATCAGAAACAGCGGGATCTCCGGCGCGGCGGCGTACTGCCCGATGCTGTACACCGGCGCCAGCCACGCGCCGAGGCCGTAGTCCCGCACGGCCACCCAGAAGCGCGGCAGCAGGCTGAGCGCCGTCAGCGCGCCGCAGCACGCGGCCGTCACGATCAGCTTGCAGCGCACCGTGTGCGCCCGGCCCAGCGGCGTCGTGCCGATGACGCGCGCCATGCCGGTCTGCCGCTCCATGGCAAACAGCCCCGAAAAGCACACGGCGCACAGCAGCGCCAGCCACAGCGTGTCGGCCAGATCCTGCGCGTCCTGCACATCGAACAGCCGCAGCCAGCCCGTCTCGTACACCATCTGCATCCGCGGCTTTTCACCCAGCGCCTGCGCCCGGGCCACCGCGCGCTGGAACACACCCATCTTCTGCTGCAAGCCGGCGTACCCGCTCAGGAGCATCTGGTATTCCGACGGGGCAATCTCCCCCGCGGCCAGCGCCGCGTTCAGGTGGTAAATGGGCTCGAATTCCTCGTTTTGCTCGGCCAGCCAGTCCACGCTCTCCTGCGTCAGCGGGCCCTGCACGTTCTGCATATAGTAGCGGTAGTAAATCTCGTCCGCGTCGATGTAGCTCTCCGCCGTCTGGGCCGTGTACACCTGGAACGCCCCGAACAGCGCCAGCAGCACGGCCGCGCCCTGCATCCAGAACAGCTTGTACGCCTCCTGCCGCAGGGGCGTCGTGAAAGCGGGCGCGCGCCGCAGCCGCCGCACGCCGGCCCGCCGGCGGGCCGGGACGAAATAGCAGCGGCTGAACGCCAGGCAGAACGCGGCGGCGAACAGCGCGAGGAAGGCCGCCGCCGCGGCGCACGCCACCGCCAGCAGCGGCACGGGCGCGTCGAACCAGTAGAGGTTGCGGTAGCCGCCCAGCAGCTCGTTCGTGCGCAGCAGGCTCACAAGATTCGCGTACTTCACCACGTTCCACCGGCTGGTGGCGGGGATGGCGCTGCGGATGAGCAGATTCGCCCCGATGAGCCCCAGCGCCCCCAGCGCGCCGGTGAACAGCCGCCGGGCCAGCAGCATCGCGGTCAGCACCCCCGCGCCGCAGATGAACGCCGCCGCCCATTTGGCGAGGAAAAAGCAGCCGAGGTACTGCCCCACCGTCAGCTTCCAGGTGCTGCGCATCAAAGCCGGCACGCTCTGGATGGTGCGGGAAAGCGGCCCCAGCCCGTACAGCCCGCCGCAGTAGGCGAGGTTTGTCCCGTACAGGCAAGCCAGCACCAGCCCCAGGCTGGCCGCCAGCGCCAGCAGCTTTGCCCCCGCCGTTTGCAGACGCCCGGCGGGGGCGCTGCGCACCAGCGCCAGCAGGCCGCCGTCCCGCTCGGCGCGCACCAGCACCGTGGCAATGAGCACCATGGCGAACACGGCCACCACGTCCGTGAGGGCGAAATCCAGCGCGGTGACAAGGCCCTTCTGGGGATAATACTGAATGGCCGTGCCCCGCATCCCCGCAAAGGCCGCGGCCGTGGCCCGGATGTTGGCCATGTCGTAGCCGCTTTCGCTCTGGGCGAAAATGGAGATCTGCGACAGCTGCTGCGCCTTCTGGTCGATGGAATCGAGGAACGCCTCGTAGCCGTCCGCCTGCTCGAATTCCAGGCAGATGCCGTCGAGAAAGCGGTACTCCTGGGCCAGCGTGGGCGCGTAATGCAGAAAATCGCCCGCCGCGTATGCGTCGTAGTAGCGGGCAAAATCCTCTGCGTACTGGGCGCGCAGCGCCTCGTCCTGCTTGCCGCCCAGATACGCTTCGGTGCGCAAGGTATAATCGATATGGCTCAGCGCCTCGGCGCGCGCCAATTCGCCGTGGAGGAATATGTCCAGCTCGTCCATGCCCATGCCGGCCGTCTGCGCTTCCAGCGCGCGGTAGGCCGAGGCCGGGGCGCTGCCCGGCGCGCGCTGTGTGCCGAACCACAGCAAAAACAGGTTGGCCGCCAGCAACACGCCCAGCGCCGTGAGGAAAAACCGGCTGCGCCAGATTTTGCGCAGCTCGGCGGCGACAAGGCGGGTCATGGCGCGGCCTCCCCGGATGTCTCGCCCTCTCCGGCGGGAGCCTGCGTCCCGCCCTCCCCGGCGGCAGGCGCGTCCTCGTCCCCGAACAGGGTCAGGTACACATCCTCCAGGCCCTTGCCCGGGGCGTAGGTCTCCACCAGCTGCGCCGGCGGGGCCTTGTCGATCAGCGCGCCGTCCCGCAGCAGCAAGATCTCATCCGCCACGTGCTCCACGTCGCTCACCACATGGGTGCACACGATCACAATGGCCTGCCGGGCCGCCGCGGCCAGCACCCGGCGCAGGTGCACCCGTTCCTTGGGGTCGAGGCCCGCGGTGGGCTCGTCCAAAATCAGCAGCTGCGGGCTGCCCAGCAGCGCCGCCGCGGCCAGCAGCCGCTGCTTCATGCCGCCGGAGTAAGCGGCCAGGCGCTTGTCCAGCTCGCCGGAAAGGTTCACAAGCCCCGCCACCCGCGCGGCCTCGGCCGCGGCGTCTTTGCGGGGGATCTCCTTGAGGGTCGCCAGGTACAAAAGGAACTGCCGGCCGGTGAAGCTGTCGTACAGGTTCTGCTGCTGGGGCATATAGCCCAGCACCCGGCGGAAGCGCCGGCCCAGGCGCAGCACATTTTTCCCGTTCCACAGCACCTGCCCCTTTGTGGCGGGCAGGTTGCCCGTGATGATGTTCATCATGGTGCTTTTTCCCGCGCCGTTGGGCCCCAAAAGGCCGTACAGGCCCGGGCCGAGTGTGAAGCTCACATCGGCCAGGGCCTGTTTGCTGGTCTTTTTGCTTGTGTAGATTTTCGTCAGGTGCCGCAGCTCCAGCTGCCGGACATCGGTCATGGAAAAACCTCCTTGCGCCGTTTTTGTCAGGCCTCACCCCCGTAGGGGATGGGCTCGTACGCCGCTTCGCCGCGCCAATAGCTTTCGGTGAGGATGAAGGCGTAGACCGGCGCCAGTGCGCCCGCCTGCTGCGTGCCGCCCGCGGGGCTTTCAACCACCCGCACATCCATCTGGTACTGGCACACGGTCACAAATTCCTCCCCGCACTGGGAAAGGGGCACGATGGGATAGATGCGTTCGACAGGGCCGCTGTATTCCCCTTGCTGCGCAAAGGCCTGCGTCTCGCCGGTGGCGCAGTCGACCCAGAGTATCTGCTCCGTCTGCGGGGCATCGGCAAAGAAGACGTCCAGGATCACCCGTCCCTGCGCCGCGCCGAGGAGTTGGCAGGATTCGACGGCGCGCCCCAGTGCCTCGTCCTTTCGCAGCAGCTCCTGGCCGGTGCGCAAATCCTCCACGGTCACGGCGTCTTCAAAAGGCGAATAGACATACAGCCGGGCGCCTTCCACCAGAAAACACGCCGTCGTTGTGTTGGGGGTATAGGCGAGTTCTTTTTGCGATACCGTTTGCCCTGTTTCGCGATCAATGCACAGAAAAACGGCCGCTTTGGTGGCGTATAATTCGCCCTCCTGCGCCCCTTCCGGGATGGGGTGATTCACCACGGTCAAAACGTCCTGCTCCGCGCCCATCAGACAGCACGTCCCGGCGGGCAGCTTGCACAGCTCGTTCACTTCGCCCTAGGCAAGCGCAACGCGGACGATGACATTTTCCTGGCTGGTCCCGTTCATACGAACCAGCACGCAGTAGAGGAACCGGCCGCCGCAGGCAGGGCCGGGCAACAGGTTGTCGCTGGCCGAAACCTGGCAGATCACCTGCCGGTTTTCCCCGTTTTAATCGGCCGTCTGGATATTCGGCAGCGCGGCGTCGCCATACTTCTGCAAATTTTGTTCGCGGGCATTGGCGTATGCCAGAATTAGCTGCGTATCGCTTTTTGCCAGATACGGATCTCCGCCGCGCCAGCCCAAATAGGCAGTGCACGTCTCACCGCTGTGGGTGCATTCCGGGCTTGAACACAGCGGCTTTTCTGCTCTTATCCTAGCCGCTGTGTGTTTCCAAAATATTTCCGCCGTGTAAAAGCGCAGAATTTTCCGCGCAGCACAGCCCCGGGCAGGGGAGCTGTGAAAGCTGCTGCTCTATAGCGGTGCAAATGATCCCTCACCGGTTTCAGTCACCCGGTCACGCTTCAAACACCGCGCTGAGCATGTCCTCTATGGGCGTATAGTTCGGCGTGTTGGAGAGGTAGTCCTCCATCGCGAGGAACGCGTAGTCGCTCTTGATGGTCTCTCGCACAGACTGCCTCCCGTCCTCCTCGATGTACTCCATGTTGGCCAGACCGCTCTGATAGATCACCAGCAGCCGCTCGCCCGTCTGCGTCAGCAGATAAATCGGGTTCAGCGTACCATCGTACCATTCATACGTCAGGGTCGACAGCATACCTTCACCCGTCTCGGCATCGATCAGATAGCGCTGCCCTTCCCCATTTTTATAGGCGGTCAGCATCACATATCCCTGCGGCGACGGCTCATCCCCGGCGCTGGTAATATAAACGTCCTCCGGCAGGTCTATTGTAAGCGGAAGCTCTTTCACTGTGCCATCCACCTGTGCAGCGTACAACACATCCGTCTGCGGGTCCACCGCATATACCGTACCGTTCAGGGAAAAAGGCTCATACGGGCTTTCAAAGAATGTGGTTTCCTCGCCGTCTGTGACCCGAACCGTGAAGAACTGATACACAACCGCTTCCGGCGTCTCCTCAGCCGTCTCCAGAATGAGCCGGTCGCCGATGACGTCGACGAGCAGAGGCGCCTGATCATATGTCTTCATCGACGTCATTGAACCGTCAGCCAGATCGATGCGCACCAGCTCATTGGAATAGCTCGCCGTTTCCTCATTCTGGATCGCCGCGATGAAATAGAAATAAGCCCCGTCGGTGGCCATCCCGCCCTGTATGCTGACAAGAGGGTCCAGCGCGAAAAGCTCGGTGCGGCCGCTGCCGTCATAGTTGACCGAATACACATGGGCGCGGCGGTCATCCGCGGACGCCGAGTGTTCCTCCTGCAGAATGCCGATCTTTCCGTCCATCGGGAACAGATAAGTCGCGCCCGGCACATAGCTTGTGCACGATGCGTCGCGGTGCGTGCACTCCGGCCTGTTGCACAGAAAGACCCGCGTGCCGGTCGCAAAATCCGTGTACAGAATGTTCCGGGCCAATGTGCCGGTGACGGCCAGTTCGTAAAAGCCGTTTTCGGTGGTCACGCCCGGAGGGCCGATCCCGCCCTTGGAAAACAGCGTCAGCTCGACCGGTGCAGCTTCCTGCTCTGCCGGGCCGGAAGCCGGCGGCGCGGCGCTGGGCGCCGACGAAGCCGACGGCGCATCCGCCGCTTGGCAGCCTGTAAGGGCGAGCAGTGCGCACAGCATGGCGGACGCAATTATAAAAGCCATCTGTCTCATGGAGCGCCTCCTGATTTGAAACTACAGGCAGCGCACCAATTGCCAAACTTACAATTGGTGCGCCGCCTTCTATGTACGGTCTGATTTGATCTGCCGGCCGGCAGTTAAAATTGCTCCTTCTGAACTCAACTTGTCGCAGACGGCTCAATTTTCCATCTTGACTCTTGCGTATTGGCCGCATAGACCCAGTTTGTTCCATATCCATAGCCATCAGCAAATTTATACTTTGGCGTCGATGTTCTGGCCAGATATCTGCCGTTGGCGAGATTGTAAATATCATAGTTTCCCTGTGTGCCGCCAATCGTAACTTCTGTATCCGCGAGGTTGCTGCCGCCCGCGGTAAACATTGTACAAGGATAATCGCCCGCGCGATACACATTCAAAGCCAGAGATTTGTTCCCCTCCGGGCAAATCAGATAATGGCCATACTGGTTGCCTACTGCAACAAAATCCCATCGCTGCGTGAGCGTCATGTTGCGATCTGTCCATGTCCAGACTTCGTCATTGATACCGGGCGTCGAAGCACTGGCAACCGTGAGAATTTGGGATGAATCCGCCACATTGCGAATAATGGCGTCATTCGTCACGGGAGTCTGTCCGCGCGGCGTTGGGACATCATTCGCAAACACCGGCAGCGCCATTGCCGCTGCTGCCGCGATACATACAAGCGCTGTAAGCCATTTCTTCTTCATTTGTTTTCAACTCCTTTTTTGTGAAATTTTTAGTCTGTTAGGCGTCGCCCGCTTTTTGCCTCAACCGGTTTCTGCGTCTTTATTGTAGCACACAGCCCGCCGCAATGGTATCCGCAAAGCGCCCAAATATCTACAA
>DXGT01000121.1 GCA_019113785.1 Candidatus Ruthenibacterium merdigallinarum | reverse complement strand
TCAAGGACGGCACGCTGTGCATCCCCACGGCCTTTTGCAGCTACAACGGGCAGATTCTGGACAAAAAGACGCCGCTTTTGCGCAGCATGGACGCGCTGAGCCGCGAGGCCGTGCGCGTGCTGGCGCTGCTGGGGCGGCCTGTGCGCCGCGTGGACGCCACCGTCGGCCCCGAGCAGGAGTATTTCCTCGTCGACCGCGCGGCCTACGCCCGCCGGCCCGACCTCGTGCTGACGGGCCGCACGCTGCTGGGCGCGCGGCCGCCCCGCGGGCAGGAGCTGGACGACCACTACTTCGGCGCATTGCGCCCGCGCGTGAAGGCGTTCATGGCCGAGCTGGACGAGGAACTGTGGAAGCTGGGCATCCCCGCCAAAACCGAGCACAACGAGGTGGCCCCCTGCCAGCACGAGCTGGCCCCCGTGTTCGCCACGGTCAACCTGGCCACCGACGCGAACCAGCTGACGATGGAGCTGATGAAAAAGACGGCCGAGCGCCACGGCTTCGCCTGCCTGCTGCACGAAAAGCCGTTTGAGGGGATCAACGGCTCGGGCAAGCACAACAACTGGTCGCTGTGCACCGACGACGGCGAAAACCTGCTGGACCCCGGCGACACCCCCGCGCAGAACCTGCAATTTTTGCTGTTTTTGACGGCCGTCATCCGCGCGGTGGACGAGTATCAGGACCTGCTGCGCCTGAGCGTCGCCAGCGCCGGCAACGACCACCGCCTCGGCGCGAACGAGGCGCCGCCCGCCATCGTCTCCGTCTTTGTGGGCGACGAGCTGCAAGGCGTGATCGACAGCCTCGTCGAGGGCCGCCCCCTCGCCGGGAAAAGCGCCGTCGCGCCGCTGGACGCAGGCGCCGTCGTGCTGCCGCGCCTCGCGCGCGACACGTCCGACCGCAACCGCACCTCCCCCTTCGCGTTCACGGGCAGCAAGTTCGAGTTCCGCATGCCGGGCTCCTCGTTCAACATCGCGTGCACGAACGTGATGCTGAACACCGCGGTGGCCGAGAGCCTGCGCCTGTTCGCCGACGAACTGGAGGCGGCGGGCGGCGCGCCGGCCGAGGCGCTGCCCGCCCTGCTGCGGCGCGAGCTGCGCAGCCACCGGCGCATCCTGTTCGGCGGCGACGGCTACGGCCCCGCGTGGGAGGCCGAGGCCGCGCGCCGCGGGCTGTCGAACTGCCGGACGACGCCCGAGGCCCTCGCGCATTTCACGGACGAAAAGAACCTTGCGCTGTTTGCGCGGCACGGCGTCTACACCGCCGAGGAGGTGCGCAGCCGGCAGGAGATCGGCCTTGAGGAGTACGCGAAAACCGTGCGCATCGAGGCGCTGACCCTGCTGGACATGGCGCGCGCTTCCATTGTGCCCGTGTGCATGCGCTACGCCGCCGAACTGGCGCAGGGCGCAAACGCCCAGCGCGCCCTCGGCGTCGACGCGCCCGAGCAGCAGGCCCTGGCCGCGCGCATCGCCGGCCTGACGGGCGAAGTGCTGCGCGCCGCCGACGCGCTCGAGCGCGAGGCAAGCGCCCTGCCCGCGGACGCGGCGGGCGCGGCCCGCGCCTGCGCCGCGCGCGTGCTGCCCGCCATGGACGCCGTGCGCCGCCCCGCCGACGCGCTGGAGGGCCTTGTGGACCGCGCGCTGTGGCCCTTCCCCACCTATGCCGACCTGTTGTTTTACGCTTGATAAAGCCGCCGGGCCGTAGTAAAATAAGGCTAGGAAAAAGCGGGCGGCCGGCGCCGTCTGCGGAAGGGGGCACGGATATGAGCCGGAAACAGGGCCTGCCATGGAGCTTTGCCATTGAATTTGACAGCCGCAAAGCTGCGCAAAACGGCTACGACCTCGACACGCTTTACGATTACGTCGGCAAAAATGTCGAGCGGTACGGCCTGTCCCGCGTTGAAAAAAATGTCTGGAAAGCCAAATCCGGAGACGAGGTGGAATCCCAATGCCTTGCGCTGTCCATGCTTTCGCGTTCCAAATGGGTCATGCAGAACATCCGGGCGCTGACTGTGTTTGAGGACGACGCCGAAGGCTTCGACGGGCTGGAGGTCATCCGCCGGACAAACCCCGAACGGCTTTACGCATAGGCGGCGCTTATGGCACAGGGAAGAAAAGCGTTTCACTTTGATTTGGGCGAAGGACGCCTGAAAACGCTCTATCCGTCGGACAGCCCCGCGGGTTATAAGCGCGCCTGGGCCAAGATCCGGGCGTTTATGAAAAAGAACGGGTTCACACACGCACAGTATTCCGGGTATGAATCCGTTCGCGGCATGTCGTATTATGAGGCATACGCTGTGCTGGAAAATTTGCAGGAAAAGTTTCCGTGGTTTCGCAGCTGCGCCAAAGCGGCAACGCTTACGGAGATCGGCCGGCGGTATGACGTTTTGCGCCATCTTGCGCAGACCGGAGCCGTTCAGGAGCCCGCCCCCGCGCAAGAGGAGCCGGGCGTGTCCGCCGGCGAAGAAACGGCGCGCGAAGCGGTGATGGAGCCGCCGCGCAAAAACAAAGCGGAATGAATCATTGCATCGCCGGTCAGGGCGTGCGCGCGAGCAGAAAGCGCGCATGCCCTGATTTTTTCGCACAGCCAGCGCGCGGCCGTTTGCGCGCAGGCGCGGCAAAACACAAAAGTGCGTTTCTTTTTTAACAAGTCGTCTCAATACTATTGTATTCTATTTATGTAAGTCGCAGATGTGTTCAATCGCTTTACAGCATACGCCTTCATTGCTATAATGAGAGAAACTGCGGGCATGTCCATATCTTGTGCCGCAGCGGGAAAACAGGGCTTTCCGATACGCTCTATAGTGATTTTTTCATCGGACGCCCGAACGGCAGACGGAGAGGGACGAAGTGGAGCGAAAACCACTTTTACCACTCTCCGCTGTGCTCTCGATCATGAGGAGGATGTAGTATGCTGAAAAAGACAAGCCGCAAACTGCTGTCCGCTTTGCTGGCGCTGTCGATGATGACAGGCCTGCTGGGCGGGGCCGTTTGGGCGGACGAGCCGGCCGCGGAGAGCGTATCTGCGCCCACGGCGGCCGCAACGCCCGGCGAAGTGAGCACGGCAAAGCCCGCCGCCGCGCCCGCGGCGGCCACCCCCGCGCCCACCGCGCTCGTAGAGGGCGAGGGTTACACATGGGACGAGGATACTAAGACGCTGACCATCACGCAGACGGATGCCGGCGCGTCGGACGCGGAGTTTACAGGCTATACGCGGGCCGCCGTTCATCTGGTGATCGACGTCGGCGAAGCCAATCTGAGTTCAAGATTTTTCGCTCCGACATACGACACCGCGACCGGCACATCGCCGGCCGTAGAGGACATTCATGTCGTCAGCTGCGGCAACATCGCCAACAGCGCTTTCTCTGTCACCAACAACAAATTGACCTCTATTCAGATCGATCAATGCGGCGACATCGAGGCCAACGCCTTTAACTCTGTGAGCAGCCTGACGCAGCTGTCCATCGGGACGTGCGGCACCATCCATCAAATCACCGCCAGCGGCAACATCGCTTTGAAGACGCTTTCCATCCAGCAGGCCGAGGCCATTAAGGATAGCGCTTTCAGCAGATGCAAGAACCTTGAGACCGTCTCGATTGAAAAGTGCGGCAACATCGGCGCAAGCGCCTTTTCCGGGCTCAGCAATCTTTCGACCCTGACCATCGGCGAGTGCGGCGACATCGGGGACAGGGCTTTCTCAGGCTGCAGCGCCCTGTCCGGGACGCTCACGCTCAACTGCGGCAACGTGGGAAAAAATGTGTTCAACAGCTGCCCTAATGTGGAAGCGCTGGTGATCACCAAGTGCGGCGATATTTCCAGCAATGCGTTTCTGGGCCTGAAAGGGATCAAAACGCTAACCATCGGGGAGTGTGGAACGATCGGCGCCAGCGCCTTTGGTTCGGCGTTTTCCATGACGACGGGAGCGGAGGCCTGCGGCGCTTTGGAAAGCGTCTCCATCGACTCCTGCACCAGCATTGGCTCACAGGCTTTCTGCCGTCTGGAAAACCTTCGCACACTGCACATCGGGCAGTGCAGTTCCATCGGTTCCATGGCGTTCTGGGCTTCCGGCGCGCCCATCGAATCCCTGTCGCTGGGCAATTGCACGCTGACCGGCAATCCGTTCAATATGGCCAAGATTGACGAGCTGATCCTGACGCAGGGCACGGTGATCGAGCCGTATTCCTTCAACAGCGCGACGGTCAAGTCCATCACGCTGGACGGCGTCGCCTCGGTGGCGGAGGATGCGTTTGCCGGCATCAAAGAATTGGCCGATTTGACCATCCGCAACCTCGACCGCATCGAGGAGGGGACTTTCACCGTCTATGACGGCAATGTAAACAATGTGACCGAACTGTATCTGGATCATGTCGGCTACATCGGCAACTACGCGTTCAGCGGGTTCAAAAACCTGACCACCGTCCACATCGACGGCAGCTGCGGCTATGTGGGCGCGCACGCGTTCACGGGCTGCGACAAGCTGACGCAAATCAACATCCCCGACGAGACGCGCCTGGGCTACAGCGACGTGCTGGTCAAGCAGGACTACATCCACGACCGCGTCGAAGCCATTCTGGCCGACGGCTTCTCGCTGTATGACCCGGAAACCGTCATCGAGACCATCGCCCCCGCGGGCTGGACGTCCGTGCGCACGGGCGAGGCGAACGCCGCCGAGACTGTCGGCGACACCCAGCTGACGAAGGAGGCCAAGTGGGCCGACGCGGAAAAGACCGTCGCCGACGTGCGCATCCAGGCCTATTACACCACCGCCCGCCAGATGGATTTCATCTTCGTGGCCGACGCGTCGAACTCGATGTCCGGCTTCGGCAGCGCCGACGCGATGAACTCGAACTTCTACAACATGCAGTCGAAGATGATGGACGTGGCCGACGAGCTGTTGAGCGCGCCCGAGCTGGATACGCGCATCGCGTTCTCCACTTTCGGTGAAAAGCCGGAGACCAACCATGCACAGTCCCGCTTCTTTGAAAAGGGCGAACAAGCCGAAGCGCACGACTTTATCTGGAACGACATCGTCAACTACGAGTCGAACACCAACTATGCCGTCGGCCTCGCCGGCGCGCTGGAGCTGGCCGAAGAAAACGTGGCCGCGGGCCGCAACACCACCGTGATCTTCATCTCGGACGGCCAGCCCTTCTACCCCGGCGAAGTGCCCGAGAGCTATTACGGCGTGGACGAGGCCGACGCCATCCGCGCGCTGGGCGTGCAGATCGTCAGCGTGCTGCAACAGGTGCCGGCAGGCTCCCTCGCCTCCTCGCAGGAGAACATGGCGAAGATTTCCGACCAGACCTTCTCCTCCACCGACCTCGCGGGCTTCAGCGAGGCCATCAACGACGCCGTTGAGTACGCGCTGACCACCTACACCCTCACCGACACCGTCGACCCGGCCTTCACGCTGGACGAAAGCTCCATCGAGCCCAGCGCCGGCACCGTGACCGTGGGCAAGGACGCCGCGGGCAACACCACCATCACCTGGACGCTGACGAACGTGCCGTTTGAGGCGCACACGCTGACGTTCAAAGAGAACCTGAACGCCGACGAGCGCGGCCTCCACCCCACGGGCGAACTGGACACGAACGAGGGCGCGGCTGTTTTTTGCAGCGGCGACGAAGTTGTGAACACGGTCGCCACGCCGGTGCTCAGCCGCGGCACGTCCCTCGCCGTGAACAAGGTGTGGAAGGACGACGCCGAGAGCGTGCGCCCCACCTCCATCGACGTGACGCTGCTGCGCAACGGCGAGGCCTTTGAAAAGGTGACGCTGAACGCCGGCGGCAGCTGGGCCCACACCTGGCCCGCGCTGGACGAGGCCTACGCCTGGAGCGTGGAGGAGACAGTGGTGCCCGCCGATTACGACGCCGCCGTGACAAACGAGGGCGGCGCGTGGACCATCACCAACACCTACACGCGCGAGGTGCCCACGACGCCGACAACGCCCACCACGCCTTCGACACCTTCGACGCCCGTGACGGCCACGCCGCAGACGGGCGACGCGAGCAACGCCCTGCTGTGGGCCGCGCTGGCGGCCTTCGGCGCGGTCGGCCTTGCGGGCTGCACGCTGGCGGCGCTGCGCCGCCGCGCACGCTGAACGCGCAGGGGCGCGGTTCCAAAACGCACCCTGTAGAAAACGCGCACAGAAAACACCACACAGAGAAAAACAGGCTGTCCCGCTTTGCCGTGGGGCAGCCTGTTTTTTGTCTTTTCGCTTAGGGCACGGGCCGGCGCGCCCGCATGCGAAGGGTTTTTACGTCGTCCCCGCGCAGTAGCTCTCCAGCGCGCGGCGCATCCCTTCGTGCCGGATGACGAAGTGCACCGCGGGCGATTTGCTTTTCGACACCATCGCCCAGCTGCCCTCGTGCAGCAAAATCTGCAAATTGCGCGCGCAGCGCGCGCGGGCCGTCTGCACCCGGTAAGTGGGGTGCGCCTGCGCATAGGCGTGCGTCAGCTGCAAATGCAGGCGGTACTCCTCATAGGTACACACCACGTCCTGCTCGATGAACACGTTGAACAGCGGCAGCGCGGGCGGGGCTTTTTCAAACTCCTCGCGCGTCAGCTCCGGCACCACGTCCGTCACCGTGTTGCCGTCCGCGAGGATCTGCTCCATCTGCGCGCGCTGCACTGCGGCGCAGCGCAGGATCTCCTCCTCGAGGCGTTCTTCCAGCCCGCAGCGGCGCACCGCGGCGCGCAGCAATTCGTCGGTGGCCGTGTACAGCGGCAGCGTGCTCAACACCGCGCGGCGCGCGCCGGGCGCGGCGGCGTCCTGCGCCAGAAAGGCCTGCAATTCCTGCGCGCGCTCGCTGCGGTACACCTCCATCAGCGGCGCGGCCGCGGCCAGCAGGCTTTTGGCGCGCTGGCGGCAGTAGCGAACCTCCGCCTTGTCGCGCGTCAGGCGAAAGCGCGCCTGCTCCATCGCGCTCAGCACGCATTCACCCTCCAGCGCCGTGTCGGACGCGGAGTACAAAAGGTGCCCGTAGTACAGATTGCTGTGCCCCTCCAGCTGGTACAGCGTCAGGCGGCCGCTGGCGCACAGCGGCATCCACATGGCCAGCACCAGCTGCAGCTGTTCGGGCGGCAGGCTCACGTTGTGGATGAGGTGCACGTGCAGCCCGCGGCGCACGGCCGCGGCCATGGCGGCCATGAAGCGGCCGGCGGTGTCCTTGTCGTTCACAAGGTCCTGCATGGCGATGTCCGTGCACAGGATCAGCGGCGCCGCGCGGCGCGACAAAATGGCCGCGCGCAGAAAATCCAGCTCGCTGCGGCGCATGCCGGCCGTGCCGCGGTACTCGCGGAAGGCCGGCGCCTGCACCACGCCGGCCGCGGCGTCCCTCTCGGGCGCGCCGGCGTCATACGGCTCCCACGCCGAGTCGGACAGCTGGCGCAGCAGCGCCTGCACCGACTCCTCGCCGCGGCCGTGCCCGCGCAGCAGCCAGTCGGCCAGCGCGTGCGTCATGATCTCGTCGTCCGCGCGCACGTCGCGCCCCGCCAGGCGCGCCACGGCGCGGCGCTCGGCCTCGCCTGTGCAGCGGCGCACCACAAAGCGCGCGGTCTCCTGCGCAAAACGGGCCGGGTCGGACGGGCGGCGCGCGCCGCTGCGGATGCGCGACAGGTACGACGGCGCATAGCTCAGCGCACGCGAAAGCTCGGTGGCGCTGACGGGCAGCGTGGCCAGCAGCTCGTTCAAATTGGCGCGCAGGTTCTCGCTGTCCTGCGGCGGCGCAAGGCACTCGGTCAGCGCGCGCTCAACGCCGGCGGCGTCCATGTGCACGCCGCGCAGCCGCGCCAGCAGCGCCACCCCCTGCGCCAGCGCGTTCAGCTGCCACGCGCCGGCGGACGGCACGCGCGTGCCGGAGCGGTAGCGGCTGATCGTCGCCGGCGACAGGCCGGACGCCTGCGCCAGTTCCCGGCCGCTGCATCCCACCAGCCGGATATATTCGTTCAGCTTGTCCTGGAACTTCACCTCGCAGCGCTCCTTCCCAACCGGCGCGTTTCCGGCTTTCCGTTTCCCGTTTGGCAATGCCAAACCGGTAATTGATATTGTGGGATATTATACGCAATTTTATAATAAAGTCAATCGGCTCGCAGGCCAATATCGCCAAAATTTGCGCGCAGTTTCCGGCATCGGCGCAAAATCTGGCCAGCGCGCCGTCAGAAGGAGGAATCAACATGCGCAAATTCACCCGCAGCCTGTGCGCCGGCGCGCTGGCGCTGTGCATGGCGCTGGCGGCGGCGCCCGCCGCGCTGGCGCTGGACGGCCCCGCCACCCCCGGCGAGGCGCCCGTCAGCCCCGCGTCCGCGCCCGCCACTCCCGGCGAAGCGCCCACCGCCGCGCCGCAGCCGCGCGCCGGGGACGTAGCCATCGACGAGACGAATTTCCCCGACCCGTTTTTCCGCGGCTACGTCCTCGACTATTTCGATACGAATGACGACGGCATGCTAAACGACGCTGAACGCGCGGCGGTAACTGCAATCGATCTGAGCGGCTTTGCCTCGGAGGACGAAAGGCAGAGCGTGCAGGACGTGACGGGCATCGAGCACTTTCCCGATCTGGAGGTGCTCAACATCGAGGGCTGCTGGGTAGAGGAGCTCGACCTCTCCGGAAACCCGGACATCGTCGAAGTGTACGCCACATATAACATGCTGGCGTCGATCGACGTGACCGGCTGCCCGCGCCTCAAGGTGCTCCACTGCGACCAGAACTGGCTGACCGAGCTGGATGTGACGCAAAACCCCGCCCTCACGGCGCTGTATTGCCATACGACCGAGCTGACGAGCCTCGATCTGTCAAAGAATCCGGAACTGGAGACCCTCGACTGTAGCTACAATCCGTATCTGACGGCGCTGGATGTGTCCCACAACACGCAGCTGCGCACGTTCGACTGCTCCGAGGCGCCCATCACCGAACTAAATCTCTCACAGAACGGCGAATTGCGGGAATTCCTGTGCTACGGCGCCGCGCTTTCGGGTCTCGATCTGTCGGGCAACCCGAAACTGGAGACCCTCGACTGCAGCTACAATCCCTATCTGACGGCGCTGGATGTGTCCCACAACACGCAGCTACGCACGTTCGACTGCTCCGAGACGGCCATCACCGAGCTGAATCTCTCGCAAAACGGCGCGTTGGAAAGATTTCTGTGTTACGGCACCGCGCTTTCGGACATCGACCTCTTGGCACAGACGGCGCTGACTTACGCCGACCTGTCCGACTGCCGGTTCACCGAGCTGGATGTGTCGCACAACTCGGCGCTGGAAAGGCTCATCGCCTATGGGAACTGCCTGACGGCGCTCGACGTCTCGCGCAATCCACAGCTGGACATGCTGGATTTCGACCAGACCGACATCGACGGCTATAGCCCGGAGCAGATCGAACAGTACTCCATGAAGCCGAACCGCCGCGCCGTCACCGTGACGGCGCAAGGCGAGCTGGCGCTGTCCGCGCTGGGCGAGGGCTTTGACGCGTCGCGCGCGTCGAACTGGACGAACGCCGCTGTCAGCGGCGATGTGCTCACCGTCGCTGCGGGCGCGACGACCGTTACATACGATTACGACATCGGCCGCACAGTGGACGGCCGCAGCACACGCCAGGCGATCCTCGACATCACATGGGAGCAGCCGACCGACCCGGACGAGCCGGTCGACCCTGATCCCAACCCGAACCCTGACCCAACCGACCCAACCGACCCAACTGACCCGGCCGATCCGACTGACCCGGCCGATCCGACTGACCCGGCCGATCCGGACACACCCGTGACGCCGGTCACGCCGGTCACCCCGGTGACGCCCGCAACGCCGTCCGCATCCACGGCCACGCCGCAGACGGGCGACGCAAGCCACGCGGCGCTGTGGGCCGCGCTGGCGGCCGCCGGCGCAGCGGGCCTCGCGGCATGCAGTCTTGCGGCGGCGAAACGCCGGCGCGCCGTCTGAGCGCGCACTTTCCCGACATGCGAACAGCCCCCGGCAGCATTGCGCTGCCGGGGGCTGTTTCCTTCTTTTTATGCCATGTCCCGACTGGGGCCTTCGCCATGCGTCACCCGCTCCAGCACCATGGCCGCCGCGCCGATGGTGATGGCGCTGGCAAAGCGGCCCTCGCGCTCGAACACGACGGGCGCGGCGTTCATCAGGCGCCCCCGGGCCGTGCGCACGGCGCGCTCGTAGTACAGGCGCGATTCGTGCGGCAGCACCCCGGCCAGGATCACCGTGTCCGGCCCGATCAGGTTGATGAAATTGGCCAGCGCGATGCCCAGCATGTCGCCGGCCTCCTGCACGGCGCGCACGGCGGCCTCGTCGCCGTCCGCGGCGGCGCGGCACACGCTGTAAACGTCCGCGCCGTCGGCGTCGGGCGAAGCCGTCAGGCGCGGCGCGCCGCGCTTGGCGCCGCGCCGGTAATTCTCCAGCACGGCGGGGATGTTCGCATAGCAGTTCACGCAGCCATAGCGCCCGCACGGGCAGCGCGGGCCGTCGAAATCGACGGTCATGTGCCCGAACGCGTCCTCGTAAAACGGCGACGAACAGGAGATGCGCCCGTTCTGGATGACGGCGGCGCGCAGGTTCATCGCGCACAGCACATAGATGCTCTTTTCACTGCCGCGCGCGCGGCCGTAATTGTACTCCAGCATGGCGGCCGCATTGATGCCCTTTTCCACATATACCGGCAGGCGCAGGCGCGCGGCCAGCTGCGCCACCAGCGGGTATTCCTCCCACTGAGGGTGCATGTAGCGGATGATGGGCCGGTACAAAACGCCCTGCTCGTTGCGCACCGAGCTGAACACCGACACCCCCGCGCCGAGGAACTGCGCCTCGCACAGGCCGCAGGCTTCGCGCTGGCGCTCGTACAGCGCGCCGATGTGCGCCACCACATCCGCGGGCGTGTCCTGCGGCTGGATGTCGAAGCGGTCGAGGCGCAGCACCTCCAGCGACAGATCCACCGTGGCCACCTCGCAGTAGATCGTGGACACATTGACGCAGCAGATGTACCAGCGCCGCGCGTTCACCGCGTACAGCACCGGCTTGCGCCCGCCCGAGGAGCCGCCGATGCCGCATTCGGCAATCAGCCCGGCGTCGCACAGCTCCTGCAGATAGCGGGTGACGGCGGAGATGCTTTTGCCCGTTCCCGCGCAGATGTCCGCCTTGGAGGCCGGCCCGTGCTTGAGCACATGGTCCAGCACGACGCCGCCGATCTCCGGCAGCCGCAAACGCTCCGGCAGCATGGCGCCGCCCCCTCTCTCCCATGGATTGTACCGGTGTGCAAGGGGATGCGGCGGTTCCCCCTTTACACACCGAACTTTACTTATAATTAATATAGCAAAAAACGGCGTTTTTGTCCACACAGCCGCAGAGGGCCGGCGCCCGTAAAAGGCGCCGGCCCTCTTTGCTTTTTCGGATGTGCCGCGCGGCTGCGCCGCTCACAGATACCACTGCGCGCCGAGGCCGCTCATGCAGATGTACGCCGCAATGTACAGCGGGATGCCCGCCGCATAGGCGTTGGGGATGGACAGCTTGAAGAAGTCCTTCGATTCCACCTTGGCGTAGGAGATGCCCCAGCCGACCCAGCTCTGCGAGATGCAGCTGCCGATGTTCACCGTGATGGTGGGAATGGCGAACACGGCGTACAGGAACGGGATGGAGAAGCTGGCCATATTGCTGAGCACGCCCACGGTGGCTGCGCCGCAGCCGGCCAGGCTGAGCGGCCCGCGGAACAGGCCCATGCACAGGAAGATGGCGAAGGCGATGCACACGACCAGCTCGCTGGTGGGCATCACGCCGCCCAGGATCACCTCAAAGTAGGGCGAGGCGTATTTCGCCACCGACTGGAACATGGCCAGCGTCAGCATGAAGCCGAACAGAGGGGCGGAATCGACCACGCCGTCGAAAAACTGCTTGCTGATGAGCGCGCAGTTGGCGCGGAATTTCTGGTGCAGTTTGCCGCACAGAAGCAGCGCCAGCATGCCCGCGATGATGAAGCCGCCGATGAGCGAGAAGTTCAGAAGGATGTTCAAAAGCACCGGCACGATGGGCAGGATCAACGTGTACCACGGCGCGTTTTTCTGCTCCGGCGCCGCCTCGGCGGGGGCGGGGGCCTGCGCGGCCCACGCGTGCGACACCTTATTGCGCTTGAGATAGATCGCCGTCATCACCGTGGTGACCACCAGCATGATCACCAGCGCCAGCAGGCCCCACTGCCGCGTGTACCAGCCCAGTGTGAACTCCGGCATCTGCTCCGGCGTGAGGAAGTAGGCGCGGTACTGCTGGAAGTACACGGGGTTCAGATAGTCGCCCGCGGCGACGGAACCCATGAACGTGAACAGCGCGATGTGCTTGGGCAGGCCGAGGCTCATCAGAATGGGCAGCACGATGATGCCGATGGCGATGACGGGGCCCGCGCCGGACATGGACGTGAAGATCAGCGCCGTGACGATGTTCAAAAGCGCGGTGGTCAGCATGGGGCGGTCGCCGCCCAGCTCCACCGTGCGGCGGATCAGCGTGGAGGCGATGCCCGTGTCCAGCAGAACGCGCCCGAACCACGCGCCCCAGCACACATTGACCAGAATGTTGCCGCGGTCTTCGGGAGCGCTCTGGTAGATGGCGTTCAAAATGCCGATCAGCGGGTTGTCCGTGTCGCCGCCGAACTGCAGCACCGGATTGTTCGCAACAAAATCGCTGCCGGTGAAGAGCGTGCCGCCCAGCGGCAGCACCGTCCAGATGACGGCCATGATCAGAAAGCCGATCATCATGTTGTGGCCTTTGATGCAGTAGTACGCCAGGCCGAAGAACGTACAAAGCAGCAGTATGCCGATCACGTATTCCATACAACTTCCTCCTTTTTGGTCAAGAATGCCCGTTGTCCGCTTGTGTCAGCCGCCCTTTTCCTCCAGATCCGGAATGGGCGAAAACAGCATGGGTTTGAAAGTGCGCAAGAATTCGTCCCTGCCGCCGTAGCTGTCCAGACAGGCCTTCTGGGCGGCCTCGGCGCGCCGCTCGGTCTCGTCCGGGTCGCACACGGCCAGCAGTTTTTCGTGGTAGCGCGCCAAAACCTCCGCCATGGCGGGGTCCTGCGCGAGGTCGGCGCATTCGTCCGGGTCGTTTTTCAAATCGAACAGCTGCGGCCGCTCGCCGGGGTAGTAGACGTATTTGTACGCTTCGTCCCGGATCATGAACGCGCCGCTGTAGCAGCCGAACGCCAGGTACTCCGCGTACACCGCGCGCCCGGGCTCCTCGCGCCCGCGGGCCAGCGGCAGCAGCGACGCGCCCGGCAGCGCAGCCTCGCGCGCGTTTTGCGCAACGCCCAGGCACTCGAGCGCCGTGGGATAAATGTCCACCAGCGACACCGGCGTTTTGCACACCGTGCCCGGGGCGACGCCCGGCGCGGCCAGCAGCATCGGAACGCCGACGCTGCCCTCGTACATTGTGGATTTGAAAAACAGCCCGTGCTCGCCCATCATGTCGCCGTGGTCGGACGTGTACACCACGCACGTGTTCTCCCACAGGCCCGCCTGCGTGACGGCATCCAGCACCGTGCCCACCTGTGCGTCCAAAAACGAACACAGCGCATAGTATATGCGCACGGCATTGAGCCGCTGGGCGTCCGTCAGCCCCTCCTGGCAGCAATAGCGCCGGTAGTCGTTCAAGACGGGATGGTCAGCCCAGTGCGCGCGGTCGAACGCCACGGGCGTGCGCACGCTGCCGGCGTCCGGGTACAGCGCCGCGTACTCGGGCGGAGCGATCAGCGGGAAATGCGGCGTGACGAAGCCCACATACAGCGCAAAGGGCCGCCCCTCGCCCGCGGCCTCCCGCGTGAGGAAGTCCGCCGCGCGGCGGGCCACCTCGCGGTCGAAGCGCGAATAGTCCGACTCGCCCTCCCGCGCGTCCAGGATGGCCTGGCGGAACTGCGGGCGCGTGATGGTTTTGTCCCGGATGGTGCCGTAGATGTCGCCTTTGCCGTCCTTGATGTGCAGCGGGATGCGCTGGTCCAGAAAGCCCGTGGCCGGCGAATCGTCCTTGAAATGCATCTTGCCGATGGCCGTGACGCGGTAGCCCTCCTCCTCCAGGCGGCCGGCCCAGCTGGGTTCGGCTCCGTCGTAGGCAAAGGCGTTGTCCCAGTAGCCGCCGCGCGAGGCGTAATCGCCCATGGCCATCGCCGCGCGCGAGGGCACGCACACAGGGCAGTTGCAGCAGGCGTTTGCAAAGCGCGCGCCGCGCGCGGCCAGCGCGTCCAGATGCGGCGTGCGCACCGCCTCGTTGCCGTAGCAGCCCAGCATGTGCGGGCTGTGCTGGTCGCTGAACAGAAAGATAAAGTTCATCGGGCGCGTTTCCTTTTCGCCGTGGTTCGGCATGTCTCATCCCCCTTTCCCGGTTTCTATTTTTATCTTACAAACTTTAACTTATTATTTCAATAGTAATAGTGGCACAAGATTTTCGCAATTTATTGTGCATTATTGCCCAATATTCGCACTTATTTCTTTTCTATTTTTAAAACTTATCATTTTTAAAATATAAATAAAGGCATTTTAAGGCAAAAAGTCGCCGCGCTTTCCATGCGGGAAAGCGCGGCGGCCGGTTCCTGTTTTCTGCTGTTCACGCGCGGCGCGGCCTGCGGGCGGCCGCCGCTCACTGGATGTCGGCGATGTCGACGAGGTCGACGTCGCGCAGCGTGCGGCCCGAGCGCAGGCACTTCACCAGCACCCGCGCCGTGTCGATGGCCGTCAGGCACGGCACGCTGAGCTCCACGGCCTTGCGGCGCAGCTGCACCGAGTCAAGGCTGGGGATGCGCCCCTTGGAGGAGGTGGAGATCACATAGTCCACAAGGCCGGACTCCAGAAGGTCCTGCAAATTGGGCCGCTCTTCGCTGAGCTTGCGCACGTGGCTGCACGGGATCATGCTGCGCGTCAGGTGGTCGGCGGTGCCGGCCGTGCCGTACAGCTTGTAGCCCATGTCCTTCAGCGCCCAGGCGATGTCCGTCAGCTCCTGCTTGTCGGAGTCCTTCACCGTCAGCACGCAGCACTTGCCGGGCGTGGGCTTGCGCATCTGGTAGCCCGCGCCCACAAGGCCCTTGATGAGCGCGTCCTCGAACGTGGGCGCGATGCCCAGCACCTCGCCCGTCGACTTCATCTCCGGGCCCAGCTGGGTGTCGACGTTGTGCAGCTTCGAGAAGCTGAACACCGGCACCTTCACCGCGCAGTACTCGCCCGTGGGGTACAGTCCAGTGCCGTAGCCCATATCGCGCAGCTTTTCGCCCAGCATGCAGCGCACGGCCAGGTCCACCATGGGCACGCCCGTCACCTTGCTGATGTAGGGCACCGTGCGCGACGAGCGCGGGTTCACCTCGATGATGTACACCTCGTTGTTATACACCACGAACTGGATGTTCATCAGGCCCACCACCTTCAGCTCGCGCGCAAGGCGGCCGGTGTAGTCCACGATGGTGGCCTTGGTCTTCTGTTTGAGGCTCTGCGGCGGATAGATGGAGATCGAGTCGCCCGAGTGGATGCCCGCGCGCTCCACGTGCTCCATCATGCCGGGGATCAGGAAATCCTCGCCGTCGCAGATGGCGTCCACCTCGCACTCGGTGCCCATGAGGTACTTGTCCACCAGCACGGGGTTTTCCATGCTGACATGGCTGGTGATGATGGCCATGTACTCCTTCACGTCGGCGTCGTTGTAGGCGATGATCATGTTCTGCCCGCCCAGCACGTACGACGGGCGCAGCAGCACGGGGTAGCCCAGCTTGCGCCCGGCCTCGAGCGCCTCCTCGCAGGTGAACACCGTCAGGCCCTGCGGGCGGGGGATGCCGCAGCGCTCGAGCAGCTCGTCGAAGCGCTCGCGGTCCTCGGCCTCGTCGATGGCGTCGGCCGGGGTGCCCAGGATGCGCACGCCCTTCTGCGTCAGGTGCTTGGCCAGCTTGATGGCCGTCTGCCCGCCGAACTGCACCACGCACGCCCACGGCTTTTCGGTGGCGATGATGTGGTCGACGCTCTCGGGCGTCAGGGGGTCGAAATACAGCCGGTCGCCGGTGTCGAAATCGGTCGAGACGGTCTCGGGGTTGTTGTTGACGATGACGGCCTCGCAGCCGTACTTTTTCAGCATCCACGTGCAGTGCACGCTGCAATAGTCGAACTCGATGCCCTGCCCGATGCGGATGGGGCCGGAGCCGAACACGAGCACCTTTTTCTTGTCCGTGGGATGCGCGGCGATGAACTGCGCCGCCTCGTTCTCCTCGTCGTAGGAGGAGTAGAAATACGGGGTCTTTGCGTCGAACTCGGCCGCGCAGGTGTCCACCATCTTGTAGCCGGCCGTCATCGGCTCGAACGGCAACTGCGCAAGGCCCGCAAAGCGCAGGATCGTCTTGTCCATGAAGCCCTGCTTTTTCGCGGCGGCATACACCTCATACGGGAGCGCCTCGCCCGGGTGCTGGCCGTACCAGCGCAGCCGCAGCTCCGTTTTGGCCAGGTTGTGCAGCTTTGCCAGGAACCAGCGGTCGATCTTCGTCTTTTCGTAGATGGTGTCGTAGCTCACGCCGCGCTTGAGCGCCTCGTACACGACGAAGCTGCGGTCGGCGTCGCACACGGACAGCTTTTCCACGATCTCCCCGTCCGTCAGCTCCTCCAGCGCGGGCATGCACATGCAGTCCAGCCCCAGCTCGGTCGAGGACACGGCCTTCATCATGGCGTGCTCGAACGTGGGCGCAATGGCCATCACTTCGCCCGTGGCCATCATCTGCGTGCCCAGCGCCTTGTTGGCGTAGACGAATTTGTCGAACGGCCACTTGGGGAACTTGACGACGCAGTAGTCGAGCGCGGGCTCGAAGCACGCGCAGGTCTGGCCCGTCACCTCGTTGGGCAGCTCGTCCAGGCTGTAGCCGATGGCGATTTTCGTGGCGATCTTCGCAATGGGGTAGCCCGTGGCCTTCGAGGCCAGCGCCGAAGAGCGCGACACGCGCGGGTTCACCTCGATCACCGCGTACTCGAAGCTGTCGGGCTTCAGGGCGAACTGGCAGTTGCAGCCGCCCTCGATGCCCAGCTCCGTGATGATGTCGAGCGCCGCGGTGCGCAGCATCTGGTACTCTTTGTCCGACAAAGTCTGGCTGGGCGCCACGACGATGGAATCGCCCGTGTGCACGCCGACGGGGTCGAAGTTCTCCATGTTGCACACGGTGATGACGTTGCCCTTCGCGTCGCGCATCACCTCGTACTCGATCTCTTTCCAGCCGGCGATGCCCTTTTCGATCAGCACCTGATGGATGGGCGACAGGCGCAGGCCGTTCGTGCCGATCTCGCGCAGAGCGGCCTCGTCCTCGCAGATGCCGCCGCCGGTGCCGCCCATCGTGAACGCGGGGCGCACGATGACGGGATAGCCGATCTCGGCGGCGAAGGCCACGGCGTCCTCAAGGTCCTCCACGACCTTCGAGGGGATGACCGGCTGGCCCAGCTTTTCCATCGTGTCCTTGAACAGCTGGCGGTCCTCGGCGCGGTCGATCGTGTCGGGGCGGCAGCCCAAAAGGCGCACGCCCGTTTTTGCCAAAAAGCCCGAGCGGTGCAGCTCCATCGCGAGGTTCAGGCCCGTCTGGCCGCCGAGATTGGGCAAGATCGAATCCGGCCGCTCCTTTTCGATGACGCGCTCGAGGATCTCGACGGTCATCGGCTCCACATAGACGTGGTCGGCAATGTGGGTGTCGGTCATGATGGTGGCGGGGTTCGAGTTGACGAGCA
>DXGT01000120.1 GCA_019113785.1 Candidatus Ruthenibacterium merdigallinarum | reverse complement strand
GGGCGCGCCCACGGGTGGGCTGGCAAGGCCGCAGGGCGAGAGCAGGCTGACGCCTGCCGAGCCCGAGAACGCAGCCAGCGTGCCTGTGGGCACCCCCAGCGGCGTCGTGTCCCCTTTGTACACCGATACTACTATTGAATGCAACAGGCGCGCCGCGCTGCGGCGTCACAGGAAAGGTCGGGACGATATGGATTATTACAAGCAGGCGCTCGCGCTGCACGCGCAGCACCACGGCAAGCTGGAAATCAAAAGCAAAGTGCCCGTGAAAACGCGGGACGATCTGTCCGTCGCGTACACGCCCGGCGTGGCCGAGCCGTGCCGCGCCATCGCGCAGGACCCGGCGGCCGCCTACACCTACACCTGCAAGGCCAACACCGTGGCCGTGGTGACGAACGGCACGGCCGTGCTGGGCCTGGGCAACATCGGGGCCGCGGCCGCGCAGCCCGTCATGGAGGGCAAGGCCATCCTGTTCAAGGAGTTCGGCGGCGTGGACGCCTTCCCCATCTGCCTGGACACGCAGGACCCGGACAAAGTCGTCGAGGCCGTGCGCCTCATCGCGCCGGTGTTCGGCGGCGTCAACCTCGAGGACATCGCCTCGCCCGCGTGCTTTTCCATTGAGGAGACGCTTGAGCGCGAGCTGGACATCCCCGTGTTCCACGACGACCAGCACGGCACCGCCATCGTGGTGACGGCGGCGCTGCTCAACGCGCTGCGCGTGGTGAAAAAGAACCTCGCCGACGTGCGCATCGTGCTCAACGGCCCGGGCGCGGCGGGCACGGCCATCATCAAAATGCTGCTGGCCGCGGGGGCAAAGCACATCGTCGCGTGCGACGAGCACGGCATCCTGCACCGCGGCCGCGGCGTGGGCATCGCCGACCACAAGGCCATGCTGTGCGAGATCACAAACGAGCAGGGCCTCGCCGGCACGCTGGCCGACGCCGTGCGCGGCGCGGACGTGTTCATCGGCGTGTCCGTGGGCGGCGCGCTGACGCAGGACATGGCCCGCACGATGGCGAAAGACGCCGTCGTCTTCGCCATGGCGAACCCCGTGCCCGAGATCACGCCCGAGGACGCGAAGGCCGCCGGCGTGCGCGTGGTGGGCACCGGCCGCAGCGACCATCCCAACCAGATCAACAACGTGCTGGCCTTCCCCGGCGTGTTCAAGGGCGCGCTGCGCGTGCGCGCGCGCGACATCAACAGCGAGATGAAGGTGGCCGCCGCGCAGGCCATCGCCGGCCTTGTCGGCGAGGGGGAGCTGTGCGAGGACTACATCATCCCCGGCGCGTTCGACGCCCGCGTGGCCGGCGCCGTGGCCGACGCCGTGGCCGACGCCGCGCGCAGGACGGGGGTGGCGCGCCTGTGAGAACGCTGGACGCGGCGCTGATCCGCGACACGGTGGCGCGCCTTTGCATCGAGGCGAACCGCGCGCTCTCGCCGGACATGGAGCGCGCCGTGCGCGCCGCCGCCGAAACAGAGCCCTGGCCGCTGGCGCGCAATGTGCTGGGCACCTTGTGCCAGAACCTCGACGCCGCCGCGCGCACGGGCCTGCCCATCTGCCAGGACACCGGCATGGCCGTCGTGTTCGCGGACGTGGGGCAGGACGTGCACATCGAGGGCGATTTCGAGGCCGCCGTGCACGCGGGCGTCGCCAAAGGCTACACGGAAGGCTACTTGCGCAAATCGGTCGTGGCCGACCCCATCCGCCGCGGCAACACGGGCGACAACACGCCCGCCGTGCTGTACACGCGCCTTGTGCCGGGCGAGCAGGTGCGCCTCACCGTCGCGCCCAAGGGCTTCGGCAGCGAGAACATGAGCCGCATCGCCATGCTCAAGCCCTCGGACGGCGAGGAGGGCGTCAAGCGCTTCGTGGTGGATGCCGTGCGCGCCGCGGGGCCCAACCCCTGCCCGCCCATCGTGGTGGGCGTGGGCATCGGCGGCACGTTCGAGGGCTGCGCGCTGCTGGCAAAGCGCGCGCTGCTGCGCAGCGTGGGCAGCCATCACCCGGACGAATACTACGCCGCCATGGAGCGCGAGCTGCTGCAAAAAATCAACGCGCTGGGCATCGGCCCGCAGGGCTTCGGCGGCCAAACCACCGCGCTGCACCTCGCCATCGAGACCTTCCCCACGCACATCGCGGGCCTGCCCGTGGCCGTGAACATCAGCTGCCACGTCACCCGCCACAAGGAGGCCGTGCTGTAATATGGAACATCATCTCACCACCCCCCTGTCGCGGCAGGACGTGCAGGCGCTGCGCTGCGGCGACACGGTGTACCTGTCGGGCGAAGTGTACACGGCGCGCGACGCCGCGCACAAGCGCCTGTGCGCCCTTCTGGACGAGGGCAAGCCCCTGCCGTTCGAGGTGCGCGGCGCCGTCATTTACTACGCCGGGCCCACGCCCGCGCGCCCGGGCGAGGTGATCGGCTCGTGCGGGCCCACCACCAGCGGCCGCATGGACGCCTACGCCCCGCGCCTGCTCGCGCTGGGGCTGGCGGGCATGGCCGGCAAAGGCGCGCGCAGCGAGGCCGTGGTGCAGGCCATGCGCGAGCATACGGCCGTGTACTTCGCCGCCGCGGGCGGCGCGGGCGCGGCCATGGCCGCCTGCGTGGAGAGCGCCGCCGTCGTGTGCTATGAGGATCTCGGCAGCGAGGCCGTGCGCCGCCTCCTTGTGCGCGACATGCCCCTCACCGTCGCCATCGACTGCACAGGCAAAAATCTGTACGAGGAAGGCCCGGCGGCCTACCTCGCAGCCTGCGGGCAGAGCGAGTAAAAAAGAACGCAAAAAGGGACGCCCCGGTAAAGCCGGCGGCGTCCCTCTGCTTTTTTGTGCGCCGTTTTTCGCTCAGCGCGCGCGGCGGCGCAGCAGGGCCACTGTGCAGCCCGCCAGGCCCAACGCGCCGAACAGGGCCAGCGACGCGCACAGCAGCGCGTTGCTGACGTCGTTCGTCTGCGGCGTGGCCGTCGCCGTGCCGGTGCTGCTCGTACCGCCGCCCGTCGAGGCGCCGCCGGTCGTACCGCCCGCACTGCCGCCCGTGCTCGAGCTGCCGGAGCTCGCCGAGGAGCTGCCGCTCGCCGAAGTGCTGCCGCTCGTCGAAGTGCTGTCGCTTGTCGAGGAGCTGTCGCTCGTCGAGGAGCTGTCGCTTGTCGAGGAGCTGTCGCTTGTCGAGGAGCTGTCGCTCGTGCTCGGGTCCTTGCTCTCACACGCGGCCGCAAAGACGATGGGCTCGAAGGCCTCCGCCTCCCAGGCGCCCTCCGCCTCGTTCCACACCAGCGTGATCGCGCCCTGCGCGCCCTCCGGCGCGGTGTGCTGCGCCCCGGCCGCCTTGTCGAAGGCCTCCACATACGCCTGCGGCTCGATCTGCAAACGCACCTTGTAGCCGCTCACGCTGTCGCCCTCCACCGCGCCGATGGTGTAGCTGCCCGCCAGCAGGCCGTACGTCGCTTCGCCGTGCGCCTCCTGCGCGTTGGTGCAGCGCACGGTCACGGCGTCGCGGATGTCCAGCGCGTCCACCGCGGCCTCGTCCGGGGCCGCGGGAGCCTGCGGCGCTTTCTCCCACACGGCGTACAGCGTCTTTGTGCCAAAGCCGCCGTCCTTGCCCTCCGCCTTCACCTGGCAGTAGGCGTGCTCGCCGCCGTATTGATACGTCGCCGTCGTCGCGTTCTGCTTCTCTGCCCAGCCGAGGAACACATAGCCCTCCCGCGTCGGCTCCTGCTGCGGGATTTTGAAGCTGTTCGTATTCCGATACGTGTCGTTGTTGCCCGCCGTCATCGTCGCCGGCGCACCCGTGCCGCCGTTCGCGTCGAATTTCAGCTCGAACGACCAGCGGTACGTGGGCGTGCTCTCTTTCTCCCACACGGCGTACAGCGTCTTTGTGCCAAAGCCGCCGTCCTTGCCCTCCGCCTTCACCTGGCAGTAGGCGTGCTCGCCGCCGTATTTATATGTCGCCGCCGTCGCGTCCTTCTTCTCCGACCAGCCGAGGAACACATAGCCCTCCCGCGTCGGCTCCTGCTGCGGGATTTTGAAACTGTTCGTATTCCGATACGTGTCGTTGTTGCCCGCCGTCATCGTCGCCGGCGCGCCCGTGCCGCCGTTCGCGTCGAATTTCAGCTCAAACGACCAGCGGTACTCCTCCGTGCCGGCCGCGGCGGCCGCGGGGGCCGGCTGCGCCGCCGGTTCCGTCTCCGCCAGCACCGCGCCCGAAAACGCCGTCACCGCCATCGCCGCGGCGACCGCTGCCGCCAGCAGCCGTTTTTTCATACTGTTCATCCGTCCTCATTCCTTTCTGTTTTTTTTGGCAGGGCAGCGCAAAAAGGCGCATCCCGTCCGCAGTGCTGCGGGCAGGATACGCCTTTTATGCCGTTTGCAAATTATTACAAAAGGACAGAAATCCAGTGCGTGCGTACGTGCGTACAGAGTATGCACCGTTTCCATCTCCCTGTCAAGTGTTTCTACATCAAAGTAACACAGACGCACGCCGCTTTCAATAGATG
>DXGT01000119.1 GCA_019113785.1 Candidatus Ruthenibacterium merdigallinarum | reverse complement strand
CATGTTGGAGGTGTTGGCGATCAGCACGGTGCGCTCGGTCATGGGTTTGCCGCTCTTGGGATCCTCCAGCGCGGCGAACTCGGTGAGCACCTGCGTCATCTCGTTGCCGCGCTCGCCGCAGCCCACGTAGATGATGATGTCGGCGTCGCACCATTTGGCCAGCTGATGCTGCGTCATGGTCTTGCCCGTGCCGAAACCGCCGGGGATGGCCGCCGCGCCGCCCTTGGCCACGGGGAACAGCGTGTCGATGACGCGCTGGCCCGTGATGAGCGGGCGGCCGATGGCCTCGCGGCTGCGCACCGGGCGCGGCGTGCGGATGGGCCAGCGCTGCGCAAGGCAGACCTCGCGCACTTCGCCCGACGGCGTCTCGATTTTGCAGATGGGCGTTTTCACGTTGTAGCGCCCGTTTTCGGCCGCCCACGTCACAACGCCCTCGACGTCCGGCGGCACCATGCTCTTGTGCGTGATGATGCTCGTCTCGGGGCACGTGGCGACCACCGTGCCGCCCGTCACCGTCTGGCCGGGCTTGACGCACACGGTCACGTCCCACAGCTTTTCCTCGTCGATGCTCGCCACGTGCACGCCCGCGCCGATGAACGCGCCGCTCTTTTGGGCGATGACGTCCAGCGGGCGCTCGATGCCGTCGAAAATGCCCGTCATGATGCCCGGGCCCAGCGTCGCCGACAGCGGCGCGCCCGTGCCGCGCACCGGCTCGCCCACGCGCAGGCCGGTGGTCTCCTCGTACACCTGGATGGTGGTCTTGTGCTCGCTGACGCTGATGACCTCGCCGATGAGGCCCGCCTCGCCCACATACACCATCTCCATCATGCGGAAGGTGTCGGTGTTGCGCACGGTGACGACGGGGCCGTTGATGGAATAAATGGTATCGTTCATAAAGCTCTGTCCCCTCTTCTTGCCGGCTTCGCTCACTCGACGCGCAGGCCGCAGCGGCCCAGGAACGCCTCGCGCTGCTCGCGGGCGATCCAGTCCAGCGTGACGTCGTAGCGCACATGGCCCGTCTCCAGCTTGAAGCCGCCCATGCGGATGGTCCTGTCCACCGCCACGGCGCAGCCCGGGATGTGCTTTTGCGCCAGCGGCGCAAGGCGCGCCTCGTCGGCGCGGCGCACATACACCTTGCTGTGCGCGCCGGCCTTGTCGGCCCAGGCGGCCAGGCGCGCGTCCATGTCGCGCAGGTATTCGTCGCTCGCGGTGTAGGCCTCCACGTCCTCGGCCGCCTCGGCGAACAGCGCGTTCACCAGCTCGCCGCGGTAGTGCAGGAGCTTTTCGCGGTTTTTCTGGCGCTGCGCGGCCTCGGTGCGCGCAAGGCGCGTCTCGGCCTCGGCGCGGCAGGCCTTCACCGGGTCGGTGCGCAGCGGCGCCGCCAGGCTCTCGTACAGCGCCTGCGCCTGCTTTTCGGCCTCGGCCACCACGGCCGCGGCCTGGCTTTTCGCCGCGCTCATCACCGACTCGTCAAACGTCGCATAGCTCTGTTCGCTGTCCAGCCCGCGCGCCGCGCGCGCAAGCTGCGCCTGTTTTCTGTTCATGTGTCACACACCTCAAATCTTCACGCCCACCACTTCGGAGATGTAGCGGCGGATGGTGTCGCCGGGGTTGGAATCGCTGTGGCGGTCCGGCATTTCCACGATCAGCGGGCGGCGGCGCGAGAGCTTGTACGAAAACACCAGCTCCGAGCATTTTGCCACGAGCTTGTCGGTGATGAGCACAAGGCCCACCTCCTCGTCGGCGCAGGCCTTTTCCAGCGCCGCGCGCACCTCGTCCTCCTCGTGCACCACAACGCCGTGCACGCCCACCAGGGCCATGCCGGCCATCGTGTCCACGTTGTCGCTGATGAGAAAGTACTTCATCGCTTCGCCCCCGCGCTCACACGCGCGCCAGGATCAGGATGGACACCAGCATGCCGTACAGCGCGATGCCCTCGCCCAGCGCCACGAAGATCAGCGCCTTGCCGAAGCTCTTGGGGTCCTCGGTGAGCGCGCCGATGGCCGCGGGCGCGCCCGCGCCGACGGCGATGCCCGCGCCGATGCCCGCAATGCCCGTGGACAAAGCCGCCGCGATGAGGCCCAGCCCGTTGCCGGCGGAGGCCGCGGCCGCCTCGCCCTCGGCGAAAGCCGTGCCGGACAAGGCCGCCGCCAGCGTGAAGGTGAGCGCCAGAAGGCACAGAGTGCGTGCGAATTTCTTCAAAGAACGGTGTTTCATGAAACATTCCCTCCATTGTCAAATGCGTATATCTCCCACCCGCTTTGCGGGAAAGAAGGCGTTCACTCCTGCGCAAGCTCGCGCCCGGCCCGCACATGCAGCGGGCTGAAGGGGCGGCCGTCCGCCTCGAAGAAGCGGCTGAAGATCTCGTAGAATTCAAGGCGCAGCACCTGAATGCCCACGAACAGGCCCTCGAGGGCCATGACGAACACATTGCCCGCCGCGGCGATCACGGCGTACAGCACGACGTTCCCGCCGGCCATCTCCGCCAGCGTGAACACGACGCTCATCATGCCCGCGTGCGCCAGCACGAAGCCGCCCACGCGCAAAAAGCTCATCGTGTTCGAGGCGAAGCTCAAAACGGCGTCGAACATCTCAAAAAAGCCGTTGATGAGGATCTCGCCCGGCTTGCCCGGGTGTTCGCCCGCAGCCAGCCGGCAGAGCGTCTCGGAGAAATACATGCACAAAAACGGCACGACGAGCCCCAGCGCGATGTACACGGGCGTGCCGATGAACGGCAGCGAGAAGCCCAGCATCGGCAAGAGCAGGCCGATGATGGAAAGATAGAACACAAGCCCCGCCACGCCGTTCACGCTGACGACGGCCTTCACCTTCTCGCCCCGGCGCACGTCCGACAGGATGCCCGCCGCCATGGCGCACACGATGATGCACACGCCCGCGGCCACGCTGGTGATGAGGATGCCGTTGATGGTGTTCGTCTCCATCACCTCAACGGGCTTTCCCGCAAAGCCCAGCGCGCGGTACACCCCGTCCAGCGCGTGCTCGAAGCCGAACACGCTGCCGTACACAAACCCGAACAGCACGCTGAACACGCTGCACCGCGTGAGGATGAGCCCCAGCTGCATGTGCAGCTTTTTGTACATGACGAAATAACCGACGAGCCCCAGCAGCACGCCCTGGCCCACGTCGCCGAACATCACGCCGAACAGGATCGCATACGTGACGGCCACGAAGGGCGTGGGGTCGATGTCGCCGTAGGCCGGCAGGCCGTACATCGTCACGAACATCTCGAACGGGCGCAGCAGCCAGTTGTTCGCGAGCTTTGTCGGCGGGTGCAGCTGCGCGGCGGGCGCGGCGGGCGTGCCCAGCTCGCCGTCCGCGCACACGCGCACCTCCGGCAGCGTGTTTTTCACGGCGTCGCGCAAAGCCTGCACGCTGTCCTGCGGCACAAAGCCGCTGATGTAGTAGCTGTTGTCCAGCAGCACCACGCGGCTGTACATCTGCGCGATCTGCGACTCGTAGTTCAGCCACGCGGCGATCTTCTGCAACTGCTGCACCTCGGCGGGCGTGGCGATGTCCGCAAGGTTGTCCAGCTCCTTGCGGCGCGCGGCCATCTCGGCCTCCTCGGACAAGATCTGCGCCAGCGCGTCCTGCGGGGTGCCGTGCACGAAATCCGGCACCCAGATGCGCTCGAAATACAGCGTCGAAAAGATGCGGTCCACCTCTTCGGCGCTCTGCTCGGGCACGAAGTACATGCCCCAGTAGTATTCGCCGTCAAAATCGAACTGGCGGAACGTGAACGAGTGGCCCTCGTAGTACGGCAGCTTGACGTAGCTGTCCTTGGGCAGCCGGCCGAAGCGCACCTTGAGGTATTTGCACGAGAAAATCTCGTCCATGGACGTTTGCAGCCCCGTCAGATGGTACAGCTGCGCCTTCGCCTGCTCGTAGGTGGCGAGCTTTGCGTCCATCTCGGTTTTTTCCTTGCCGCGGCGCGCCACCTCGGCGGTGAATTTCTCTACGAAGGGCTGCGCTTCTTCCAATGTGAAGGCCTCGCCGTGGAACGCGCCCGGCACGCTGTCGGCGCCGAGGTCTTTCAACAGGCCCGTCACCTGCCCCAGCAGCGGGGCGTAGGGGTCGTCCTTCCCGTTCGCCGCGCCCAGGGCGCCGGCGTCGTCCGCGTCAAAGCACGCAAGGCGCGCCAGCAGCTCCAGCACGCACTGCGGGTCGCGCCCGGGGCCGTAGACGTTCATGTGCGTCATTTTCACCATGCCCATGCGGTGTCATCCTTTCTCACAGTTTTAAAAACGCGCGAATCTCTGCCGGCGGCAGCGAATAGCGCACGCCCTCGACCACGTTGATGATGTTGCTGCGGTCGATGGTGGCAAGGCACAAAAGCGCCGCCAGCACCGTCTGCGGCGCGCTGGAAAAGTGCAAAAGCCGCTCGGCCGTGCGGCACCAGGCGCGCTGCGGGGCGGTGTTGTCGTCCGCGGCCGGATCGCCCGAGCGCGCGCCGTACACCTGCGCCGCGCGCGAGGCGTTGTACAGCTGCAAAAACGCCTTTGCGTCGGGCGCGTCGGCCATCTGGCGCAGCGCTTTCGCGCTGAGCACCGCCGGGCGGCACACCAGCAGCGCGCGCAGCCGCTCGGGCGTGAAGTCGGCCGGGAAAAATGCCTTGGCGCGCCAGATGAGGTCGAGGTCGTAAATTTCGGCCTCCATCAGAAACAGCCGGCGCGTCTGCGCGGCGTTGCGCCCGGCGCGCACCTGCGCCAGCGCCGTCTCGAAGTAATAGCTCCACAGCGCGTGCTCGCACAGCAGATGGTCGAGCTTTGCGCCGTCCTTCGGGATCACCGGCTCGAGCACGCGCGCGTAGGGCGTGCCCGCCACCACGTCGAGGCACTCGGCCGGCGTTTCGGCCTTGGCCAGCCGGATGAGGCTGAAGCTCGTCTTGTCGGCCAGAAAGCCCGGCAGCCGCGCGATGTAGTGATGGCGGAAGCCCATCGCCAGCAGCCGCAGCTTTTCAAGGAGCTCCTCGATCTCGCAGCGCATCATGAAGAACGACGCAAAACCGCCGCCCTTCGACGAGACATAGTGCAGCAGAGATTCATATTTATAAAAGATGTCGCGCGCCAGCGCCTGCTCCAGCTGCTCGCGGTGGATGTTCGCGCCCGAAAGGCCCGCGAGGCTGTCTTTGAAATACGGGTGTGCGCGCAGCGCGGCCACGATCTCCAGCACGCTGCCCTTGCGCATCAGCTCGTCGTAATCGGCCGGCGTCAGGCGGCGCGCCGCGATGGCCTTTGCCTTGGGCACGATGGCCAGCGCGGAAAGCCGGTTCAGCATACGCCCTCGCCTCTCATTCGCCCTTGCGCAGCGCGCCCGTGATCTCGGCGAGCCACGCTTTGCGGTGTTCCTCAAAAGCCGCGTCCAGCGCGCGCTTGCAGCGCAGATAGTCGCGGTCGGCCGCCTCGGCGGCCTCGGCCTCGCGCCGCGCAAACTCCTCGTTCACGGCCGCGCAGCCGGCTTTCGCCTGCTCGTCGCGCCGGCGGACGTCGGCCTCGGCGCGCTCGCGCGCCTCGCGCAGAAGGCGCTTTTTCTCGCTCTGGGCCTCGTCCAGCAGCGCGCGGGCGCGCCGGTCGGTCTCCAGGATGCGGTCGACAAAATTTTCCACAATCGGCACCTGCCTTCCCCTTTGAGCGGCGCGTCTGCGCCGAAAAGAAAACAGGGCCTCGCACGGCGCGCGGCCCCGCTTCAAGCCCTGTTATACACCCGCCCCGCAAAAATTGCAAGAGCAATGTTTGAAAAGAGCAAATTTTACAAAATTTGTGCTCAACCATTCACAATATTGCGCATTTCGCCCTGCAGAAACGCGCGCAGGTTTTCGCACACCTCGTGCGACAGGCGCGCCAGCGCCTCGGGCGTCGTCCAGGCGATGTGCGGCGTCAGGATGGTGTTCGGCGCGGCCAGCAGCGGGCTGTCCGCGCGGATGGGCTCGGGCGCCATCACGTCGGCGGCATAGCCGGCCAGCTTCCCGCCGCACAGCGCGTCGCGCACGGCCGCCTCGTCCACCAGCGCGCCGCGCGCCGTGTTCACAATGCGCGCGCCCGGGCGCATCAAAGCCAGCGTGCGCGCGTTCACAACGCCCTTTGTGTCGGGCGTGGCGGGGCAGTGCAGGCTCAGCACGTCCGCGCGCGCGAACAGCGCGTCCAGCCCGACGAACTCGACGCCGAGGCCCTCGTACTCCTTTCGCACCGTGCGCGTGTGGCTGACGACGCGCATGCCGAAGGCCTGCCCGATGGCGGCCACGCGCCGGCCGATCTCGCCAAAGCCCAGTACGCCCAGCGTTTTGCCCGCCAGTTCGGCGGCCGGCAGGATGCCGTACGGCCCGGCGGGGCCCGCTTTCCAGCGGCCGTCGCGCACGGCGGCGTCGTGCCGGCCGGGGCACTGGCACAGCTCCAGCGCCAGCGCCCACGTCATCTGCGCCACGCTCTCGGTAGAGTAGGACGGCACGTTCGCCACGGCGACGCCGGCGCGCCGGCAGGCCTCGACGTCCAGGCTGTCGATGCCGGTGGCCGTCACGCCCACCCAGCGCAGGTTCGGGCACGCGCGCAGCACCTCGTCGCCGATGAACACTTTGTTCAGGATGGCGAACTCGGCGTCGCCGATGCGCGCGGCGGCCTGCTCGTCCGTCGTATGGGGATAGGTCACGACCTCGGCCCCCAGGCCCGCAAGGCCGCTCCAGTCGAGGTCGCCGGGGGTCACGGCGCAGCTGTCCAGCACAACGATCTTCATGTTTTTCATCCTTTCGCTTCGCCCTGCGGGCGGCTTCATCCCTTCGGCGCAAGGCAGACGCACCGCTGCCCCTGCGCGTACCACACGCCGGTGCCCGCCGCGCCCTCTTCCAGCGCGCGCGAGAGCGCCAGCGTGTCCGTCTCTCTTATTATACGGCATTGGCGGCCGGTTTGCACGCCCCCGCGCAAAAAAATGTAGTGCGGGCGCAGCGAGGCCAGCGGCCGCATGGCCCACAGGTAAAAGCCCGCCGCGAAGTACGCGGCCAGCAGCGCCCCGCCGGTCTTGACGGGCAGCGCCGCCACGAGCGGCGCGTTTGCGCGCGCGGCCACGGCGTCCAGAAAGCGGGCGGCCCCGCGCTCGGCCCCGCCCGCCGCGGCCGGCGGCAGCAGATAGCGCCAGCGCCCGGCCGGCGGCAGGCCCAGCGTGCGCTGCGCGCCGCACAGCGCGCGGATTTGCAGCACGCTGCGGTCGGCGTCGGCCAGCGCGGCACACAGCACGGGCGCGCCGTCGCAGAACAGGCCCCACCATTCGCCCGCGGCCGCGAACGTGTCGGGCGTCATCGCCCCGGCCCACTCGCCGTCGCGCCCCGCGGCGCGGTACATGTCCCGGCATGTCCCCTCCTCGCGCCGCGCAAGCCGGCGCACGGTCATCCGCTGTGTGTTCGTCATATGGTTTGTCCTCCCCGCCGTTTTTTCCCAATGTATGCGCGCCGGGCGCGGCGCATGCACAAGGCTGGATTTTTCCGCGCGCATCCTGTATAATAAGGAAAAAGGCCGCCGCGCGGCCGCAAAAGGGAGGCGAAGAGCATCAAACTGCCCCGTACTTTGTTCAAAAAGCTGGTGATCGGCGCCGTGTGCATCGCCGTGGCCGCGTTTATCAGCGTGCTGATCAAAGAGTCTCTCGACACGCTGGACCCGGAGGCCTCGCTGCCCACGCTGACCGTGACGCAGAACGACCAGGTGATCACCGACGTGTACCGCGCCGGCTACGAGTGGCGCTATTTCGCCACGGTGGAGCGGCGCGCCCCGCAGGTGACGGAGGCGGACCTGCCGCTGGTGCCCGTGGACGTGGCCCCGCAGGCGCGCATCGCGCTGAACTTCTCGTCCGACCCGTCCAGCCTGCACGTCTACCGCACCGAGAGCCAGGCCTCGCCGAACTACCTCGAGCTCGTGAACGAGGACCCGTCCGTCTTTTACGCCCCCACAACGCCCGGCGTCTATGTGTACAAGGTGATCGCCGAGTGGGGCTGGCGCGGCGAGATCCAGTATTACTTCTCCGTGCGCATCGTCCAGCCCGCGGTGTGACCGGCCGGCATTTTTCCAAAGGTCTACAAAAACGCAGACGCCCGCGGGAAGCGGGCGTCTGTTTTTTTAGCATCAAGACAAAAGCCGCGCGCCCCTTTTGCAAAGGGCGCGCGGCGCATTTTTGCCGTCAGTCGCGGTGGCGCGCCAGCAGGCGCAGGATATACAAAAAGATGTTCAAAAAGTCGAGATACAGCTCCAGCGCGCTGATGATGGAGAATTTGCGCCCCATCTCGCTCTCGCCGCCGAAGCTCGCGTAGTAGAGCTTGATCTTCTGCGTGTCGTACGCCGTCAGGCCCATGAAGATGACAAGGCCGATCAGGCACACGATGCGCTCGAAGCCGGACAGCGGCAAAAACAGCGACAGCAGCCAGAACACCGCGAGGAAAATGAGCCCCGCGAACAGCAGCGGCCCCAGGCGCGTGAGGTCGCGCTTTGTGATATAGCCGTAGGCCGCCAGCACGCCGAAATACAGCGCGGCGATGCCGAACGCGAAGATGACCATATTCAGGTCATACAGGAAAAAGACGCCGGCGAACGTGACGCCGTTGATGATGGCGTACAGGAAGAACAGCGCCCTTGCGCCGCCCACGCTGAGCGAGTGCACGCGCGCCGAGAGCACGCCGACCACGATCAGCTCCGCGATGAGCAGGATGAACGGCAGGATGCCGTTGCCGTACAAGATGAACACCAGCGGCGTGACGTCGATGAAGAACGCCACGGCGAACGTCACCACAAGGCCCAGCGCCATCCAGCCGAAGGTCTTGGCGGTGTACACGCCGATGGGCTCGCGCATTTCACCGGTGTAGCCGTAGCCGGGCTCGTTGAACATATCGTTGTTGGCCATTTGTTTCACCCCTTTTTGAAATCGGCCCGAAATGTGCGCCGCCGCGCCGGGAAGGCCGGGCCGGGCCCCTTGGGCGCAAATGCGGCAGCGCGCGCGGGGTGCAGCGGCGCTGCGCCCCCTCTGTACTCTGATACTAGCACATCCGCCGCTCATTTTCAAGGAAAATCGCGCCGAGGTCCGCAAGGATGTCCTCGGGCAGCATGCCCTGCATCGAGCGGCGCTGCGCGCAGCGGTCGGCCGCAAGGCCGTGCAGGCACACGCCGGCGGCGGCCGCCTCGGCGGCGGGCGTACCCTGCGCCGCCAGGCCCGCGATGATGCCCGCCAGCAGATCGCCGCTGCCGCCGCGCGCAAGGCCCGCGTTGCCGGTGGCGTTCTCGTACACTGTGCCGTTTGGGCACGCCGTCAGCGTGCGGTGGCCCTTCAATACGGCCACCGCGCCGAGGCTGCGCGCCAGGCGCAGCGCGGCGGCTTCCCGGTCTGCCTCCACCTCGGCCGCCGTGCAGCCCAGAAGGCGCGCCGCCTCGCCCGGGTGCGGCGTCACCACCAGCCGGCAGCGCGCGGCCAAGGCCGCCAGCTGCGCAAGGTCGCCCGCGAACGCGCACAGGCCGCCCGCGTCCAGCACCACCGTGCCCGCAGCGGCGCGCAGCACGCGCTGCATCAGCGTGCGCGTGGGCCCGTCGGCCGCGCGCCCGCAGCCCAGCACGCACGCCGTCGCCTCGGCGGCGGCCTGCTCCAGCGCGTCGTCCCACTCCGGCAGAGGCAGAAAGGTGGCCTCCAGCGCGCGCGGCGCGACGGCGGCCGCCACGCACTCCGGCGCGGCCAGCGTCACCAGCCCGGCCCCGGCGCGCAGCGCGCCCAGCACGGCCAGCGCGGCCGCGCCGCGGTAGCGCTCGCACCCGCACACGGCCAGCACCTTGCCGTAGGTGCCCTTGTGGCTGTCGGGCGCGCGCCGCACAAGGCGCGCGCAGGCCCATGCGGGCGTGACGGGGATGCGTTCCATCGTTCTCGTCTCCTCTCCGGCCGCGCGTATTGCGCGCAAGGCCAAAAACGTGTATGATAGGACTTGGGAAGGGGCGGCCGCGGCCGCCGGGCGTTCCGCCCCATCCGGGACGCCCCGTTTTCTTTATTATAGCACATGCGGAAGGGAAGATGCGCTATGGACAACCAGCTTGCCGCCATCATCAAAAAAGCCGCCGCATCGTATTTTTCGGCGGGGCCGGCGTCTCGTGCGAAAGCGGCATTCCGGATTTCCGCTCGGCGGACGGGCTGTACCGCCAGCAGTGGGCCGACCCGCCCGAGGAGATCCTCTCGGCGCACTATTTCCAGCGCGACCCGGAGGCTTTCTACCGCTTTTACCGCGCCAAAATGCTGTACCCGCACGCAAAGCCCAACGCCGCGCACCGCGCCCTGGCGCGCCTTGAGCGCGAGGGCAAGCTGACGGCCGTGGCCACGCAGAACATCGACGGGCTGCACCAGGCCGCAGGCAGCAAAACCGTGTTTGAGCTGCACGGCAGCGTGCACCGCAACCACTGCACGCGGTGCGGCAAATTCTGGCCGCTCGAGGCCATTCTGCAAAGCGAGGGCGTGCCCCGGTGCACCTGCGGCAGCGTCATCAAGCCGGACGTGGTGCTGTACGAGGAGCCGCTGGACATGCGGGTGTATTCGGGCGCGGCGCGCGCCATCGGCGAGGCCGACACGCTGATCGTGGGCGGCACCAGCCTGAACGTCTACCCCGCGGCGGGGCTGCTGCGCTGCTTTCTGGGCGACGAGCTGGTCGTCATCAACAAAACGCCCACCCCGGCCGACCGCAGCGCCACGCTGGTGCTGACGGGGCCCATCGGCGAATTGATGGCCATGGACGAGTGAAGCGCCCCGGCGCTCTCGGCCCTCCCGGCCGCCCGAGAGCGCCCGGAAGCGTCCGAAACGCCCGAATGCGCACCAAAGTGCGCGGCGCGCGAACGCCGCCTTTCGCCAAACGGAAAAATGCAAAACGCGTCTTGCCCGAGGGCTGTGTCTCCCCTCCCGCAAAACGCGTTTTTTCTTTCCCTTGTCCCCTGTGGCGCCGGCTTCGGAAAACCGGCGCTTGAAAGCGTCGCTTACTGGCCGATCTTCGCCGCCTGTGCAACAATGACAGAGATGCGCTGCGCATCCTCGGGCGAGAGGTGCGCCATGATCTCGGTGACGTGCTGGATGGCCGTCTCGTTGGAGCCGGAGCTGTTGTCATACAAAAACAGCGCCGCCAGCGAAATGCCCAGGCTGTCGCAGATCCTTTTCAGCGTAAAAACCGTCGGGCACTTCTGCCCGCGTTCGATCATACCGATGGAGTTGATGTTCAGGCTGGATTCAAACGCCAGCTGCTCCTGGCTCATCCCTTTGGAATTGCGGAAATGGCGCAGCTTCATGCCCAGCTCTTTCGAGAACTCTCGGGAAATTTCTTTTGTTTCGCCCAATTTCATTCACCTGCCTAACCAGAATGTGACACATTATATTTAATGTAATTCTTTTCACGTGAAAACACAAGATATTGGAGTAATTTTCTTAACCGTTCTATTGTTTAATTTTTCTAAAACTGCGCAGCAATTCTAAAAAATATCCCAGCTTTTTCGGTTTTATCGACAATTTTTTGCAAGAATCCGGTATTTGATTTTGTCAAATTTCCCCTTTTTGAAATTTTGCGTTTTGCAAGCGCGCGGCGCGGGGGCGGCGCGCTTGGTTTGGCCGCGGCGCTTCACGCGGCGGGCACGGCGCACACGCTCTCGGCCATGGCCGTCAGGGTCTCGGCGCTCATGGCCTCGCCGAACACGCACAAATCGAACAATTTGTCGCCGTTGTTCCAGAACAGCGCGCTCATGCCCTCGCGGCCTGCGGCCTCGTCGGCGTAGTTGCAGACGTAAAAGCCCTCGGCGCCGTTCACCAGCACATCCTGCTTTTCGTCCGTCTCGTTGTTCACCGACAGCAGGCCCACCTGCGCGTGCTGGGTGAACACGATCATGGGCGCGTCGGGCGCATCCGGGTCGGTGAAGGTCTGCGACAGGATGCC
>DXGT01000118.1 GCA_019113785.1 Candidatus Ruthenibacterium merdigallinarum | reverse complement strand
GCTGGCCTACGCCATCGGCGTGGCGCAGCCCGTCAGCATCCGCGTGGATACGTTCGGCACGGCCCGCGTTGCGGAGGAGCGCATCGAGCAGGCGGTGGCGCAGGTGTTTGACCTTCGCCCCGCGGCCATCATCGAGACGCTGGGCCTGCGCCGGCCCATTTACCGCCGCCTTGCCGCCTACGGGCACATGGGGCGCGAGGATTTGGGGGTGCGCTGGGAGGAGACCAATCGCACCGATGCGCTGCTGCGCGCGCTGGCCTGAGCGCCTGCGCCGCTTTTTTCGGCGAATAGGTGATATTTTCCTTGCTTTTTTGCCGCCGGTATGCTATGCTAATGTGTACATGAAATGTTGGAGGTTTGACACATGAGTGTTTTGGAGATCATCAGCGGCGTACTGCTGATTTTTTGCAGCCTTGTGATCATTCTGCTGGTTCTGGGGCAGGAGTCCAAGGGCCGCGGCCTTTCCGGCGTGATCGGCGGCGGTGAAATGGTGGAGGACAACCGGGGCCGTTTCGGCAGCTCCCGCCTCGCGAAGTATACAAAGTACGCCGGCGTCGCGTTCTTTGTGCTGGCGGTCGTTGTAGGTGCGTTCAGCGTATATCTCGGTTAAAAAATACTTCGTCCCGCCGAAAAGGCGGGACGTTTTTTATTCTTGAAGGACATCTGGCGAATCAGGACCATTAGGCAAATGATGCTGTTAGTGGACAGGGCGTTTTTGGATTTGAAAGGATTTCTGATATGAGTTTGAAGGAAAAGCTCCTGCGTGCAATCGAGGAGGAGCCGTGCAGCTACAAAGCGCTGAAGGACCGGCTGGGCAATCCGAAAAAGGTACGCAAGCTGCTGGACGAATTGTGCGGCGAGGGCAAGGCGCGCGAGGAGAACGGGCGCTACAGCGCCGTGCACGGGCAGAGCGTGCGGTGCACGCTTGTAAAGCTGGGGCGCGGCTTTGGCTTTGCGCGCAGCGTGGACACGCAGGAGGAGTTTTTCATCCCCGGCCGTTTTCTGCGCGGCGCCATGCCGGGAGATACGCTGCTGGTGCAGGTGTCGGCCGAGGCGCGCGGCGAGGGAAACCGCGAGGGGCGCGTGCTGGAGGTGACAGCCCGGCAGGACCGTCTCGTCGGCACCATTGCGCGGCGCGAGGACGGGCGGCTGCTTTTGATCCCGGACGCCTGCCCGCAGACGACGGTGCTCATCAAGCGCAGCCGGGAAGAGGGCGCGCAGGCAGGGGAGAAGGCGGCCGCGCAGCTCGTTGCGCGCGGCGAGCGCCACGAGGATCACCGTGCGGCGGTGATCCTGCGCTTCGGCACAGCCGACAGCGCCGCCAACTGCGCAAGAGCCATTTTGTACCGGCAAAACATCGAAGCGGCGTTCAGCGAGGCCGCGCTGCAGCAGGCGCGCGCGCTGGAGGGCGCGCAGGTGACGGGGCGTGAGCGCCGCGGCCGGGAGGATCTGCGCGGGGCGTGCATTTTCACGATCGATGGCGCCGACACGAAAGACATCGACGACGCCGTCAGCGTGGAGCGCACGGAATACGGCTACCGTCTGGGCGTGCACATCGCCGATGTGAGCCATTATGTGCAGGCGGGCAGCGCGCTGGATGCGGATGCGTTCCGGCGCGGCACGTCGGTGTATTACGCCGATCAGGTGGTGCCCATGCTGCCGAGGGAGCTGTCCAACGGCATTTGCAGTTTGAACCCCGGCGAGGACAGGCTCGCCTTCTCGTGCCTGATGGAACTGGACTGCGCCGGCCGCGTGACGGACGCCGCGCTGAAGAAAAGCGTCATCCGCTCGCGTGTCAAGGGCGTGTACAACGAGGTGAACGACCTGTTGGCCGGGCGCGCGGCGGAGCCGGTGCAGGAAAAATACGCCGAGGTGGCGCCGAGCCTTGCGCTGCTGGCCGAGGTGTATGAAAAGCTGGCCGCGCTGCACCGTGCGCGCGGCGCGATGGAGATCGAATCCGACGAGGCAAAATTCATTTTGAACGAAGAGGGCCGCTGTGTGGACGTGCAAAAGCGCGTGCGCGGCACGGCGGAGCGCATGATCGAAGAATGTATGCTGCTGGCGAACGAGAGCGTGGCGGCCATTGCCCGGCGCGCAAAGCTGCCGTTTGTCTACCGCGTGCATCCCGCGCCGGAGGCCGCGCGCATCGACGCGCTGACCGACCTGCTGCTCGCCTGCGGTCTGGAAGCGCCGTTCCATCAAAAGCCCAGCGCCCGCTCCCTGGGCATGCTGCTGGAGCAGACGCGGGACACGCCGCTCGCGCGCGCCGTGCACACGGGCGTGCTGCGCAGCATGGCAAAAGCGGTGTATTCCACGCAGCCCGCCGGGCACTTCGGCCTGGCGCTGGCCGATTACGCCCACTTCACTTCGCCCATCCGGCGCTATCCGGATCTTGCGATCCACCGCATCCTGTCCGACTGGCTCTCGCGCGCCGGGGCGCAGGCGCTCCACAAGCGCTATGGCGCGTTCAGCGAGGCGGCGGCACAGCAGTCCAGCGAGCGCGAGCAGGCCGCCATGACCGCGGAGCGCGACATCGCCGACTGCTACAAAGCCGAGGCGATGCAGGCGCATATCGGCGAGGAATATGAGGCCGTCGTCTCGGGCGTGACGTCCTTTGGCATCTACGCGGAGCTGCCCAACACGGTGGAGGGGCTGATCCGCAGCGACCGGCTGTCCGAACATGCGCTGACGCTCACCGCCGGCATGTGCCTGTCCGACCCGCTGAGCGGCCAAAGTTGGAAGCTGGGCGATGTGGTGCGCGTGCGCGTGGAGGCGGCCGACACGGCCAGCGGCCATGTCGATTTTTCTCTCGTGCGCTGAACCTGTCCGCATAAACCGGCGCCTTGTCCGCATAGGGATAGGGCGAGGTGATGGGCATGGTGATGACGTGGACGCTGGCGCTGTTTTTCGCGGCGACCGCTTCGCTTGCGGTGCTGGGGACGCTGCGCAGGGCAAAGTATCCCGTGCGCACGGCGCTGTGCAGCGCTGCGATGGGCATTGCGGCGCTGGCGGCGGTCAACCTGCTGGCGGGGTACACGGGCGTGACGGTCTCGCTGAATTACGCCACATCGTTTACCGCCGTGGTGCTGGGCGCGCCCGGCGTTGTGCTGCTGCTGGTGCTGCGGCTTCTGTTTTTATTTTGAAAAAGGGAGACGGGCGATGGAGACATGGACGCAGGATGGCGCAGTGTGCCGCGCCGTGCGCTTTGGCGGCGGCGCGCTGATCGTGCTGCTGGGCGCGCAGGATCAGCGCGCGCAGTGCGAACAGGTCGCGCAGCAGCTGCGCAGCCGGCAAAAAAGCGGCTTCACGCTTCTCTGTGTGAAAATGCCCGGCCGCTGGAACGACGCCTACTCTCCGTGGCCCGCGCCCGCGGCGTTTGGAAATGAGGCCTTCGGCGGCCGGGCAGATAAAACGCTCCGGTTGCTGCAAACCCGCATTTTGCCCGAGGCCCGCCGGCGCTTTGCGCCGGAAGGGGGCTGCGCGCTGGCCGGCTATTCGCTGGCAGGCCTGTTTGCGCTTTGGGCGCTGCAAACAGCGCCGGGCTCATTTTACGGGGCTGCGTCCTGTTCCGGGTCGCTTTGGTTCGACGGCTTTGCGGACGCCTGCCTGACAAAGCCGATGCCCCGCGGCTGCTGCGTGTATCTCAGCCTCGGCGCGGCAGAGGAGCACACGCGCAGCGCGCGCATGGCCGGGGTCGGCGATGCCACGCGGCGCCTCGCGCAGCGTTTCAGTCAGGATGAAAACGTGCGCAAAACGGCGCTTGTCTGGCACAAGGGCGGCCACTTTGCCCATGTGCCCGAGCGCATCGCCGAGGGCGTTTTGTGGCTGGCGGATGCGGCGCAGCCCGGCTGACGGCTTTTCCATTCGCAAATGCAAAAAAGATGACAAAAGGCGGCGCTTTTTCTTGCAAGCGCCGCCTTTTCCTGTTACAATAGGGTTCGTCTGCATCCGCTGTGCAGATATCGCCGCACCAGCGCGGCAATTTTCTCAAAAAGGAGGCGGCTGTCCGTGAACGCGCATTCGTTCAAACGCACACAATGCTGGCACAACACCAGATTCCCCCGCAGGCCGCCTCCCTGTGTTCCTTTCTGCATCTGACAATCCAAATAAGAATAAGAAAGGAACCTTTTTATGTCCTGGTTTGTATTTTCCCTGATCGCTATTCTGTTCTGGAGCGGCTCCGACCTGTTCTCCAAAATGGGCTCGCGCCCCGACGACAAGCTCAGCCATTGGAAAATGGTGATGGCCGTGGGCGCGGTGATGGGCGCGCACGCCGTGATCATGCTCTGCATGGGTACGCCGTTCCAAATGTCGGACATCATCACCTATCTGCCGGCGTCGCTTTTGTACATCCTCTCGATGATTTTCGGCTATGTGGGCCTGCGATACATCGAGCTGTCCATCTCCTCGCCCGTGTGCAACTCCTCCGGCGCAGTGGCCGCCATCCTGTGCTTTGCCCTGCTGGGGCAGGCCATCTCCGGGCTGCAGCTCGTGGGTATCATTCTGGTGTGCGCGGGCGTATTCGCGCTGTCGTACATTGAAAAGAAACAGGACGACGCCGAGCGCGCCGCGCGCCGCGAGCTGGCAGACGTCAAATATGAGCGCAGTGTGCTGGCCATCGTGTTCCCGCTGCTGTACTGTGCGATCGACGGCCTCGGTACCTTTGCCGACGCGCTCATTCTGGAGAACTCGAACATCCTTGAGGATTCGGCCAACATCGCCTATGAGCTGACCTTCCTGTTGATGGCGGTCGTGGCGTTCGTCTATGTGGTGCTGATCAAAAAAGAGCGCATCCGCATCGGCAAAGAAAAGGTCAAGCTGGCTGCCGGCCTCAGCGAGACCATCGGGCAGTATTTTTACATTTTTGCCATCGGCGCCAACGCCGTGGTGGCGGCGCCCATGATCTCGTCCTACTGCGTGGTGTCGCTCATCTGGGCGCGCCTGTTTCTCAAAGAGCGCCTCACCCCGCGCCATTACGCGGTGATTGCCGTCACGGCGGTGGGCATCGCCATTCTGGGCATGGAGTGACGCAACTGAAAAGACGATCTTGTTCCCCGGGCTGCGGCCGTGTGCGCCGCAGCCCGGGGGATTTTTTACAACTCGGAAACATTCGGCCCCTATAATGCGTATTATAAAGTGAGAACTTGTCGACATGCGGCGTCGGCATACGGAAGGGAGCCGTGGGAATGGCACATATTCTGATTGCAGAGAAGGACGAGCCCGTGGCCAAATGGCTGCGGCGCGAGCTTGCGCTGCTGGGGCATACCTGCCGCGTGGCGGGCGATGCGCAGCAGGCGCAGGCGCTCTCGCACAGCGAGGCGTTCGATCTTGTACTGGCCGACGCCGCCATGCAGGAGCTTGCGCTGGCGCACACGCTGCTGGTGGGCACCAAAACGGCGATGAACCGCCGTTTTGGCAAAGGGCCGCACCCCGTGTACATCGCCCGGCCGCTGCAAAGCGCCGATTTCCGTGCACATATCGATGAGGCGCTCATGCGCACCTGCGGCGACGAAGTGCCGGTGCAGGTGGGCCCCTGCCGCGTGGACCTCGCGCACCACCGCGTGCTGGTGAATGGGGCCGCTGTGGCGCTGACGCCGCAGGAATACGCCGTGCTGGCCGCGCTCACACGCCACCGGGGCGAGGCGATGAGCCGCGAGATGTTGCTGCGGCTGGCGTGGGGCTACGATGTTGGCGGCGACACGCGCACCGTCGACGTGCACATCCAGAAGCTGCGCAAAAAGCTGCACCTCGGCGGCTGTATCCAGACGGTGTACAAATTCGGCTACCGGCTGAACGCGTGATGTGCCGGCCGGCTTTCAAAACAGCCGGCGGCAGCGTTTTCATAGAATTTTTATCTTTTCTTCGATTTTTCTTTTGGATTGGCCTGCTATAATATTTTATAATTGAAGGAAAACTGCGGTGAAGGGGGATGAGGCGGTGCAGCAGTGGGAAACATGGCGCGGGGGCGGACGGCCAGCGCCGCGCCGGCTGAACATTTCCCGCGCGCAGGCCTCCCGCCGTCCGGCCGCACACGGCGGCGGACAAGCATCCCGGCCGGAGCGCGGAGGCAAAAAGCCTGCCAGACGTAAAAAACGCGCCGGGCTCGCAAAATATCTCGCAGCCGCTGTATGCCTTGTGTGCGCGGCGGGCTTCCTTTGGAGCGGCGGGCGGGCGCTGCTCTCCACATTCGCCTTCGGCGGCGTGGGCGGCGGAGGCGGCGTTGCCGCGCTGGTGCAGGCAAAGAAAGAGGGGCCGCCCTATACGGTCGCCATCGACCCGGGGCACGGCGGCATCGACCGTGGCGCGGAATACTACGCCGTCGAATCGGACGTGACGGAGCAGACGGCAGACGCGCTGTTCGCCCTGCTGGAGGCGGACGAAAACTACACGCCCGTGCGCACGCGCCAAAACGGGGAGGGGATGAGCGTCGCCGGGCGGGCCGAGTCGGCCGACCGGCAGGGCGCGGAACTGTTTTTGAGCATCCATTTCAACTACGACGAGACCTACACGGCCTACGGCTTTGAGTGCTACCCGCAGACGCCGGGCAGCGAATATTACGACGACGCCATGCGTTTTGCAAGCCTGATCGCGCAGGGCATGGGCGATCAGGGCCAGCGCCTGCGCGGCGAAGCGGGCGTGCGGTACATTTACTACGAGGAAAACGGGGACGGCACCTATACGAAAGTGCTGCGTGAGGCGAGCGATACGGCGGTGTACGATGCGCAGACCTTCGGCGTGCTGGAATATGTGCATTGCCCGGCCGTGCTGGCGGAGCAATGCTTTTTGACCAGCGAGAGCGACACGGCCGCATGGGCCAGCGCAGAGGGCTGCCAGCGCGCGGCGCGCGTGTATTACGAGGCGATTTGCGCCTATTTCGGTACGCAGCCGCTGGCGTGAGCCATTCGGTTTATAAAAAGAATACAGCACGCAAAAACACCCCTGCGGCAAACGCCACAGGGGTGCTTTTGCGCCCGAAACGACCAAACCGTAAGCCGGGTTCTGTATTAAACGACGATCTATCTAGGCTGGGTGTTGCCACACAGCTCAAGCCGCCTCCGAGAACACGCAAGGGGACGTATCGTTCTCATACGGGCGTTGCTCCTGGTAGGGTTTACACAGCCGCGCAAGTCACCAAGCGCGCTGGTGCGCTCTTACCGCACCTTTCCACCATCGCCTGCAAAGGCAGGCAGTCTCATCTCTGTTGCACTTTCCCTGGGGTCACCCCCGGCTGCCGTTAGCAGTTACCATTCCTTGTGGAGCCCGGACTTTCCTCAAGGCGCAAAGCGCCTCGCCGCCGTATGTTTTGCTCGTTTCGGGCAATTTATTATAGCACTCCTGCGCGGATTTTGCAACGCCGGCCGCTTTCTGGTTCTTTGGCACACTTTTTTCTTGCACTCGGGCGCGAAACAGGCTATAATCTTTTCGTGGGAAATTATGAAAAGGCGCGTCAGCGCGCCGGAAAAGGGGAAAGAATTATGCTGAAAAACGAGTATCTGAAGCGTGTGTACGAACAGGCCGAAAAGCGCAACGCCGGCGAAAAAGAGTTTTTGCAGGCCATGCGCGAAGTGCTGGAGAGCCTTGAGCCCGTTGTGGAAAAGCATCCGGAGTACGAGCGCGAAGGCGTGATCGAGCGCCTTGTGGAGCCGGAGCGCTTTATCCAGTTCCGCGTGCCCTGGGTGGACGACGCCGGCCATGTGCAGGTGAACCGCGGCTTCCGCGTACAGTTTAACAGCGCCATCGGCCCGTACAAGGGCGGCCTGCGCCTGCATCCGTCGGTGACGGCGTCCGTCATCAAGTTCCTCGGCTTTGAGCAGACGTTCAAAAACAGCCTCACCGGCCTGCCCATGGGCGGCGGCAAGGGCGGCAGCGACTTCGACCCGAAGGGCAAGTCCGACGCGGAAGTGATGCGCTTCTGCCAGAGCTTCATGACTGAGCTGTACCGCCATGTGGGCCAGTTCACCGATGTGCCCGCGGGCGACATCGGCGTGGGCGCGCGCGAGGTCGGCTACATGTTCGGCCAGTACAAACGCATCTGCAACGAGTATTCCGGCGTTCTGACCGGCAAAGGCCTGACCTTCGGCGGCAGCCTTGCGCGCACCGAGGCCACCGGCTACGGCCTGTGCTACTTCACCGAGGAAGCGCTGCGCTGCATGAAAAATGACAGCTTTAAAGGCAAGACCGTCGTGATCTCCGGCTCGGGCAACGTGGCGATCTACGCCACCGAGAAGGCGACGGAGCTGGGCGCGAAGGTCGTTGCGCTGAGCGATTCCTCCGGCTATGTGTACGACGCCGACGGCATCCGTCTGGACGTCGTCAAGCAGATCAAGCTCGAGCGCCGCGGCCGCATCAAGGAGTATGTCGACGCCGTGCCCACGGCCGAGTACCACGAGGGCTGCGCCGGCATCTGGACGATCCCCTGCGACATCGCCCTTCCGTGCGCCACGCAGAACGAGCTGGATGAAAACGCCGCCCGCGCGCTGGTGGCGAATGGCTGCAAGGTGGTGTGCGAGGGCGCGAACATGCCCTGCACGCCCGAGGCGATCAGCGTGCTGCTGGACAGCGGCGTGCTGTACGGCCCTGCCAAGGCGGCCAACGCCGGCGGCGTGGCCGTGTCCGGCCTTGAGATGAGCCAGAACTCGCTGCGCCTGTCCTGGACGTTTGAAGAGGTGGACGCGCGCCTCAAGGACATCATGAAGAACATCTTCCACAGCGCCTACGACGCCTCGAAGGAGTGCGGCGTCGAGGGCAACCTGATGGTCGGCGCGAATGTTGCGGGCTTCTTGAAGGTCGCGCAGGCGATGCTGGCGCAGGGCGTTGTCTGATTGAACTGGTTCCTCTGCAGGGGCACGCCGTGCCCCTGCATTTTTCGTTGCGGGAGGTTTTTATGACGCTGCATTTCACCGTGCGCCCCGAAGAGGACGCGCTGGCGCTGCGCGACGTGCTGCGCCGGCGCGGATGCTCGGCCTCTCTGCTGGCGGCCGTCAAGCGCGGGCAGGGCTTTTGGCGCGCCGGCGCGCCCATCTTTGCAAACGAGCGCGTGCGCGCCGGCGACGAAATCGCCGTGCCGCTGCCGCCGGATGCGCCCTCCGACGTGACGCCGCAGGACCTGCCGCTTGCCATTGTATATGAAACGGCGCATGCCATGGTGCTGGAAAAGCCGGCCGGCATGGTGGTGCATCCCACGCTGGGCGCGAAAGACGGCACGCTGGCAAACGCGTTCTGCGGCCTGATGCAGCGGCGCGGCACCCCCGCGCCCTTTCGCCCCGTGAACCGTCTGGACAGGGGCACCTCCGGCCTTGTGCTGTGCGCGATGAACGCATGGGCCGCGCCGCTGCTGGCAAAGAGCGTGCGCAAGGAGTACATCGCCGCGGTGCGCGGCGTGCCGCAGCCGAAAGAGGGCGCATGGCGCTGGCCGATCGCCCGGTGCGAGGATTCGATCATCAAGCGCCGCTGCGCCGAAGACGGCAAGCCCAGCGTCACGCATTACAGCGTCGTGGGCGTCGATGCGCAGCACGACGCGGCCCTGCTTTGCTGCGTGCTCGAGACGGGCCGCACACACCAGATCCGCGTACATGCCGCCCGGGCCGGCCATCCGCTTTTGGGCGACTGGCTGTACGGCGGCGACACGGCCGCCATCGCGCGGCCGGCGCTGCACTGCAGCGCTCTGCGCTTTGACGATCCGGAGACCGGCCGGCCCGTCGTTTGTAAAAGTACGCCCTCGTTCACAAAGGAATGGTTGATTTTACACACATTTGCTGTATAATATAAAAGTTGTTTTCTGTGCGCCGCTGTGCGCGCAAATGTTAAAAAAGGAGGGGCGCCCGTGACCGGTAAGATCAAAAAAACCAAACGCGCAGCCAGGCGCTACTTCCGCAGCGGTTCTTTCGGGGATTTTCTCAGCTTTGTCGGTTTTCAGACCGAGTATCTTTTCCTGCGCGCCGCGCGCCTCATCGCTGCGGCCGCCCGCGCGTTCGGCGGCGGCGTTGTATGGACGCTGGCGCTGGCGGGCACGGTGCTGCAGCCGATCCTGCATACGGTGCTGCGCGACCTGGTGGCCCCGTGGCGGCAGATGGGCCAGGGGTTTGCCAATTTGAAAACCATGCTGCGCAAAGAGCGCGAATCAGGTTCTGCCGGCCTTGCCAAGAAGGGCTGGCGCTACGTGCTGCGGGGCGTATATGTGTACCGCGGCCTCGTCGGGCGCAGCCTTGCGTATCTGATGCCCATCGGCGCGGCGGCTGTGTTCGCCTTCACCGTGCACAGCGTTTTGGGCTCGAACTTCGCGCTGCGCGTGGAGTACCGCGGCCAGCAGATCGGATTCATTGCGCGCGACACCGTGTTCGACGAGGCGCAGACGATCATCGCGCAGCGCGTGCAGGGCGAGCACGACGTGGGCGAGTGGGTGGACCAGCCCAGCTTCACGCTTGCCGTTGTCGACGCGGCCGGCATGTCCAGCGCCACGCAGCTGGCCGACCGCATCGTGTCCATGTCCTCCGAGCATGTGCAGCAGGCGACCGGCGTAGTGGTGAACGGCGTTCTGGTGGGCGCAACAACCGACGTCGGCACTTTGAACGAAGCGTACGAAGCGCCGCTCAAGGCGCTCAATCCCGACAGCGATCCCTCTCTGACGGCCGCCTACCGGCAGGAGATCGAGCTGGTGAGCGGATTGTACTTCACCGACACGCTGACAAGCGGAGACGAGCTGGTGGCGCGCCTGACGGGCGCCGCGCCGTTCACGCTGCCCTCCGGCGAGGAGATCGTATGGAACATCCTGGCTGAAACGCAGCTGACGCAGCGTGTGACCTACACAGAAGAATTCACGGCCGAGCGCCAGACGCGCGAGCGCACCGATCTGCCGTGGGGCGAGGAACACATCGTGCAGCAGGCTTCGCCCGGCACGCGGCAGGTGACGGCGGACATCGTGTACATCGATGGCGCAGAGGTGCAGCGCAACGTGCTTACCAGCACCGTGCTCACAGAGGCTGTGCCCGAGATCGTCGAATACGGCACGCAGAACCAGTACGGCGCTTCGGGAGAACCGGGCGACGGAAACTTTATCTGGCCGGTGCCCGGCGACAAAGGCCTGAGCCGCGGCTATATCACTTACGGCAGCTATGTCTACCACCGCGGCCTCGACATCCGCGCCAACGCCGGAACGCCCATCCTGGCGGCCGACAGCGGTGTTGTCACTTTCGCGGGCCGTGGCACGGGTTACAACTGGAGCTACGGCAACTTCGTCAAGATCGACCACGGCAACGGCTACACAACGCTGTACGGCCACATGCTGAGCGTGGCCGTGGAGGAGGGCACCTACGTGAGCAAGGGCACGGTGATCGGCTATGTCGGCTCCACCGGCCGCTCGAGCGGCAACCACTGCCACTTTGAGATCACAAAAGATGGCGTGTTGCAGAATCCCGCCTATTATGTTTCCCGATGAGTAAAAAAGGGTTGCCAGAGGCGGAACAGTTTGCTATAATAGATTGGACACTGTCGAAAGGCAATGGATGAAAGTTTTGCCGGGGCTGTTATTTTGCCGCCCTGCTGTATATACTAATATCGCTGCGCGGCCGGCGCACCGGCCCGTGCGAATGGGGAAAAAGGGAGTCTGCACATTGGAGAAGTTTGTGATCCGCGGCGGCAAGCCGCTGATGGGTGAAGTGACGATCAGCGGCGCGAAAAACGCGGCGGTGGCCATTCTGCCTGCGACGATCCTCGCGGCGGACAAATGCATTCTGGAAAACCTGCCCAACATCAGCGACGTGAGCGCCTCGCTGGAGATTTTGAGCGCGATGGGCGCGCGCGTGCGCCTGCTCGACAAGCACACCGTCGAGGTGGACACCTCCACAGTCAACTGCACGGTCGTGCCGGACGAGATGTCCCGCCAGATGCGCGCTTCGTATTATTTCATCGGCGCGCTGCTCGGGCGTTTCGGCAAGGCGACGGTCGCCATGCCCGGCGGGTGCAACCTCGGGCCGCGCCCCATCGACCAGCACCTCAAGGCGTTCTGCGCCTTCGGCGCGCGCGACACCGTTGACAACGGCATGATCGACGTCACCGCGCACAATCTACACGGAGAAGAAGTTTTCTTCGACACGGTCAGCGTGGGCGCCACGATCAACGCGATGCTGGCTGCTGTACGCGCCAAGGGCCTGACAGTGCTGGAAAATGTGGCCAAGGAGCCGCACATCGTCGACGTGGCGAACTTTTTGAACACGATGGGCGCCGATGTGCGCGGCGCCGGCACGGACGTCATCAAGATCCGCGGCACCGGGAAGATGCACGGCTGCACCTATTCCATCATCCCCGATCAGATCGAGGCCGGCAGCTATATGGTGGCCGCCGCGGTCACGGGCGGGAATGTGCTTGTGAAAAACGTGATCCCCAAACATTTGGAACCCATCACCAGCAAGCTGGAGAAGGCGGGCGCGACCGTGGAGGAGTTCGACGACTCCGTGCGCGTATCCCGTCAGGGCGACATTGAGCCGCTGAACATCAAAACAATGCCGCATCCGGGCTTTCCCACGGATATGCAGCCGCTGATGACGGTGCTTTTGACGCTGGCCAAAGGCACAAGCATCATCACCGAGGGCATTTGGGAAAACCGTTTCCGCTATGTGGACGAGCTGAGCCGCATGGGTGTGAACATCCAGGTGGCCGGGCGCGTGGCTGTGATCGAGGGCGTGCAGGAGCTGCTCGCCGCGCCGATGCGCGCCACCGACCTGCGCGCGGGCGCGGCGATGGTGGTGGCGGCGCTGGCCGCCGACGGCGTGTCGGAGATCAGTGAGATTTCGCACATCGAGCGCGGCTACGAAGACATCGTCGAGAAGCTGCGCGGCCTTGGCGCCGACATCAAGCGCATCGTAAAGCCGGATACGGTTTACCGTCAAGCGCTGTAAACAAACCACGAAAGGGGAGGCCGCGCGGCCTTCCCTTCTTTTGCGAAAGGAACGCTATGGCACGCTTTACCACTTTGTATTCCGGCTCGTCCGGCAACTGCGCCGTTCTGGAGGAAGCCGGCCGATTCCTGCTGATCGACATGGGCAAAAGCTGCCGGCAGACGGCGGCGGCGCTGCAAGCGCTCGGCCTTGCGCCGTCTGGGCTGGCCGGCATATTGCTGACGCATGAACACGCCGACCATGTGGCGGGCCTGCGCGTGTTCCTGAAAAAGTGGAACGTGCCGGTGTACGGCTGCGCCGCCTCGCTGGATTATCTGGCCGGGCACGGCCTTGTGCCGCCGGGCGCGCAATTGGAGGACGCGGACGGACGCGCGCTGGACATTGCGGGCTTTCAGGTCGAGAGCTTTGCCACCAGTCACGACTCCGCCGCCTGCTGCGGCTATCGCGTCACGGCCCCCGCGGGGGGCACGCTTGCCATCGCGACCGACCTTGGCTATGTGTCCGACGAGGTGATGGCGAACCTCTACTGCGCGGACGTGGTGGCGCTCGAATCGAATTACGACCGGTACATGCTGATGCAGGGCCCGTATCCCGCCTATCTCAAATACCGCATCGATTCCTCTCGCGGGCACCTGTGCAACGACGACTGCGCGCAGACCGTAGCGCGCCTTGCGCAGAACGGATGCGAAAAATTCGTATTGTGCCATCTCAGCCAGGAGAACAACGAGCCGGCGCTCGCGCTGGGCAGCGCGCGGCTGGCGCTGGAAGAAGCGGGCGTCGCGCCCTCGCAGACGGCGGTGCTGCGCGCCGCCAGCCGCCATGCGGCGGACGAATGGCTGACTGTGTGAGGAGGTGACCCTGCGTGCAGCAGATCAAACTGATCGCCGTGGGCAAGCTGAACGCGGCGTATTTCCGGCAGGCCGCGGCCGAGTACCAAAAGCGCCTGGGCGCGTGGTGCCGGCTGGAAGTGACCGAACTGCCGGAGGAACCGATTTCCGAAAAAAGCGCATCGCCGGCCGCTGTGGCGAAAGCCTTGGAAAAAGAGGGGAAGGCCATCCTCGCGGCCGTGCCCAAAGGCGCGGCGCTCGCGGCGCTTTGCATCGAGGGCGCGCTTTTTTCCAGCGAGGACCTCGCCGAATACCTTGCCGCACGGGCGCTGGCCGGGCAGGGGTGCGTCGCGTTTGTCATCGGTTCTTCCCACGGATTGAGCGACGAGGTCAAGCGCCGCGCCGACAAAAAGCTCTCCATGAGCCGCATGACGTTCCCGCACCAGCTGGCGCGCGTGATGCTGCTGGAACAATTGTACCGGGCGTTTTCCATCAACGCCGGCACAAAATACCACAAATGAAACGGCGGCGCGCGGCCGCGGGGAACTTGCCCCGGCCGCGCGCCGTTTTCATTCCGCCTGGGCGAGGATGGCTTCGGCTTCGTCCTCGGTGACGTAGCCGCCGCGCACCAGCTGGCGCACCACATATTCCTGCCTTTTTTGCGCGGCGTCGCCGCCGAGCGAATAGACCGAGGGCGCGTTCGGCAGGCCCGCCAGCATCGTGCACTGCGCGGCGTTCAGCTGCCGCGGCTCGACGCCGTAGTACCCAAGGCTCGCGGCGCGGATGCCGTAGCAGCCGTCGCCGAAATAGATGGAGTTGACATACAGCTCCAAAATGGCGCGCTTATCGAGCGCCTGCTCGATGTGCAGCGCCATCATGGCCTCAGCGACTTTGCGCACAAGGCTTTTTTCGCTGGAGAAATACAGGTTTTTCGCCAGCTGCTGCGTGATGGTGCTGCCGCCCTGCGCAAACTCCAGCGCGGCGACGTCCGCCGCCAATGCGCGCCCCAGCGCGATGAGATCGACGCCGCCGTGCGTCCAAAAGCGCTTGTCCTCCGCGGCGACGACTGAGTCGAGATATAAGGGCGGCAGCTGGTCGAGCGGCGTATAATCCGCGCCGGAGCGGATCTCCTCCACCTTTTCGGAAAGCGGCGCGCGCGCCAGCGCGTCTTTGTATTCCCGAAAGCCGCAGGCGGCCAGCGCAAGGCCCGCGATGACGAGCAGCGCCAAAACCAGCGCCGCGGCGCGTTTGCACCAAAGCGCGGCGCCGCGTTTTTTCACACGGGTCTTCATCGCTTCATTCGCCCCGTCCGCGGCCGATGGGAAAACGCCCGCACCCGGATTCGCGCGCCGAGAGGAACAGCAGCGCGGCGGCAGCAGCGGTAAAAACGGCGAGTAATTTTAAAAACAGCTTCATCGTATTTTCTCCTTTCCCGGCCGGCGGCGCTTTTGCGCTTCGCCGGCCTTTGTACATCGATACGAGCTAGGCGCGCAAAAGGCTTCACATACATGCTAAAAACATTGTCACGGCG
>DXGT01000117.1 GCA_019113785.1 Candidatus Ruthenibacterium merdigallinarum | reverse complement strand
GACGTCCGCGCGCGCCAGCGCCGGCGCGTCGTTGATGCCGTCGCCCACCATTGCGACCACCTGCCCGCCCTCCTTCAGGCGGGCGACGTGCTGCTCCTTCTCCTGCGGCAGCACGCCGGCAATGACGTGCGGGATGCCCGTCTGCCGCTGGATGGCGGCGGCCGTGCGCGCATTGTCGCCCGTGAGCATCGTCACGTCGATGCCCATATCACGCAGCTCCCGCACGGCTTCGGCGCTGGTGGGCTTCACCGTGTCGGCCACGGCGATGACACCCGCCACCGTCCTGTCGTGCGCGAACAGCAGCGGCGTTTTCCCCTCGCCGGCCAGCGTGTCCAGCTCCGCGCGCAGCTGCGGCGAGACCGGCGCGCCGATCTCCTCCATCAGCGTCTCGTTGCCCGCGTACCACATCGCGCCGTTGTACCGGGCCTGCACGCCCTTGCCGAACAGCGCCTTGAAATCCTCCACCGGCGCGGGCGCAACGCCCTCCTGCCCGGCCCGGGCCATGACGGCCTGCGCCAGCGGGTGCTCGCTGGAGTGCTCCAGCGCGGCGGCCGCGCACAGCAGCTCGCGCTGCGTGCAGCCCGCCTGCGGGCGGACGTCCGTCACAACGGGCTTGCCCTGCGTAATGGTGCCGGTTTTATCCAGCACCACGCTGGTGATGTTGTGCGCCGCCTGCAGCGCGTCGCCCGATTTGATCAGGATGCCGTTCTCGGCCCCTTTGCCCGTGCCCACCATGATGGCCACCGGCGTGGCAAGGCCCAGCGCGCACGGGCACGAGATCACCAGCACCGAAATGCCGATGGAGATGGCGAACTCCGGCGTCTGGCCCAGCGCCAGCCACACGCCGCACGCGACGAGCGCGATGGCGATGACGATGGGCACGAACACGCCGGCGATCTTGTCCGCCAGCTTGGCGATGGGCGCCTTGCTGGCGCTGGCGTCCTCGACCAGGCGGATGATCTGCGCGAGGGTGGTGTCCTCCCCCACCTTGGTGGCGCGGAACCGGAACGAGCCCGCGCGGTTCACCGTCGCGGCGATCACCGTATCGCCCGGACCCTTTTCCACTGGGATGCTCTCGCCCGTGATGGCGGACTCGTCGAGGCTGGACGTCCCCTCTTCGATGACGCCGTCCACCGGCACGCTCTGGCCGGGGCGCACCACCAGCAAATCGCCCTTTTGCACGTCCTCCACAGGCACGGTGACCTCTGCGCCGCCGCGCACGACATTCGCCGTTTTGGGCGCAAGGTCCATCAGCTTTTCAATGGCCTCGCTCGTCTTGCCCTTGCTCTTCGCCTCCAGATATTTACCCAGCGTGATCAGCGCAAGGATCATCACGGCCGACTCGAAGTACAGGTCCATGTGGTAGCGCTCCACCAGCGCCATATCGCCCACGCCCAACCCGTGGCCGATGCGCATGATGGCGAACAGGCCGTACACGAACGCTGCCGTAGAGCCGATGGCGATGAGGCTGTCCATATTGGGGCTGGCATGGAACAGCGTCTTGAAGCCCACCTGATAGTATTTGCGGTTGACGTAGGCCACCGGCAGCGCCAAAAGGAACTGCACAAGGCCGAAGGCCACGGCGTTTTCATGCCCGGTGAGAAAACCCGGCAGCGGCAGGCCGAACATGCTGCCCATGGAAACATACATCAGCGGGAGCAAAAAGGCGAACGAGACGACGAGCCTGTGCTTCATCTCGCGCATTTGCTGCACCGCGGGATTTTCGCGGCGCGCGGCGGGCTTTGCGCCGGCGGCCGCAGCCTTTTCTCCCGGCTTTTCCATCGGGCAGGCCCCGTAGCCCGCCTGCACCACCGCGTCGACGATGCGCTGCTCGGGGATGGGCACTTCGCTCTCCACCACCATGCTGTTCGTCAGCAGGTTCACCGTGACGTTCACGACGCCCTCCACCTTGCGCACCGCCTTTTCCACATGGGCGCTGCACGCCGAGCACGTCATGCCCGTCACATCATATTTTGTCTTGACCATTGTTCCCCTCCTCGTGTACACCCCCTGGGGGTGTGGGTGTCTCTGCTTTTTATTATACCCAATTGCTCCACTTTGTCAAGACTTTTTCCCGTCAAAAAGGGACGCAAAAAAGGCGCCTGCACAAAGCAGGCGCCTTTTTCAGTGTTTTGTATGCGGTAAAACTCAGGCGTTGATCTTGCTGACAACGCCGGAGCCAACCGTGCGGCCGCCCTCGCGGATGGCGAAGCGCAGGCCTTCCTCGATAGCGATCGGGGTGATCAGCTCAACGTCCATAGTGACGTTGTCGCCGGGCATGCACATCTCAACGCCTTCCGGCAGCGTGATGACGCCGGTCACGTCCGTGGTACGGAAGTAGAACTGCGGACGATAGTTGTTGAAGAACGGGGTGTGACGGCCGCCCTCATCCTTTTTCAGGACGTAAACCTGGCCCTGGAACTTGGTGTGGGGGTGGATGGAACCGGGCTTGGACAGAACCTGGCCGCGCTCGATCTCGTCACGGTTCACGCCGCGCAGCAGCGCGCCGATGTTGTCGCCAGCCTCGGCGAAGTCCAGCACTTTGCGGAACATCTCAAGGCCGGTAACGGTGGTCTTCTTCTTCTCGTCCTGCAGGCCGACGATCTCAACCTCTTCGCCAACCTTGACCATGCCGCGCTCGACACGGCCGGTAGCCACGGTGCCGCGGCCGGTGATGGTGAAGACGTCCTCAACGGGCATCAGGAAGGGCTTGGCGTCGTCGCGCTCCGGGGTGGGGATATACTCGTCGACAGCGTCCATCAGCTCGAGGATGCACTTGTACTCGGGGGCGTTGATGTCCGTGGAAGAGGACTCCAGCGCGGCCAGAGCGGAACCCTTGATGATGGGGGTGTCGTCGCCCGGGAAGCTGTACTCGTTCAGCAGGTCGCGGATCTCCATCTCGACGAGGTCGAGCAGCTCGGGATCGTCGACCTGGTCGACCTTGTTCATGAACACGACGATATAGGGCACGCCCACCTGACGGGAGAGCAGGATGTGGTCACGGGTCTGGGGCATGGGGCCGTCGGCCGCGGACACGACCA
>DXGT01000116.1 GCA_019113785.1 Candidatus Ruthenibacterium merdigallinarum | reverse complement strand
CCATCCCGGCAGGGATGGGCCGGCGTTCGTTAGAATGCGTCTTGCGCGGCGGGATTGGCTGCGGTGCCGAACGTTGGCAGCGCACGGCGAACCGTTTGGCGCTTGCGACGCGCGCACGGCGCGCAGGGCCGTCCCCGGCTGGGGACGGCAAGGAAGGATTTGCAATTGCGCATCTTCTGATTTGGCGTCTTTGCGGCGCGCGGCCTCGCTTCGCTGGCCGCAGTCATTCGCCTCGCGCCTTTCGGCGCGGCGTTTCGCATGGCCGTCTGGCCTACGCTTTTCGCGGCTTCGCTTCGCTGGCCGCGCTGTGACGCGCGCATGGCGCGCTGGGCCGCGCCAAAGGCGCGGCAAGGAAGGATTTGCAAATCGCTGATTGCGAACTTCGCCGCCTTTGCGGCGCGCGGCTCCGCTTCGCTGGCCGCAGTCGTTCACCTCACGCCTTTGCGGCGCGCGGCTCCGCTTCGCTGGCCGCAGTCGTTCGCCTCGCGCCTTTCGGTGCGGCGCTTCGCATGGCCGTCCGGCCTGCGCTTTTCGCGGCCTCGCTTCGCTGGCCGCGGACTTCGGCGCGGCGCTTCGTCGCAGTCATTCGCCTCGCGCTTTCGGCGTTTCGCCGGCCTTCCGCCTCGCGCTTTTCGGCGCCTGGCCGCATTCCTTCCTTTCGCGCTTTCCTGCGCGGCATCCATCTGGTTCTGCGCGCCTTGCGGCGCGGTCATCCCGCCGGGCCCTGCGCTTTGTCCGGCGCGCGGCGGGGCTTTACAACGGACAAATCACGGCGCGCCGGCGCCGGGAACGGAGGAGACGCACCTTGTCTGCTTTTCTGAACAATCTGAGGATCAATTTCAACCCGCCGTTCGACATCCTGGACATCCTGGTGGTGGCCTTCATCATCTACGAGGCCATCCGCCTGGTGCGCCAGACGCGCACCGCGCAGCTGGCCAAGGGCATCCTGGTGCTGATGGCCGCGTGGCTGGCGGCGATGCTGCTGGAGCTGCGCACGCTGGAGTGGATCATCAACGGCATCATGAGCTTCGGCCTTGTGGCGCTGGTGGTGGTGTTCCAGCCGGAGCTGCGCCGCGCGCTGGAGCAGGTGGGCCGTGCGAACATCATGGGCATCCAGCTGTTCCGCTCGAAAAAGCCCTCGTCCGACCTGCGCGCCGCATGGCAGACGGCGGCCGTGGCCGTGTGCGACGCCGCCGAGCGCCTGAGCGAGACGAGCACGGGCGCGCTGATCGTGCTGGAGCGCCAGACGAATTTGAGCGAGATCATCAAAACCGGCACGCTGATCAACTCCGACGTGACGCCCGAGCTGCTGGAGACCATCTTCTATGTGGGCACGCCCTTGCACGACGGCGCCGTCGTCATCCGCGACGGGCGTGTGGAAGCCGCGGGGTGCTTTTTGCCGCTGTCGGACAATCTGGAGATCGGCAAGGACATGGGCACGCGCCACCGCGCCGCGCTGGGCATGAGCGAGAACTCGGACGCGGTGGTCGTGGTGGTGAGCGAGGAGACGGGCATCATCTCGCTGGCGAAAAACGGCGTGCTGATCCGCCGTCTGGACCGGCAGAACCTGTTCACGATGCTGGAGGGCGACGTGGTGCCGCCCGAGGCCGAACCGAAAAAACAGCCCTTCTGGAGGAAAAAGCATGACACCGAGCAGCAAAAAACCGAATGACAAGGCCCCCAAGGTGGAGGGCGAGGCCCACGAGGGGCGTTTTGAACGCCTGTTTGCCAACCGGCGCTTCAGCATCGTCTTCAGCCTGCTGGCGGCGGTGGCGCTGTGGATGGTGGTGGTGACGCTGCAGCCGAACACGGATGTGGACATCCGCGGCGTGCGCGTGAACTGGGACTACGGCACCGGCAGCTACTCGCTGCAGGGGCTGGACGTCGTCGAGACGCCCGAGCGCACCGTGACGCTGCGCGTCAACGGCGACGGCAGCCTCATCAGCCAGCTCAACGCGGGCGATTTCATCGTCTATCCCAACTACTCCACCGTGACGGGCGCGGGCACGTACACGCTGCGCCTGGAGGCGCGGCTGGACACGGCCAGCGGCATCTCGTCGAACGTGAACATCCTGTCCGTCACGCCCGACACCGTGGAGGTGACGTTTGAGGAGGTCTCGAGCCGCACTGTGCCCATCGAGGTGGACATCTCCGGCCTGGAGACGCCGGCGGAATACTACGTCGACGCGCCGTCCGTCTCGCCCGCGAGCGTGACCGTCAGCGGCCCGACCTCGGAGGTGGAGCGCATCGAGCGCGTGGTGGCGCAGCCCGTTTTGGCCGACCGGCAGTACACCGAGTCGCTTCTGGCGATGGCGCCGCTGACGTACCTGGATGCGAACGGCGAGGCGCTGGATGCCACGCAGCTCAGCGCCGACGTCGAGCAGGTGGAAGTGAGCGTGAACATCTACAAGACCAAAGAGGTGCCGCTGCGCATCGAGTACACGGGCGTGCCGTCCGGCTACGACACCGAGCAGCTGCACGCCTCGCTGAGCCGCGACACCATCCGCATTGCGGGCGCGGCCGACGTGGTGGACCAGGTGACCGAGATCAGCGCGGGCTACGCCGACCTGAGCAAGTTCGAACTGGGCAGCGCGCAGCAGCTGACCGTGCAGATGCCCGAGGGCCTGATCAACGTGGACAACGTGCAGACCGTGGAGGTGCGCTTCAACACGACCGACTTCGACACGCGCACCGTGACGGTGTCGAACATCAGCCCCATCAACACGCCGCGCAATGTGCGCGTGACCGTGACGAGCACCGAGATCAACGGGGTGCAGCTGGTGGGCGAGCGCGCCGAGCTGGAGGAGCTGAACCCCGCCAGCCTGGTGGCGCAGGTGGACCTGACGGGCATCCAGCCCCAGAGCGGGCAGGTGCGCGTGCCGGTGACCATTCTGGCGCCCGGCGCCGACAGCGTGTTTGCGACGGGCTCGTACAGCGTGCTGTGCATCGCGGAGAGCGCACAATGATCGTGGTGAGCGGCATCCGCCTGCCGCTGGAGGCGGGCGAGGAGGCGGCGAAGGCCGCGGCGATGCGCGCGCTGGGCGTGCGCGCGCACGGGGTGCGTTGGGCGCACATCGCGCGCGTGTCGGTGGACGCGCGCCGCCGCCCGCCCAAGCTGGTGTACGCGGTGGCCCTGGCGCTGGACAGCGAAGAGGCCGAGCGCGCCGCCGCCCAAAAGCCGGGCGCGGCGCTGGCAGCCGAGCACGATTTCACCCTCCCGCGCGGGACGCAGAAATGCGCGCACCCGCCCGTGGTGGTGGGCCTTGGGCCCGCGGGGCTGTTTGCGGCGCTGGTGCTGGCGCGCGCGGGGCTGCGCCCCGTGGTGCTGGAGCGCGGGAAGGCGCTGAAGCAGCGGCAGGCCGCCGTGGAGCGCTTTGCGCGCACGGGCGAGCTGGACGAAAACGCGAACATCCAGTTCGGCGAGGGCGGCGCGGGCACGTTTTCGGACGGCAAGCTGACCACCCGCATCCGCGACCCGCTGTGCGCCTTTGTGACGCAGACGCTGCTGGACCACGGCGCGCCGGCCGAGATCGCCTGGCGGCAAAAGCCGCACATCGGCACCGACCTGCTGCGCGGGGTGATCCGCTCGGTGCGCGGCGAGATCGAGGCGCTGGGCGGCAGCGTGCATTTCGGCGCGCAGCTGACGGGCGTCGAGACGCGCGCGGGCCGCGTGTGCGGCGCGCGCACGCAGGCGGGGGTCATCCCGTGCGAAGAGCTGGTGCTGGCCGTGGGCCACTCGGCGCGCGACACGTTCCTCATGCTGCACGGCATGGGCCTTGCGCTGGCGGCAAAGCCGTTCAGCGTGGGCTTTCGCGCCGAGCATCTGCAAAGCGACATCGACCGCGGGCTGTACCACGAGGCCGCCGGGCACCCGGCGCTGCCCAAGGGGGAGTACCAGCTGTCGAGCCACGTGGGCGGGCGGGGCGTGTACACGTTCTGCATGTGCCCGGGCGGGCAGGTGGTGGCCGCGGCCAGCGAGGCCGGCGGCTGCGTGACGAACGGCATGAGCCTGCACGCGCGCGACGGCGCGAACGCCAACGCGGCCGTGGTGGTGGGCGTGGGCCCGCAGGATTTCGGCGGCGACGCGCTGCGGGCCATCGAGTTCCAGCGGACGCTCGAGCGCCGGGCCTTCGCGGCCGGGGGCGGCGGGTACGCCGCGCCGGCCGAGACGCTGGGCAGCTTCCTTGCGGGGGACGGCGCGCTGGCGCTCGGGCGCGTGTCGCCCACCTATCCGCGCGGCGTGCGCGCGGCCGACCTCGGCGCGCTTCTGGGGCCGCAGCTCGCGGGCGCGCTGCGCGCGGGCCTGGCCGATTTCGGGCGCAAGCTGCCGGGCTACACGGCGCCGGACACGGTGCTGACGGGCCTTGAAACGCGCACGTCCAGCCCGGTGCGCCTCGCGCGCGGGGAGGACTTGCAGAGCGTGCAGCTGCGCGGGCTGTACCCGTGCGGCGAGGGCGCGGGCTACGCGGGGGGCATCATGTCCGCCGCGGTGGACGGCGTGCGCTGCGCGCGCAAGATCGCCGCGCAGTACGCGCCGGAGTGAGGCGCGGGACGTACGCAGAGCGAAAAACGGAGGAGGTTTCCGAGATCGCTTTTTATGCGGAGGGGAATTTTTCCTTCCCATCCCGGCAGGGATGGGCCGGCGCTCGCAAGAGCGCGTTTGGCGAGATGCGGTTTGCAGCGGTGTCAAAGCATACCGCGCGCAATAGAGCGTTTGGTGCTTATGACGCGCGCGTGGCGCGCTGGGCCGCACCAAAGGTGCGGCAAGGAAGGTTTTCCAATTGCGTATATTGCGCAAGTTCTGATTTAGCCGCTTTGCGGCGCGCGGCTCCGCTGCGCCGGCCGTCGAGTTTCGACGCAGCGTTTCGCGCGACCGTCCGGCCCGCGCGTTTCGGCGCGGCGCTGACCGCGGGATGCGGCCGCGCGCAGAGTGGGAGACGGATACGGTTTTCGAGGTTCCTTTTTACGCGTTACGCGGATGGGGGATTTTCCTTCCCATCCCGGCAGGGATGGGCCGGTATTCGCTGGAATGCGTGTTGCGCGGTGCGGTTTGCCGCGGCGACAAAATATGCTGCGCGCGGCGGATCGTTTGACGTCTGTGACGCGCCCGCGGGGCGCTGGGCCGTCCCCGGTGGGGACGGCGAGGAAGAATTTTCAATCGCGCGTGTTCTGATTTAGCCGCTTGTGCGGTGTGCGGCGGCGCTTCGCTGGCCGCAGGGACGCGGCCGAGCGGGCCGCGAAAAGGGGGGCAGGAAAATGGACGGAAACGGGGGCCGGCCCGATGGCCGGCAGGACTGGGAGCGCGAGCTGGAGGCGTTGGGCAAGAGCCTGCGCGGGCTGGCGGACAGCGTGTCGGAAAACATCGGGCCGGCGCTGAAAAGCGCGGGACAGGCCGCTGCGCGCGGGCTGCGCACGGGCCTGGACGCCGCGGGGCAGGCCGTGCGCGAGAGCACGGCGCCCCAGCGCGCGGAGAAGCGGCGCGCCAAGCGGCTGAAGAAGCTGCGCGAGCGCTACGAGGCCCTCAAGGGCACGGCGCTGGGCCTGGGCATCACGTCGTTCGTGTTTTTGGCCATCGCCGCGATGGACTTCGTCGAGAGCGGCGCGCCGGACGCGACGCTGCTGGTGCTGGCGGCGGCGTTCGCCATCCCGGCGGCCATCTGCCAGTGGCGCAGCTACGCCGCGGGGCGGCTGGCGGCGTACCACCGGGCGCTGGACGGGCGCAGCAGCTGCCGCATGGAGGAACTGGCCGCCGCGGTGAACCGCAGCGTGCCGGCCACGGCCCGCGAGGTGGGCCGCATGGCCAGCGAGGGCGCGTTTGAAGAGATGTACCTCGCGCCGGACAAGAGCCGGCTGTTCACCTCGCGCGCGGCGTACGGCGCGTACCTGGCGGCGTGCGAGGCAAGGCGCGAGACGGCGGCCGAGCGCGAGGAACAGGCCGCGCCGGCCGGCGGGGGAGAGGCGCAGGGGGACGGCGCGCCCGCGGGCGCGCAGCGCGCGCTGGAACAGTTCCTCGACGGCCTTGCCGCCGAGAGGGCGAAGCTGGCGGACGCCCAGATGGACGAGCGCGTACAGCGCATGGCCGCGCAGACGCGCGCGCTGATTGAGTGGCTGCGCGCGCATCCGCAGGACGAGGCGGCCGTGAAGCGCTTCACGGGCTACTACCTGCCCACGGCGCTGAAGCTGCTGCGCACATACAACGAGGTGGGTGCGCAGGAGGGCGATGCGGCGTCGCAGATCCGCCGTGATGTGGCCGGCCTGCTGGACACGGTGAACGAGGCCTTCGGCCGCCTGCGCGACGGCCTTTTGCAGGACACGGCGATGGATGTGTCGGCCGAGATCGCGGCCATGGAGACCGTGCTGACGCAGGACGGTTTGCGCGGCGACGGCCTGATGGACGGGCTGCGGTGACGAGGGCGGCGGGCGGCAGATTGTCTGGCGCTTGTGACGCGCGCATGGCGCGCTGGGCCGTCCCCGGCTGGGGACGGCAAGGAAGATTGCAAAACTGCGGATTTAGCGCTTTTGCCGGTTTTTCGGTATGCGGCTCCGCTGCGCTGGCCGCAGGGTGCGGTCGCACGCAGATCGGAAACGGATGCGGTTTTCGCGGTTCCCTTTTATGCGGAGGGGAAATTTTCCTTCCCGTCCCGCAAGGACGGGCCGGCATTCGTTAGAATGCGTCCTGCGCGGTGCGGTTTGCCGCGGCGTCAAAGCGTGCCGCGCGCGGCGAATTGCCCGGCGCTTGTGACGCGCGCACGGCGCGCTGGGCCGTCCCCGGTGGGGACGGCGAGGAAGGATTTCCAATCGCTCGTGCTCTGATTTGGCCGCTTGTGCGGCGTGCGGCTCCGCTTCGCTGGCCGCGGGGCGACGCGTGCATGGCGCGCTGGGCCGTCCCCGGTGGGGACGGCGAGGAAGGATTTTCGATTGCGCATGTTCCGGCTTGGCTGCCCTTGCGGCGCTCCCCGGCGCAGGGGGCGCAGGCCCGGCAAAGGCGGAAGAAAGGCCGCAAAATCTTGCTTCCCGGCAGGGCGCGTGGGTAGAAATGATCAGTGGCCCGCCTTCCGCCTTTTGCGCGATCAGGTCGCGCCCCGCAAGGGGCGCGCGAGCAGAAATTCAACCGTCACACAGTCATAGCCCATCGCAACAGTCGCGCCCCGCAAGGGGGGCGTGGGTAGAAATGAGTCCAGCCTCCGTACCCAAAGAGTTGGGGCAAGTCGCGCCCGCAAGGGGCGCGTGGGTAGAAATTGACTTTTGGCGGCAGTCATGCATACGGCACGAGTCGCGCCCTGTAAGGGGCGCGTGGATAGAAAGGCAGAACGTCTGGCTCATAACCGGAGAGTTCGTCGCGCCCCGCAAGGGGGCGTGTGGGTAGAAATCGCGCGCGTGTGCGCGGGAAGCGCTGAGTTTTGGTCGCATCCCGCAAGGGGCGCGCGAATCCATTGCATTTTCCAAGCGAAACGCATCCGCCGCGCCTCGTAAGAGGCGCGCGAAAATCCAGGGAAGCGAGGATCGTCCAATGAAAATCTACACCATTATCGCCGGTGTGAACGGCGCGGGGAAAAGCAGCCTGACCGGTTCGCTGCGCGCCGAGCGCACAGACCTGGGCGTCGTGGTCGACCCGGACAAGATCACCGCCGAGCTGGGCGGCGATGAATACGAGGGCGGTAAGCGCGCCGTGGAGCGCATTGAGCGCGCGCTGGCCGACGGCGTGAACCTGACGCAGGAGACCACGCTCTCGGGCGGCTATCCCAAGCGTCTCGCCCGCCGCGCCAAGGAGGCCGGTTACTACATCCGGCTGTATTATGTGGGCCTCGATACCCTTGACGAAAGCCTCCGGCGCATCAAAAACCGCGTGGAAAGGGGCGGTCACGACATCCCCGCCCATGACGTCGAGCGCCGCTTTGCCCGCCGCTTTGCCGATGTGGCCGCCGTGCTGCCCTATTGCGACGAAGCCAAATTCTTCGATAACGACAACGGGTTTGTCCTGGTGGCCCAGTACCGCAACGGCGAGCTGCTTCCGGTCGGCCAATACCGGCCCGCATGGCTGTCATCGCTGCTGGCGTCGCTGCAATAAAAAATTCTCCGAACGGGCGCGTGGGTAGAAATTCGCTGGTGTCGTAGAACGACGCCTGGAAGCGTGCATCGCGCCTCGTAAGGGGTGCGTGGGTAGAAATTGGGATACTGATGTGACCAGCCCCCTCCAGCTCGTCGCGCCCCGCAACGGGTGCGTGGGTAGAAATAAACAAATGGAGCGGGAGATCACTGGCGAGCGTGTGCCGCGCCGAGCAGGGGGCGCGTAGATTCATTGTATTTTCCAAACGAAACGCATCCGCCGCGCTTTGCGCGAGGCGCGTGGGCTTGCATCCCAGCCCATACGGGCGGCGCGTCTGCGGGCGTCAACATTCAGCTTCGAGGAAAGGAGGAAAGAGCGGTGGAGGTCCTGTTTCTCATCGTATTTTTCACCGTGATCTTTCCCGAGATCAAAAAACGGGCGGAGGGCACGCCGCGCCGGCGCAGCTTTACCGACAGCGGCGCGCGCGTGACGATGCCCGTGCAAAGCGCGCCGGCGCAAAAGGCGTCGGACGGGCTGTCGGGGCGGCTGGCCGCGGGCATTGCGGCGGGCGTCGCGGGCGCGGGCTTCACGGCCGTGATGGCGATGTGCCTGCTGTCGGGCATCAGCAACCACGCGGCCCTCATCCATGTGCCGGGCGGCTGGCCGTATCTGCTGGGCAACGCGGGGCTGTACGCGGTGCTGGGCGCGCTGGGGGTCGCCGTGTCGCGCGCGGGGTTCCGCCTGGCCGAGCGCGTGCGCAGCTGCCGGCTGTACCGCGCGGCCATCGGCGGGCGCGACACCTGCCCGCTGGAGGAGCTGATGCGCGCGGCGGGACGCGGCAAGACGGCCGTGACCGGGGAGCTGCGCGAGCTGGTGCGCCGCGGTTATTTCCCGGGCGGCGTCGTCGACAACAAGGCGGGCGCGTTCTACCTGTCGGCAGCCGCGCGGGACGCGGCGCGCGCCGCACAGGCCGCCGCGGGCGAGGAGCCGGAGCAAAAGCGCAAAAAGGGCGAGCGGAGCGACGCGGCCGCCAAGCTGGCCGCGCAGGGCGAGGAATTCTTCGCGGCGTTCGACGCGGAGGCCGCGCAGCTGGCCGAAGGCCCCGTGAAGGACGACGCCGCCGAGGTGCGCCGCACGGCGGCGGCCATCTTCGACTGGCTGGCCGAGCACCCCGCGCGCACGGCGGACGTGCAGCGCTTTTGCAACTACTACCTGCCCACGGTGCAAAAACTGCTGAAGATGTACAACGACGCCGCCGTGAATGCGGGACTGTCGGAATCGGCCGCGTCGATCACGCAGGAAGTGGCCGGGGCGATGGGGCCGATCCGCCGGGCCTTCGCGCGGCTGCTGGATGAGCTGGTGTCGGACGCGGCGGTGGATGTGTCGGCCGAGATCGCGGCCATGGAGGCTGTGATGGCGCAGGACGGCCTTGCGGACGGCGCGCTGCGCGCCGATCAGCCGCCGGACGGGGATGCGTGACGGCGCAGAACGCTTGCGCGCGGCGAGGTTTGCAGCGGCGGCGAATGTTGGCCGCGTGCGGCGGACCGTCTGGCGCTTGTGACGCGCCCGCGGCGGATCGTTTGGCGTTTGTGACGCGCGCGTGGCGCGCTGGGCCGTCCCCGATGGGGACGGCAAGGTAGAATTTGCAATCATGCAAGTTTCGGTTTGGCCGCTTGTGCGGTGGGCGGCTCCGCTTCGCTTGCCGCGGTGTGACGCGCGCACGGCGCGCTGGGCCGTCCCCGATGGGGACGGCGAGGAAGGATCATAAAACCGCAGGTTGCAAGCTTTGCCGCCTTTTGCGGCTCCGCTTCGTCGGCCGCGGTGTGACGCGCCAAAGGCGCTGGGCCGTCCCTGACGGGGACGGCAAGGAAGGATTTGCAATTGCGTGTGTTCCGGTTTGGCCGCTTGTGCGGCGGGCGGCGGCGCTTCGCTGGCCGCGGGGTGCGGCTGCCCGCAGAGCGGAAAACGGATGCGGCTTTCGCGGGCTCTTTTTACGCGTTACGAGGATGGGGGATTTTCCTTCCCATCCCGGCAGGGATGGGCCAGCATTCGCGAGAATGCGTCTTGCGCGGCGTGATTTGCAGCGGCATTAAAACGTGCCGCGCGGCGAATCGCTTAGCGTTTGTGACGCGCCCGCGGGGCGCTGGGCCGCACCAAAGGTGCGGCAAGGTAGGATTTTCAATCGCGCATGTTGCGGTTTGGCGCCTGTGCGGCGGGCGGCGGCGCTTCGCTGGCCGCGGGGTGACGCGCCAAAGGCGCTGGGCCGTCCCCGGAAGGGACGGCAAGGAAGAATTTTCAATCGCGTGTGTTCTGCTTTTTCCGCCTGTGCGGCGGGCGGCCCCGCTGCGCTGGCCGCGATACGGTGACATCCTTTTTTCTGCCGCGGTGCGGTTTCCGCCTTGCCCTTCGGGCGGCGGGTGGTGTTCCGCGGCGTGCAAAGCAACGCGTCCCGCGCCCTCTGCGGCACGCGGGCGCACAAATCAGCGCATCCCGCGCCCTTGCAGCGCGCCCTGCGCCCCTTACGGCGTGCGGAGTGCAAAGGCACATGCCGCGCTGTCCGCGGTGCGGTTTCCGCCTTGCCCTTCGGGCGACGGGGGATGTTCCGCAGGCGCACAAATCAGCGCATCCCGCGCCCTTTGCGGCGCGCGGGCGCACAAAGATTCCGCGCCGCCCGCGGCGCACGAAACAACGCGCCCCGCGCCTTTACGGCGCGCGGCGCACAAAAAAAACACGCCCGGCGCCCGGCGGCGCGGGCGGGACGAAGGAGAACGAAACGAATGGTATACCGCCCGTGGAAGATCACACCGGTCGACGAGGAGGCCGTGCGCCGGTTACAGGCCGCGCTGGGGCTGCCGGCGCTTTTGTGCCGCGTGCTGGCGGCGCGCGGCTGCCGCGACGCGGCGCAGGCCGAGCGCCAGCTGGGGCCGGGCGCGCCGCTGGGCGACCCGATGGCCATGCACGGCATGCGCGAGGCGGCCGGGCGCATCCTGCGCGCGGTGGACGGGGGCGAGCGCATCGTCGTGTACGGCGACTACGACGTGGACGGCGTGACGGCGACGGCGCTTTTGTACACCTATCTGGACGCCGTGGGCGCGCAGGTGTACTACAAGCTGCCCAACCGCGAGGCCGACGGCTACGGCCTGTCGGTGCGCGCGGTGGAGGCGCTGGCCGAGAAGGGCGTGCAGCTGGTGATCACCGTGGACAACGGCATTGCGGCCGCGCCGGCCGTGCGCCGCGCGAAGGAGCTGGGCATGGACGTGGTGGTGACCGACCACCATCTGCCGCCCGACGAGCTGCCGGAGGCGGCCGCCGTGGTGGACCCGCGCCTGGACGCGCCGGACAGCGCCGCGCAGGGGCTTTGCGGCGCGGGCGTCGCCTTCAAGCTGATCTGCGCGATGGAGGGCGCCGCGGGCGAGGATCTTTTGCCGTTTTACGGCGATCTGGCGGCCATCGGCACCGTGGCGGACGTGGTGCCGCTGACGGGCGAGAACCGCGCCATCGTGAAGGCGGGCCTGGCGCTTTTGGAGCACAGCGACCGGCCGGGCCTTGCGGCGCTGATCGAGGCGGCGGGCCTTGCGGGCCGACCCGTGACGGCGGAGAACGTGGCCTTCGGCATTGCGCCGCGCATGAACGCCGCGGGCCGCATGGACGACGCCACGGCGGCGCTGCGCCTGCTTTTGTGCGAGGACGAGGAGGAGGCCGCGCGCCTGGCCGCGGGGCTGTGCGCGCAGAACGCCGCCCGCCAGCAGACCGAGCGCGACATTCTGGACGAGGCGGTGCGCGCCATCGAGGCCGACAGCTCCTACGCGCGCGACCGCATCCTGGTGGTGTGGGGCGAGGGCTGGCACCCGGGTGTGATCGGCATTGTGGCCGCGCGCCTGTGCGAGCGCTTCGGCAAGCCCGCCATTGTGGTGAGCGAGGGCGAGGGGGGCCTGTGCAAGGGCTCGGGCCGCAGCGGCGGCATCCTGCACCTGTACGACGCGCTGGCCGCGGCCGCGCCGGTGCTGGAGGGCTTCGGCGGGCACGCGGCGGCCGCGGGCCTGACGGTGCGGCGCGAGAACCTGCCCGCGCTGCGCCGCGCCCTGAACGAATGGGCCGCGCGCGAATACCCGCTTTTGCAGCGCGCGCCGCTGTGCGCGGACGCCGAGATCCGCCTTGCGGACATCCGCGTGGACGAGGTGGCCGCGCTGGACGCGCTGGAGCCGTTCGGCGAGGGGTGCCCCGCGCCGCTGTTCGCCGTGCGCGGGGCGGTGCTGGAGGGCGCGTACCCGATGGGCGAGGGCGGGCGGCACACGCGCGTGCGCCTGCGCCAGGACGGCGCGGGCCTGTACGCGGCGCTGTTCGGCATGACGCCCGCGCAGCTGTGCTACGCGCCGGGCGAGAAGGTGGATGTGATCTTGAGCCTGTCGGTGTACGAGGGCAAGGGCGCGCCGAGCGTGTCGGCCCGGGTGTGCGACATGCGCCCGGCCGGTATGGGCGAGGAGCACGCGCATCTGGCCGCGCAGGTGGAGGCGCTTTTGTGCGGCGTGCCCCCGCGCGAAGAGCGCCAGCGCGCGGCTTTGTGGCCGCAGCGCGAGGACGTGGCCGCCGTGTACCGCCTGCTGGCAAAGCGCGCGGCGGGCCTGCCTGCGGGCGATTTGCGCCCGCTGTTCTGCCGGCTGGGGGAGGCCGCCGCCGGCCGGACGCTGACGGCGCTGGCGGCGCTCGAGCAGCTGGGGCTTGTGGAGCATGTGCAGGACGAACACGGCGCGCCGGTGCTGCGCGCGGTGAAGAGCGAGGAGAAGAAGGATCTGGCCGGCGCGCCGGTGCTGCGCGCGCTGAAGGAGGGTTAAAGGATGGACATCAGACAGAGGGAGAACGTAAAGACCTACGACGACCTGATGGCGACGGTGCGCGCCGCGGGCCGGCCGTACGACACGGAGAAGATCGGCCTTGCCTACGAGATGGCAAAGCAGGCGCACGGCGACCAGCGGCGGCTGTCGGGCGAGCTGTACATCAGCCATCCCGTGGCGGTGGCGTGCCTGGTGGCCGAGCTGGGCCTCGACACCGACAGCATCATCGCGGCGCTTTTGCACGACGTTGTGGAGGACACGGGCGTGGCGCTGGACGCGCTGAAGGCGAAATTCGGCGCGGACGTGGCGCTGCTGGTGGACGGCGTGACGAAGCTGACGCGCATCCAGTTCTCCTCGGTGGAGGAGCAGCAGGCCGAGAACCTGCGCAAGATGCTTTTGGCGATGAGCCACGACGTGCGCGTGATGCTCATCAAGCTGTGCGACCGGCTGCACAACATGCGCACCGGCGACGGCTGGCCGCCGCAGAAGCGGCGCGACAAGGCGCTGGAGACGATGGAGGTGTACGCGCCCATCGCGCACCGGCTGGGCATGGCGAACATCAAGGAGGAGCTGGAGGACCGCAGCCTGTACTTCCTCGACCCCGTGGGCTACGACGAGATCAAAAGCTATCTCGACCGCAACGAGAACGCCGACAGCTTCGTGGCGGGCATTGCGGAGAAGATCCGCGAGCGGCTGGCCGAGAACGGCATGACGCGGTGCACCATCAAGCGGCGCGTGAAAAGCGTGTACGGCATCTATCGAAAAATGTACATGCAGAACCGCGATTTCGCCGAGATCTACGACGTGTACGCCGTGCGCATCATCCTGGACAGCGTGGGCGAGTGCTACAACGCGCTGGGCGTCATCCACGACATGTACCGCCCTATCCCCAGCCGCTTCAAGGACTATATCTCCACGCCCAAGCCCAACGGCTACCAGTCGCTGCACACGACGGTGATCGGGCACGAGGGCATCCCGTTCGAGGTGCAGATCCGCACCTGGGAGATGGACCACACCGCCGAGTACGGCGTGGCCGCGCACTGGAAGTACAAAGCGGGCGTGACGGCCGCGGATAAGCTGGACGACCGCATGGCCTGGGTGCGCCAGCTGCTGGAGAGCCAGCGCGAGTCGGACGACGCCAGCGAGATTTTGCGCGACATCAAGTCGGAGCTGCTGCCCGAGGAGGTGTTCGCGTTCACGCCCAAGGGCGACGTCATCAACCTGCCCGCCGGCGCCACCGTCATCGACTTCGCCTACGCCATCCACTCGGCCGTGGGCAACCGCATGGTGGGCGCGAAGGTGAACGGCCGCATGACGCCCATCGACCACAAGGTGGTGACGGGCGAGATCATCGAGATCATCACCGGCCCCAAGGACAAGGGCCCCAGCCGCGACTGGCTGAACCTGGTGCACACCAGCGAGGCGAAGAACAAGATCCGCAACTGGTTCAAAAAGGAGCGCAAGGAGGAGAACATCGCCGAGGGCAAGGCGGCGCTGGAGAAGGAGCTGCGGCGCAACCTCATCAACATCCCCGCCGACCGCTACGACGAATTCATGGCCGACATGGCCCGCCGCCAGCGCATGAACAGCACCGAGGAGATGTACGCGGCGCTGGGCTACGGCGGCTTGCAGATGTCGCGGCTGATGATCAAGATCAAGGAGGAGTACGCAAAGCTCGAAAAGCCCGCGGCGGCCATGCCGGAGCTCAAGACGCCGGTGCGCCACTCGAAGGCCAGCGAGGGCGTGATCGTGGAGGGCCTGGACAACTGCCTGATCAAGTTCGCCAAGTGCTGCAACCCTTTGCCGGGCGACGCCATCGTCGGCTTCGTCACGCGCGGGTTCGGCGTGTCCATCCACAAGCGCGACTGCGCGAACGCCAAAGCCGGCCTCGAGGGGCCGGACGCGCCGCGCTGGGTGCGCGCGCACTGGGCCGAGGACGTGAAGGAGAGCTTCAAGTCCTCGCTGGAGCTGTCCGCCATCGACCGCGAGGGGCTGATGATGGACGTGACGACGCTGATCGCCGAGATGCGCCTGCCGTGCTACTCGATGGCGGCGCGCCGGCTGCGCGACGGCCGCGCGGCCGTGTCGCTGACGATCGGCATCAACAACACCGAGCACCTGAATTCGGTGATCGCGCGCCTGCGCAAAGTGCGCGGCGTCACAAGCGTGCAGCGCGTGTGAGCGCGGGGGAGCTGGGATAAGGCGCAGCTTTGGCTTTGTGCGCGGCGCGCCTGTGTGAGGCGCGGCCTTGGCTTTGTGCGCGGCGCGCCTGTGGGCGAAGCCCACGGGATGCGCGGCGCGGGTGTGTGAGGCACGCGGGACGCTGGCGTGTAAAGTGCGCGGTGCGCGGGGCGTGCGCTGGCGGGCGGTATCGGCGGCGCCGGGCGCTGGAACCCGGTGATCGCGCGCCTGCGCAAGGTGTGTGTGCAGCTTTGGCTTCACGTGCGGCGCGCCTTTGGGCGAAGCTCACGGGACGCGCGGCGCGGGTGTGTGAGGCGCGCGGGACGCTGGCGTGTAAAGTGCGCGGCGTCACAGGTGTGCAGCGCGTGTGAGCGCGGGGGAGCTGGGATAAGGCGCAGCTTTGGCTTTGCGCGCGGCGCGCCTGTGGGCGAAGCCCACGGGATGCGCGGCGCGGGTGTGTGAGGCACGCGGGACGCTGGCGCGTAAAGTGCGCGGGCCGCGGGGCGTGCGCTGGCGAGCGGTGTCGACGGCGCCGGGCGCTGGAATCCGGTGATCGCGCGCCTGCGCAAGGCGCGCGCAGCTTTGGCTTCACGTGCGGCGCGCCTGTGGGCGAAGCTCACGGGACGTGTGGCGCGGGTGTGTGAGACGCGCGGGACGCTGGCACGCCTGTGCAAAGTGCGCGGCGTCACAGGCGTGCAGCGCGTATGAGTGCAGGGCGCTGGCGCGTAAAGTGCGCGGGCTGCGGTGCGTGCGCAGGGGGGGGCGGCAAACCGACGCAGTATGCGGGAAATGGTGGCGCTCTGTTCTTCCTGAAACAGAGGAAATTGCGGTGTTTGCAATTTTCCTTCCCGCTCTCGCAGAGAGCGGGCCCGCGCCCGCAGGGCGCGACCTGTGCGATGCGATTTGCGGCGCTTTATGCTGGCGCCGCGGCGCGTGCGATGGCGAACGGGACGCGCGGCGTGTAAAGTGCACGGGCTGCGGCAAACCGCCGCAGTATGCGGGAAATGGCGGGGCTCCGCTCTTCCTTCCATAGGGGAATTTGCGGTGTTTGCAATTTTCCTTCCCGCTCTCGCAGAGAGCGGGCCCGCGCCCGCCGGGCGCGGCTGGGACGATGCGATTTGCGGCGTTTTCCGGGAGGCTGCACGGGCTTTGCGGCGGAAAGCGCATGCTGGTTGCCGCGCTGCCCGTCCTGACCGGACGGGGGCCGTGCCTTTGGCGCGGCAAGGAAAGATTTTGAATTGCGTAGTCATCTATTGTTTTCCGCCTGCTTCACGGCGAGGACGGCGTCGCTTCGCTCGCCGTGTGCGGGTTTGTGCGCCGTGGGGCGGTGCATTGG
>DXGT01000115.1 GCA_019113785.1 Candidatus Ruthenibacterium merdigallinarum | reverse complement strand
AAAAACAGATAAAATGGTGAGATTCTTTTTTCATTATAGCCTTTTAAGGGGCATTTGTCAAAGGAAATATGCCGCCTGCGCACAATTGCGCAGGCGGCACGGCGAGCGGCTTACTCCGAGAACTCGCTCAGGCCCTCGATGGCGTACGCGCGCACCGGGCAGGAATCGAGCCCCAGGATGGGCAGCGGCGCGTAGCTCATGAAGAACACGCGCTTTTGCAGCTGGTCCAGGTTTTTGAGAACCTCCAGGAAGATGATGTTCTCGGCCAGCAGGATGTCATGGAAGGGCTTGACGTCCTCGTTGCAGTTCTCGATGGACACGCCGTCGCCGAAGCCCACGGCCTTGGCCTTGTGGTCGCGGAACCACTCGGCGGTCTCGCCGTTGACGAACAGGCGTTTGTCCTTTTCGGTGTTGGTGTCGGGCGTGAACGGCGTCAGCTTGTAGGGGCTGTCGATGATGACGACGTCGCCCTCCTTCATCCAGCCGCCGCAGGCACGGTCCAGATCGGCCTTCGTGATGTAGGTGTTGGGCTCTTTGAAGTCGAAGCTGACGTAGATGCCGCGGCCCACGAACGTGGTGAGGGGCAGCTCGGCGACGCTGGGCCAGTTGTCGTCGTGGTGGTACGGGCACTCGGCGTGGGTGCCCAGATGGCTGGTCAGGTCCATGATGGTGTGGAAGTCGGGGATGGGGCCGCCCGTGTTGAAGCGGTACAGATGGCAGCGGCGCGTCTCAGTGGACGGGTCCAGCTGCTTGGTCAGGTCGACGACGCGCAGGCCGTTCAGCTCGTAAACAGGGTTCATAGGGGTTTTCTCCTTTCGATGTTGTGAATCTATGACAGGCGGGCCGGCCGGCCCGCAGACATACGTCCGTCAGCCCTCGTAGGCGGCGCGGCCCTCCATGGCGTGCACCAGATGGACGATGAACTCGTGGCTGGGCGCGGGCACGCCGTTGCGGTGCGAAGCGCTGACGACCGCGCCGCTGATGGTGTCCACCTCGGTGCGCCGCCCGTCGCGCAGATCGGCGTAAATGGAGGTGTAGCCCTCGTGCGAGGTCACCAGCAGCCGGCGGATCTCGTCCACGATTTCCTCGGCGTCAAAGCCCATGCCGTCGCCGTTGGCCACGGCCACCGCCTCGCGAATGAGCCGCTCGCACAGCCACCAGCCGTGCGCGTCGTCCAGCATGTAGCCCATTTTCATCTGCAATACGCCCGTCAGCGCGCTGACGGACACGTTCGTGAACAGCTTGTGCCAGATCAGCTTCTGCACGTTGTCCGACACTTCGCACGCGAGGCCGCCGGCCGCAAAGGCGTCCGCGACGGCCTGCAGGCCGTCGTTGCCGCACACGCCGCCGATGCACGTGACGCCGCTGCCGCCGTGGCGCACGCGCCCCGGCGCAAGGAAGGCCGCGTTGTGCTGGGTGGTGCCGATGACGATGCGCTCGGGCGAAACGAACTCGCGCAGGATCTCGTCGTGGCCCGCGCCGTTTTGCAGCGTCAGCACGAAGGTGTCCGGCCCGAACAGCGCCCGGTTGGCATCGAGCGCCGCGCGCGAAAACAGCGATTTGACGAACAGGATCACAAGGTCCTGCTGCGCAAGGCCCTCGCTGGAGACGGCCGCGCGCGGGGCGACGTGCGTCTCGCTGCCGTCCGTCTCCTGGATGACAAGGCCGTGCGCGTTGATGGCGTCCACTTTGTCCTGCGTGGTGTCGATGAGCGTGACCTCGTTCGCGCGCGACAGGTACCCGCCGATCAGCGAGCCCATCGCGCCCGCGCCGATGACTGTGATCTTCATTGCGTGTCCACCTTTCTGATGATTTCTCTGATTTTTACAGATGCTGACTATTAAAAGTAAGGACGCGCGCAGGAAAGAGGCGCGCCGCGTCGGGCTGCGCGGTCAAAGCCGCGCCCGCGCGAAAGGCGCGCAAAAGCGCGCGTCCCTCTTTATTCTAATAGATCGGCGCCGTCCGCCGCAAGGCTTTTTTCGTCCGGCGGCGCGGGGATGCCCTCCGGCAGCGAGAAGTAGGAGGGAAAGCGCATCCGGGCGGCGACAAGCCAGTCCAGCGTGTGGCCGAAATGCCGCTCCAGGATGGCGCCGGCCGCCTCGTCGTCGCGCCGGCGCAGCGCGCCCACCAGCTCCGAGTGCTCGTACACAAGGTCGTGCCAGGCGTCCGGGTCCAGCGTGACGGCCATCATGCGCGTGATGTCGGCGCACGCCACCGAAAGCGAGCGCCACACCAGCGGCAGCCCGCACGCGGCGTACAAAGCGGCGTGGAACTGCGCGTCCATCTCGTCCAGCGCGCCATAGCGGCCGCTGCCCAGCGTGTAGAACTGCCGGTTCACGCTGCTCTCCAAAAAGAACATCAGCTCCTCGGGCAGGCCGGCGCGGTCCAGCCGGTCGGCCACGGCGCGGCCCAGGTGCAGCTGCATGAACGCGCCCTGCTCGATGCGCTCGGCGCTCAGCGGGGCCACGATGGTGCCGCGCTGGGGCAGCGCGTACACAAGGCCCTCCTGCACAAGCCGCGCAAAGGCATCGTGCACGGGCGTGCGGCTGACGTTCAGCCGCTCGGCCATCGCCGCTTCGCTGAGCTGGTCGCCGGGGACAAGGGACATGCTGAGGATATTCTGTTTGATCGCCTCGTACGCGTACTCCCGCGCGTCCTGCGCGGCGGGCCGGCGCTCGCTCCACGGCTCGTTCACGGCGTGGTCTCCTCTCTTTGGGCTGCGCCGCACAGCGCGCGGCGCGCAGATTTACTGCATACTTGTATGTTAGCATCTATCCCAAAAAGAATCAATATGCAAATGTGATTTTAGATAAAATCAATAAGTTTCGCAGGAAACGCTATTGATTTTGTGAATAAAATATGATATTTTTAGAACACGGCCAGTACCCGGCGCCGCGCAAGGCGCGCCGGTGCGGGCCAGGGAGGAAGGACAAAGCTGATGAGGCAGGGGGAAAGAGCGGCCAGGCAGGGAAGCCCCGCGCGGGCGGATTTGTACCGCCGGCTGCGGGATGCGATCCTCGGGGCGGATTACAAGCCCGGCGAGCCTTTGAGCGAAAATGCGCTGGCGCAGCGCTTCGGCGTCAGCCGCACGCCCGTGCGCGACGCGCTGGCGCGCCTGTCGGACGAGGGGCTTGTGGAGGTGTTCCCGCAGCGCGGCAGCGCGGTGTCCCGCATTTCGGCGGACCGCGTGCGCCAGCTGCTGTTTATGCGCCGCGTGCTGGAGACGGCCGTGGTCGGCACGGCGGCGGCGCGCTGCGACGGCGCGCTGGAAAAGGCGCTGCGCGAGCTGCTGCGCCGCCAGCAGGCTTTTTTTGAAAAGAACGACACGCTGGCGTTCCTGCGCTGCGAGCTGGCGTACAACGCGCGCATCTACCGCTTTTGCGGGCGCGCGGCCGTGTGGAACGCCTACCGCTTTTTGCTGCCGGACGCCATACGCGTGCAGTACCTGCGCATGCAGACGTTCTATTACCGCCAGTCGCCCGCGCTGCGCATGGGCCTTGAGTACCATCTTGTGGGCCAGCGGATGCTGTTCGACGCGCTGGCCGCCCACGACCAGGACGCGGCCCGCCGCCTTGTGCACGAGAGCCTTGGCGAATTCGAGCGCGATTTGCAGCGCCTGCGGGATCTGTTCCCCTCTTACTTTGCGCAGGAGGACCTGCGCCCCCAAACCGTCACCGATTTCCGCGCATAAAAATGATTTTGACTTTGAGGAGGTTTTGCTGTGGAATATGTAATTGGTGTACTGCTTCTTCTCACATTCTTCGGCCTTGCATACTACTGTATCAAGGGACACAACCTGATGATCGGCTTCCTTGTCATCACCATCATCTGGACGGTGCTGCCGCTGTTGGGCACGCTGGGCGCCAGCGACGCGTTTATCGCGGACAACGCCGTTTTGCAGTTCGACGGGTTTGACGGGCTGATCGCCACGCTCAACGGCATCTATCAGTCCGCGCCGGAGGGCTGGGGCACCACGCTCGTCAACGTGTGCTGGGGCGCCTGGTTCGGCCGCGTGCTGATGGAGACGGGCATCGCGGCCACGCTCATCCGCAAAACGGTCGAGCTGGGCGGCGACCGCCCGGTCATCACGATGGCGCTTTTGAACATCGTCACGTCCGTTATTTTCACCGCCATGACCGGCGCGGGCCCCGTCATCGCCATCGGCGTTATCGTGCTGCCCATCCTGATGAGCCTGGGCATCCCCAAGCCCATCGCGCTGTTCACGTTCATGGAGTCGGTTGCGGCCGGCATCTACCTCAATCCGGTGAACTTCGCGCAGTACCGCGCGTTCTTCATCACCACCGAGGAAATGCCGGACTTCACGCTGGGCTGGTACACCATGCGCTGGGGCCTGTGGGCGCTGATCATCGCGCTGGTGCTCACCACGCTGCTGGCCGCGTTCTTCCTCAAGCGCGCGAAAACCAGCCACGCCTGGGCCGCGCAGACGCCGCAGCCCGCTGAGGCCGCCGTCAAGGACGCGCCCTTCTACACGCTGGTGCTGCCCATTGTGCCCGTCGTGCTGAAGATCGCGCTGGACTTCTCCGTCATCGGCGGCTTTGTCATCGCCGGTTTCCTGGCGCTGTTCCTGTGCGGCAAGATGAAGGGCGGCTTCGTGGCCAGCTGCCAGCTGGTCAACAAGCTGTACTACGACGGCGTCGTGGACACCGCGCCGCTGGTCGGCTTCCTGCTGACGCTGCCCATGTTCAACCAGGTGGCGAACCTGGCCTCCCCGTACTTCAAGGCCATCCTCGGCTCCGTGATGCCCCGCACCGAGCTCGTCGTGTGCATCGCGTTCGCGGTGCTGGCGTGCCTGGGCCTGTTCCGCGGCCCGCTGACGCTGGTCGGCTGCGGCGCCGCCACGCTGGGCGTGCTCAGCAACGTGGCCAGCTTCTCGGTGCCGTTCCTGTACTGCGTGTTCGCCATCCCCACCATCACCGGTAACATCGGCTCGTGCATCACGCAGAGCTGGGTGGCCTGGGGCCTTGCGTACACGAAGGTCGAATCGAAGGACTATCTGAAGATGTCCATCCCCACCACGTACATCATCTCCGCCGTCCTGTACGTCCTGACGATGTTCACGATGAGCGGTTTGGGTGCGGAATGGTTCATCTGAGCGCTCCGATAACGGAAATCGGCTTGTAACTTTCATCGGCTTGCGCGGACAAAAGCGCCGCTGCCGCTTGCGGCAGCGGCGCTTTGTGAGAAAAACGGAAGAAACCCCGGCGTTTTTTACAAATCTTCATAAATTGTTCACAATTTTTATATACAATGAGGGGTGTAAATACGCAGGGGGATATTCATAGGGGCCGTATTCGCTGTTTTTGCGGCGAAGAGGCTGCCGGGGTTCCCAAAAATGAAGAAACTGGAGGAGAAATTCATGGCGGAGCACAGAAAAGTCCGTATGGGCATTGACGTTGGCGGCACCCACACCAAGGCCGTCGCCATCGACAACCTGACCCACGAGATCATCGGCAAAAACGAGGTGAAAACCACCCACGATCACGAGCAGGGCGTTGCGGCCGGCGTTGTGCAGTGCTTTGAGAACTGCCTGCGCGAGAACAATATCGCCCCCGAAGACGTCGTGTTCGTGGCGCACTCCACCACGCAGGCCACCAACGCCTTCATCGAGGGCGACGTGGCGCAGGTCGGCGTCATCGGCGTGGCCGGCGGCGGCCTCGAGGGCTGGCTGGCCAAACCGCAGCTGAACCTGAAGGACATCATCCTGGACGAGAAGGTCGGCCGCAAGATCACCGTGCACAACGAGTTCATCAAGAAAAAGGCCCTCAGTGACCAGAGCATCGACGCCGCCATCGAAAGCCTGAAGGGCAAGGGCGCGGAAGTCGTCGTCGCCTCCATGGCGTTCGGCGTCGACAGCGGCACGGAAGAGGCCATGATCCACGACCGCGCCGAGAAGAAGGGCATCCCCGTCACGATGGCCTCCGACATCACCAAGCTGTACGGCCTGACCCGCCGCACCCGCACCGCGGCCATCAACGCGGCCATCCTGCCCAAGATGATGGCCACCGCCAACGCCACCGAGAGCTCCGTGCGCGCCGCGGGCGTCACGGTGCCCCTGATGATCATGCGCGGCGACGGCGGCGTTATGGAGATCAGCGAGATGCGCAAGCGTCCCATCCTGACCGCCATGTCCGGCCCCGCGGCCTCCGTCATGGGCTCGCTGATGTATCTGCGCGCCTCGAACGCCATCTACTTCGAGGTCGGCGGCACCACCACGAACATCGGCGTCATCAAGAACGGCCGTCCCGGCGTTGACTACGCCATCATCGGCGGCCACCCCACTTACATCAACTCTCTGGACGTGCGCATCCTCGGCACCGCCGGCGGTTCCATGGTCCGTATCAACAACAGCGACGTCGTCGACGTCGGCCCGCGTTCCGCGCACATCGCCGGCTGCGAGTACGCCGTCTTTACGCCGGAGGAGGAGATCGTCGATCCGCAGATCGAGCTGGTCAGCCCGAAGCCCGGCGACCCCGCCGACTATGTCGTCATCCGCCTGAAGAGCGGCAAGCGCATCACCATCACCAACACCTGCGCGGCCAACGTGCTGGGCCTGGTGGAGCCGCAGTACTTCGCGCACGGCAACGCCAACGCCGCCCGCAAGGCCATGCAGCCCGTCGCCGACCGCCTGCACATCACGGTGGAAGAGCTGGCGACCAAGATCATGGATAAGTCCTTCGAGAAGGTCAACAAGTGCATCAACGACCTGGCTGAGAAGTACGAGCTCGAGCACGACCAGATCAAGCTGGTCGGCTGCGGCGGCGGCGCTGCTGCGCTGATCTGCTACTGCGCCAACAAGATGGAAGTTCCGTACTCCATCCCCGAGAACGCCGAGGTCATTTCCTCCATCGGCGTGGCGCTGGCCATGGTGCGCGACGTTGTCGAGCGTATCGTGCCCAACCCCACCCAGAAGGACATCGCCGACATCAAGAAAGAGGCTGTCGACGCGGCCATCAGCTCCGGCGCTGCGCCCGACACCGTCGAGGTCCATATCGAGATCGACGCCCAGACCAGCAAGATCACGGCCATCGCCACGGGTTCCACCGAGGTCAAGACGACCGACCTGCTGGGCGAGTGCACCGACGAGGAGGCCCAGCAGCTGGCCGCCGACGACTTCGGCCCGAAGGTGTCCAACGTGCACCTGGCCGAGAAGACCGACAAGTTCTACGTCTTCACCGGCGACCGCGACGGCAAGCACCCCATCCGTGTGGTCGACCGCAAGGGCTTCATCAAGGTGCAGTGCTCGCACGCTGCCGTGGAGCGCTGCAAGGCGAAGGACTACAAGGACGTCGTCTCCCGCATGTGGCAGGAGCTGGCGACCTTCAAGACCGACTCCGTCCTGCGTCCTGACTACTTCATCTGCGTCGGCCCGCGTGTCTGCGACTACGCCGCCGTCGAGCTGGAGCAGAACATCCTGCTGATGGAGATGGACATCATGGACCGCGATCCGGAGGAAGAGCTGATCGTGGTCGGCGCCATCAACGACATCCGCTGATGACGTTGCCGATATCGGGATAAAACAAGGCAAAGGCGGAAACGCGGCTCCCGCGTTTCCGCCTTTTTTCGGCACGAAAATGCCGGCAAGTTCCGCGCGGCCGGCCGGCCGCGCCAAGAGCACGGAGGTTTCAATGAGCGATATCAAGGAACAGCTGAAAAGCTATTTTGAGCCGTTTGTCCGCGGGCTGTTCGGCAAGCCGACCATGCGGCGCGACCAGCAGCTGCCGCCGGTGCAGCCGCGCCCGCTGGGGCAGATGATGCGCGATTTGCGCGCGGTGGACGATCTGGCCTGGGGGCGCTACGCTTTCAGCCGCGACCCGCTGGTGCGCCGCTTCACCGAGGAGCAGAAAAACACGCTGACCGAAAAGGCCAACGCCTGCGGGCGCGAGTACGCCCAGCGCGTGGCGAGCGAGTACGGCACGCGCGACCCGCTGGAGCTGGCCGCGCGCATGGGCATGAAGGTCAGCCGGCCCGACACGCCCAAGGACGGCATGCGCGTATTGTTCGCCGAGTTCAAAGTGCCGGACAAGATCTTTTTGTACATGGACGCCGTGAACAAGGCCAACGCCTCGCTGGAGCGGCCGGGCGTGCGCCGCGCGGTGACGCCGGAGCTGGACATCGAGCGCCTGTTGCTGGCGCACGAGCTGTTCCACTTCGTGGAGGAGAAGTACAAGACCGAGATCTTCACCCGCACCGAGAAGGTGGACCTGCCCAGCCTGCCGTTTTTGCGCAACCGCTCGACCATCGCCTGCCTGGGCGAGATCGCGGCCATGGCCTTCGCGCGAGAGCTGAACAACCTGCCGTATTCGCCCTACCTGATGGACGTGCTGCTGACGTACGGCTACAACGCGGACACGGCCATCCGCCTGTATGAGGAGCAGATGGCGTTTGCGGGCATCCCCCTGCCGGAGCCGGAGGAGGAGGCCTACACCGCCCCGCCCTCCATCTACGACACCTGAACTGGGAAAACGGCGCGCTGCCGGGTGCAGCGCGCCGTTTTTTTGCCCATTTGTACTTGTCAACAAAAAAGCCGCGCGGCGTTTTGCCGCGCGGCCTGTCTGGCGGGGAAATTCAGTTGGCGCCGGTGCTGCTCTGGTTCTTCATGCCCAGCGCGCACACAAGGTAGATCACGGGGATCACGCAGCCGGCTTGGTTTGCCCCGTCATGCCGCCAGCAGCGCGCAGGTGTAGCACAGGCCCGCGCACGCGAACGCGGCTGCGGCGAGGTACGGCTCCCACCGGTGCAGCGCGCGCAGGGCCGAAAAGGCATACGGCTTGATATGGCCCGCGCAGTACGCGCCCGCCAGCAGCAGGCCCGCCGCAAAAAAGACGGGGAACAGAACCTGGCACAGAAAGACCCAGTCCATCGCGTTTGACAGCTCCTTTGCAAAAGAAAAATGCCGCCCGCGCGCATGTTCTCCCGGGCGTGCCCGGGGCGCGGGCCGTTCGGCGCGCATAAAAGGCATGCCCTTTACGCGCGGTTCCATAAGAAAACGCCGCAAAACCTTTGCTTTCTTATTGCACCGCGCTTTTATGCGCCGCTTTTCTGCTTTCATTGTAGGCCGCGGGCTGTCAAACAAACAATCAATATCCGGTGAAATCTGTGTAAAACCCGGCGGCGAAAAAATTTTACACAGATTTTGGTCGCTCTTTTCCAAAAGCTGGTAGACGCTGCGCGCCGGCGCTCTCTATACTGATAAGGAGAGCCCTGCCCGGCAGGGGCGGCCGCGAAAGGCGGCCGCAGCGTTTTTTGACGGGGGAAAAGCGAGGGGAAAACATGGAGCAGACCTGTTTTGAAAACCGGGAGCTGTCCTGGCTGCGTTTCAACGAGCGCGTGCTGGAAGAGGCGGAGGACGTGCGCGTGCCGCTGTGCGAGCGGCTGTCGTTTCTGTCGATCTTCCAGAGCAATCTCGACGAATTTTTCATGGTGCGCATCGGCAGCCTGCACGACCAGATGCTGCTGGACCGGGAGAGCCGCGAGAACAAGACGAACATGACGCCCGGCGAGCAGATCGACGCCGCGCTCGAGCGCGTGCGCGCGCTGTGCCGGCGGCGCGACGCGGCCTACGCCGCCCTGATGGGCCAGCTGGCCGAGCAGGGCGTCACCATCGTCGATTTCCACAGCATCGGGCCCGAATCGGAACAATATCTCGAGGCGATGTTCCGCCGCGAGTTCATGCCGCTTTTGTCCACGTTCATCGTGGGCAAAAAGCAGTCGTTCCCGTTCCTGGCGAACAAGGACATCTACGCCATCGCCGTGCTCAGCACGAAAGCAGAGAAAAAGAAGATCGGCATCATCCCGTGCGCCAGCGGCGTGTTCCCGCGGCTGATCCCCGTGCCGGAGCGCGCGGGCTGCTACATCCTGGCCGAGGAGCTGATCCTCCACTGCCTGCCCGCGCTGTTCCCGCGCTATAAGATCACCAGCAAAACGCTGGCGCGCATCACGCGCAACGCCGACATCGACGCCGACAGCATCTACGACGAGGACCTGAACTACCGCGACCACATGGAGGAGGTCATCAAGCTGCGCCGCCGGCTGTGCCCGGTGCGCCTGGAGCTGAGCCGCGCCATCGACATCGAGGTGATCGAGACGCTGTGCGCCCAGCTGCAGCTCGAGGAAAAGCAGGTGTTCGAGTACGACGCGCCGCTGGACCTTGCGTTCTTATACGAGATCCGCGACGAGCTGCGCGGCCACGGCGAGCTGTTCTACGCGCCGCGCCACCCGCAGGACAGCCCGGACGTCGATCTGCGCCGGCCGATTTGCGAGCAGATCGCCGAGCGCGACATCCTGCTGCATTACCCGTACCAGAGCATCCGCCCGTTTTTGCAGCTGCTGAGCGAGGCGGCGCGCGACGAGCAGGTGGTGTCCATCAAAATGACGCTGTACCGCCTGGCGCGCGACAGCAAGGTGGTGGAGGCGCTGGTGGAGGCGGCCGAAAACGGCAAGCAGGTGGACGTGCTGGTGGAGCTGAAGGCCCGCTTCGACGAGGCGAACAACATTGCGTGGAGCCGCCGGCTCGAGCGCGCGGGCTGCCATGTGATCTACGGCCTCAGCGGGCTGAAGGTGCACAGCAAACTGTGTCTCATCACGCGCAAAACGCCGCAGGGCGTGCAGTATATCACGCAGATCGGCACGGGAAACTACAACGAAAAAACGAGCCGTCTGTACACCGACCTCTCGCTGATGACCGCCCGGCCGGAGCTGGGCGCCGAGGCTGCGGCCGTGTTCGCGGCGCTGACGCTGGGCGAGACGGTGGACCACACCCAGCGCCTGCTGGTGGCGCCGCACTGTTTGCAGAACAAGCTGCTGGACATGATCGACGACGAGATCAGCAAGGTGCGCGCGGGCGGCGAGGGCTTTCTGCGCATCAAGATCAACAGCCTGAGCAGCAAGGCGCTGATCGACAAGCTCATCGAGGCGAGCTGCGCGGGCGTGCATATCGAGATGATCGTGCGCGGCATCTGCTGTTTGCGCGGCGGCGTGCCGGGCAAGACGGAGAATTTGCACGTCGTCAGCGTGGTGGGGCGCTATCTCGAGCACTCGCGCATCTACATCTTCGGCAAAGGCGAGGCTGCGCGCTATTACATCGGCAGCGCCGACTGGATGACGCGCAACACGCTGCGCCGCGTGGAGGTGGCCGCGCCCGTGTACGACCCGGCGCTGCAAAGGCGCCTTGCAAACATTTTCGACGTGATGTGGCGCGACAACCGCCAGGCGCGCGACCAGCAGCCCGACGGCAGCTATGTGCGCCGCATGCCCAACGGGGACGCCCCGCTGGCCTGCCAGGACTGGCTGTACGACGAGGCGTACCGCACGGCGCACCGCCTGCCCGCGCACGCGGAGTGAAGCAGAGGAGAGGAGCGATCGCGATGAAAAAACGCCTGCGGCAATGGGCGGCGGCGCTGTGCGCGCTGGCGCTGGGGGTGTCGCTGGCCGCCTGCTCGTCCGTCGAAGAGGAGGCCGGCGCGGACGGCGTTTTCGACTACGGCGGCCGCGTGACGCTGCGCATTTTGTCCGGCTCGGAAAACCGCGAGCTGGAGCCCATCCTGGATGCATTCGCCAAAGAGCACAGGATCAACATCGCCATGGAATATCAGGGGTCGCTGGATATCATGCGCGCGCTGCAAAGCGGCGCAACGGATTTCGACGCCGTCTGGCCCGCCAGCAGCCTGTGGCTGACCGCGGGCGACACGGACCACCGCGTCAAGCACGCGCAGTCGGTCTCGGTGACGCCCGTCGTGTTCGGCATCCGCCAATCGCTGGCCGAGGAGCTGGGCTTCGTCGGGCGCGAGGTGTCCGTGTCGGACATTCTGGACGCCACGCGCGAGGGCAGGCTGCAGTTCTGCATGACTTCCGCCACGCAGTCGAACTCCGGCGCCAGCGCTTACATCGGCTTTTTGTATGCGCTCTTGGGCAACCCGGACGTCATCACTGCCGAGGATCTGGCCTCGCCGCAGCTGGCCGGGCAGATGCAGGCGCTGCTGGCCGGCGTCGACCGCTCGTCCGGCAGCTCGGACTGGCTCAAGGATATGTTCCTCGCCGGAGACTACGATGCGATGGTGAATTATGAATGCCTCATCATCAGCGCGAACCAGACGCTGGAGGAGCGCGGCGAGGAGACGCTGTATGTCGTGTATCCGTACGACGGCCTCTCTCTGGCCGACTCGCCCCTCGGCTTTGTGGACGGCAGCGGCGACGACAAGGAGAAGGCCTTCCTGGAGCTGCAGGAATATCTTCTGTCCGACGAGGTGCAGGATGAGATCCAGCGCACGGGACGGCGCACGGGCTATGCGGGCGTCTCGCCGGAGAACGGCGACGTGTTTCGCGCCGATTGGGGCGTACAGCCCGACCGCGTGCTCTCGCCCATCCGCATGCCGGACACCGATGTGCTGTTCCAGTGCCTCAGCCTGTACCAGACGCAGCTGCGCAAGCCCTCGCTGACCGTGTATTGCCTCGACTATTCCGGCAGCATGAGCGGCACGGGCCACAGCCAGCTGGTGGACGCGATGGCGCAGGTTCTTTTGCAGGAAAACGCCGCGCAGCATTTTCTGCAGGCGTCCGAAAATGAGGTGAACATCCTGATCCCGTTCGACGGCGACGTGCGCGAGACGCACACGGCGCAGGGCAACGGCGAGCAGCTGGAAGCGCTGTACAGCGTAGTGGAAAACGAGCCTGTGGGCGGCGGCACCGATATGTACAGGGCGGCGATGGAGGCGCTGCGCCAGCTGCAGCAGTACGATCTGTCGCAGTATACGCCGGCGGTCATCCTTCTGACGGACGGCGCGTCCGGCGGCAGCGAGAGCGCGTTTGCCCGCGCCTACGAGGCGATGGGCGCAGACGTGCCGGTGTTCTCGATCATGTTCGGCTCGGCCGAGCCCGGGCAGCTGGAGGCGCTGGCGGAGCTGACCAATGCGCGCGTGTTCGACGGGCGCGAGGATCTGGTGGCGGCGTTCCGCAGCGTGAAGGGGTACAACTGATGCAGAAAAGACAGCTTGCGCGGATGCTGGCGGCCCTGGCCGCGGCGGCAGCGGCGTTTTTTGTGCCGGCGGCGGCGCTGCACTGGAACCTGCTGGTGTGCATGGCGCTGGGCATAGGCATCTATCTGGCCGTGTGGCTGCTGACGTCGCCGGCGCCCGGCAGCAGGGAGGCCTATCTCGATGCGCGCGGCGATGCGGCCGATCTGGCGGCGATGCTGGAGGAGGCTGCGCACGATCTGCACGAGGTCCGTCTGTCGGCCCAGCGCATCCGGGACCGGCAAATGCAGCAGGAGGCGCTCCACCTGGCTGCCACGGGCGAAAAAATCCTCGCTTACCTGCGCGAGCACCCGCAGAAGATCATGCCGGCGCGGCGCTTCCTCACCTATTTCATCGACACGACGGGCAAGATCGTGCGCCAGTACGTCAAATTTCAGCAGTCCGGCCTGGAGACGCAGCAGGTGCTGGCGTTTCAGGAGAAGGCCCGCGCGCTGCTGCCGAAACTGGACGATGCGTTCGACCGGCAGTTCGCGCACCTGATGGAGGACGAGCGCTTTGACGTGGAGGCGGACATGACCGTCATTGAAAACATGCTGCAATCGGAGGGGTTGTGATGAAGGTGAATCCCAAGTTGGCCGGCCTGCTGATCCTGCTGGCCGTGATGGCGTGTTCGGCGGCGTACATGCTGCTGTCCGGCGCAGCCGAGACCAGCGAGCTGCGCGGCTATGTCGGCGGCGAGAAGATCGGCGTGCTGGAGGACGAGGAGATCGGGAAAATCCTCGCGCGCAAATACCATATCACGCTCGACTGGGTGAAGGCCGGCTCGCTGGATATGGTGACGGCTGACCTCGACGGGCGGGATTTCCTGTTCCCCTCCAGCCAGACGGCGCTGGAATACTACGAGCAGCGGCACGGTTCGCCGGCCAAGAGCGAGATCGTGTTCAACACGCCGCTGGTGCTGTATACGCGCCGGCCGGTGCTGGAGGCGCTGGAGGCCGCCGGCATGGTGCGCGAGCGGGACGGCTGCTACTACATGGACATGGAGCGGCTGGCCGCGGAGCTGGAGCGGGGCACACGATGGGAGGAGCTGGGCCTGCCGCAGCTGTACGGGACGTTCGCCGTCAATACCACCGACCCGGCAAAATCGAATTCCGGCAATATGTTCGCGGGGCTTCTGGCCAATGTGCTGTGCGGCGGTGTGGCCGACGAGAGCAATGTGCGCGATGTGCTGGGCCGGCTGCAGACGATCTTTGAAAATCTCGGCTATATGGAGACGTCCTCCTCCGATCTGTTCGACCAGTTCCTCAAGACGGGCATGGGCGCAAAGCCGCTCGTGGCCGGCTATGAGAGCCAGCTGCTGGAGTTCGCCGTGCAGAACCCGGACGACTGGGCGCAGCTGAAAGACGAGATCGTGATGATCTACCCCACGCCGACCGTGTGGTCGTCGCACGTGTTCATCGCGCTGGACGAGAAGGGCGCGGCGGGCATCGACGCGCTGATGGACGAAGAAGTGCAGCGCCTCGCGTGGGAGCAGCACGGCTTCCGCACGGGCGTGGCCGGCACGGCGCAGGACGCCCAGCGCTTCGATGTGCCGTACCTTGCGCCGGAGGTCACGCAGGTGGCTCCCATGCCGGAATACGCGGCGATGGAGCAGATCATCGCGGCGCTGCAATGACGGCGCTTTGCGCAAAAAAAGAAAACGGCGCGCGGCGGCGCGCCGTTTTTGCGTGTGCGCCGCACAGCGGGAAAACGGTCGAATTCACATATCGTTTACAGAGATTTTGGACGCTTGCGGTAGTTGCCCCGGCAAAATCGCGCTATGCTGAAAGCAAACGGGAAAAGCGTTCGGCAAGAGGGGGAAAAGGCGTGGCAAACCGGTGCTTATGCGCCGCGCGGCGCCGCGCGAGAGGCGTATGATTGTCAAGTTGGCGGGCGGTGTGGCCGAGACGGGCCGCAGCTGCTTTTTCGTGCGCGGCGAGCGCACGGCATTTCTGGTGGACTGCGGCCTGCAGGAGGACGACGACGCGCCGTACCCGCGCCTGAGCCCGCAGGAGATTGCAGGCGCGCGCTATGTGTTCCTGACGCATTCGCACCCCGCGCACACAGGGGCGTTCACGTGGCTGCGCTACAACGGATTCACCGGCACGGTGGTGGCGTCAAGGCCCACGCTGCGGCAGCTGCCGTTTGCGCCGGTCAAAGCGGTCCCGCTCGAGCGGTTCCATCCGCCGGCGGGCCTGTCGGTGCGCTGGGGGAAAAGCGGGCACTGCGTGGGCAGCGTGTGGTACGCGATCGAAGCAGAAGGCGTGCCGCTGCTGTTTTGCGGGGCATACATCGAAAACGCCGCCGTCTGCCGCACCGACCCGATCCGGGGCGAGCGGGCGCAGCTGGCCGTTCTGGACGGTTCGTTCGGCCCCGCCGTGGGCGAGGCGGCGGCGCTGCGCGCCGATTTCCTGCGCGCGGCGCAGCAGGCGCTGCAAGCGGGCGGCCCGCTGCTGCTGCCGGTGCCGAAGTACGGCTGCGGGCTGGAGTTGGCGCTGGCGCTGGCGCACGCGCAGCCGCAGCTGCCGCTGTGCGGCGACGCCCATTTCGCGCGCCAGCTGCGTCAGGCCCTGCAGGAGCCGGGTTGGCTGCGCCCGGCCGCCGCGGAGGTGCTGCAGGCGATCGATCTTGCGCCCGCAGCGCCTGCTGAAGGCGGCTGCGCCGTGTTTGTCAGCGACCCACAGCTGCGCTCGCCCGCATCGCAGCGCTGCGCGCGCGGCGTCCTGCGCGCGGGCGGCCGCATCCTGTTGACCTCGCATTCCGCGCTGGGCGGCTACGCGGCGCGGCTGCTGGAGGCGGGGCGCGCCGGCCTGTGCGTCGCGCCGGTGCACGGTTCGGCCCGCGCGCGGCGCAGGCTAACGCGGCAAAACCATCTTGAACGGGTGATCGAGGCGTGCGCGCCCGGCCCTGCGCCCGCGGCGCGCATGCTGGAGCTTGCGGCCGGCGCCGCACAGGCGGTGGAAAAGTAGAAAAAATCCCCGGCGTTTCCCATGGGAGGCGGCCCCGCAAAGTGAAACAGTATACAGTGCGATATACTGTATGACCGGCGGGGACGCCCCGGAACGGGACGCCGGGGATTTTGTTGCCTTGCGCGCCGCTCAGCGCGCGGGCGTTTTTTCTTTTGCGCGCCGGCGCGCAAGCGCCCACGGCAGGTACAAAACGGCCCACACCAGCGCGATCAAAAACGGGTAGGCGGCCAGATAGCCCGGGTCGCCCAGCCACTGCTCGAACAGCGTCAGCGGGTTGCCCTCGCCCGCGCCGTTCAAAAACATGAAGTTCGTGCCCAGCAGCTTGTTGAGCGCGAACACGCCGGCGACGCACAGCGCGGCGGGCGCCGCCGCGCGCCGCAGGTTGGCAAAGCGGGGCCGGAAACCGCCGGCCAAAAGCAGCGCGGGATACAGCAAAAGCAGGATGTGCACGGTGAAGCTGTGCAGCGCCATGAAGTTCCACACGGGCGTTTTCGTCCACGAGGGGAACAGCAGCGCCGCCACGGCCCCCGGCAGGCACGCGGCGTACAGCACCTCTTTTTTGGCGGGGCCGGGGCGCAGGATGTCCGCCCAGACGACGAAGATGTTGATGCTGCACAGATGGAAGGGCAAAAAGTCGAGCCGGAACTGCCCCGTGGCCAGCGAGGCGACGTCCTTGAACAGCTCGTCGGCGAGCAGCAGCACGCCCACGGCCAGCCGGCAGCGCGCGCGTGTGCGTTCGTCCCAGCGGCTGTACAGCCGGCCCATCACAAGGCACACGGCCGCGGCGGCCGCCAGCCAGGCGAGGTGCTGCGGGCCGAACAGGGCAAAGCCGTGCCCGTCGGGGATCGTGAATTTCGTGTACCAGAAGTACTCCATGGCGGCGCAGCCTCCTTGCGCGGTAGTCTCTGGCCTTGATTATCGCACGCTTTCGCCGCGCAATCAACCATCCGCATGTGAAAAAACGGCAAAAAACAGGAAAAGGCGGCGCGCTCTGTGTCAAAAGAGCGCGCCGCCTTATATGCGGCTTACAGGACGGCCAGGATGACGAAGTTCAGCACGAACAGCGCCGTGGCTACCCACAGGATGGGGTGGATGTCCTTCGCCTGTTTTTTGCACACCTTGATGAGGCAATAGAAGACGAAGCCGGCGGCGATGCCGTAGCTGATGGAATAGCACAGCGCCATGAAGATGCCCGCGAAGAAGGCGGGCACGGCCTCGTCGAGATCGGCCCAGCGGATCTCGGCGAAGGAGCTGAGCATCATGCAGCCCACCACCACGAGCGCGGGCGCCGTGGCGGCCGAGGGGATGGCCCCCGCGATGGGCGACAGCAGGATGCACAGCGCGAAGCACAGCGCTGTCACGACGCTGGTCAGGCCTGTGCGGCCGCCCGCGCCGATGCCCGCGGCGCTCTCGACATAGGTGGTGGTGTTCGAGGTGCCGAACACGGCGCCGATGGACGTGGCGATGGAGTCGGCGAACAGGGCCTTGTCCATCTTCGAGCGGAAGCCGGAGCCGCTCTCCATCGCGGCCTCGTCCTCGGCGGAGAAGATGCCCGTGCGCCGGCCCGTGCCGATGAAGGTGCCGATGGTGTCGAACGTGTCGGACAGGCTGAACGCGAAGATGGTCATCAGCACCAGCGGCAGGCGCGCGGCGTCGGCAAACAGCGCCGGCATGCCCTGCGTGAAGGCGGCGCCGAAGGTCTGGCCCAGCTCGGCGAAGGACGAGACCACGCCCTGCGTGAGGCTGATGCCGGACAGGTCCACCACGCCCATGGGGATGCCCAGCAGCGTGGTGGCGATGATACCGATGAGGATGGCGCCCTTGACGTTGAGCACCAGCAGCACAACCACCAGCGCCAGGCCGATGAGGAACAGCAGCACGCCGCTCGTGTTCAGCGCGACGATGGCCGGCGTGGCCGACGAGGAGGCCACCACCGTGCCGGACTCCTCGAGCACATAGGTGCCCGGATCAGATGTGAATTGCAGGATGCCGGCGTTTTTCAGGCCCGTGTAGGCGATGAACACGCCGATGCCGCCGCCGATGGCGTTCTGCAGGCTGGCGGGGATGGCCTTGATGATGGATTTGCGCAGCTTCGTGACGGTGATGAGGATGTTGACGAGGCCGCAGATGAACACCATCGCCAGCGCCTCCTGCCAGGAGAAGCCCAGCGCGAACACGACCGTGAACGTGAAGAACGCGTTCAGGCCCATGCCCGGCGCCAGCGCATAGGGCACGTTGGCGAACAGGCCCATCACCAGCGTGCCGACGACCGCCGCAATGATCGTCGAGAGGAACACCGCGCCGAAGGGCATGCCCGTCTGGCTGAGCATCGACGGGTTGACGAAAATGATGTACGACATGGCGAAAAACGTGGTCAGGCCGGCGGTGATCTCGGTGCCGACGTTCGTCCCGTTTTCCTTGAGCTTGAAGAATTGAGACATGAACTTCCTCCTTCTTTTTGGCAAAAAGGGCCGCGCGGCCCCCTTTGCGGGTGAAAACAGGAAAAGCGGCACAGCGACGTGCCGCTTTTCACCCTTCTAAAATAAGCAAAAATTCGCCCTTTGTCAAGAAAAAACGCGCGAAAAGGGAAATTCCTTTTGCAGGATGACGAAAGGAACGGTCTTGTAAAGAATATGTATTGACAGCCGCCGAGGGTGTGCGCTATGATAACGGTGTATTCGCATATTGTGTCACATCAAGAAGATGCGGAGGAAAACGGCGATGACTCGTCCCGGCTGCCTGGCGGCAAGTGAATTCCGAAGTTCTGGCGCGCAAGGCTGCGCGCCGGGCGGCGGCGCCGTTTTATTTTTCGGATAAAAGGCACTGTTTGCGCCGGGCCCCGGGCGGGCCGGGCGCGGGCGGTGCTTTCTTTGCGTGGCACGCTCTGTGAAGAAAAAGTGAGGAATCTGTCCGTATGAAGAAACATCCTGTAAAAACCATGCTCAAGCATCAGCCGCCCGGGCGGCTGATCGCCGCCGGCTTCGCGCTGGTGATCCTGACGGGCTCGCTTTTGCTGATGCTGCCCATCTGTGTGCGACCGGGGCAGACGGTGCGCTTCATCGACGCGCTGTTCACCTCCACCAGCGCCGTGTGCGTCACGGGCCTGATCGCCATCGACACGGCCGACCACTTCACCCCCGTCGGGCAGGCGGTCGTGGCCATGCTCATCCAGGTGGGCGGCCTGGGCGTCACGTCTGTGGGCGCGGGGCTCATCATCGCGGCGGGCAAGCGCGTGGGCATCCGCAGCCGCCTTTTGGTGAAAGAGGCGCTGAACATCGACAGCTACAAGGGCATCGTCAAGCTGGTCAAGTCGGTTTTGACGCTCACGCTCGTGTTCGAGCTGGTGGGCGCCGCGCTGAGCTTTCTGGTGTTCAGCCGCGACTATCCGCCTCTGCACGCCTTGTGGATCAGCATCTTCCACTCGATCGCCGCGTTCAACAACTCGGGCTTCGACATTTTAGGCGGGCTGCAAAACCTGATCCCGTACCAGTCGAACGTGCTTTTGAACCTGACCACCTGCGGCCTGATCTTCTTCGGCGGCATCGGCTTTCTGGTGATTCTGGACATTCTCAAGCACCGCAGCTTCCGCAAGCTGGCGCTGCATTCGAAGGTGGTGCTCACCACCAGCGCGGCGCTCATCGTCGCGGGCACGGTGCTTTTGAAGCTCACCGAGGACGTCACCTGGCTGGGCGCGCTGTTCCACAGCGTCTCGGCGCGCACCGCGGGCTTTTCCACCTATCCCATCGGCTCGTTCACAAACGCCGGCCTGTTCGTGCTGTGCATCCTGATGTTCATCGGCGCGTCGCCGGGTTCTACGGGCGGCGGTATCAAAACCAGCACGTTCTTCGTGATGCTGCAATCGGCGCGCAGCGCGTTCACAAAGCGCCCGGCCGGCGCGTTCCGGCGCACCATCCCGCACGGCAATATCTTCAGCGCCTACACGGTGACGGTGCTGTCTCTGTCGGTGGTGTGCGTGAGCACGTTCATCATGTGCGTGCTGGAGCCGGAGTACAGCCTGATCCAGCTTCTGTTCGAGGTGGTGTCGGCGTTCGGCACCGTGGGCCTGTCCACCGGCATCACGCCGGACTTGTGCGACGCCGGCAAATTCGTCATCGTCCTGGTCATGTTCACGGGCCGCGTGGGCGCGATGACGCTGCTGTCCATGTGGATCAACCACCCGGAACCCAATGTCCGCTTTACGGAGGAGTCCGTCACCATCGGCTGACGGGAACGAGTAAGTGAAGGAGAAATCGAAGATGAAAAAAGAGAGCCAAGCGACACTGTTCGGCATCGTCGGCCTGGGGCGTTTCGGCACCGCGCTGGCGCAGACGCTGGCAAAGGCCGGCAAGGACGTCATCGTCATCGACAAGAACGAAAGCCTCGTGCGCGAGGCGCGCCAGTACACCGACTACGCCTACGTCGCCAACAGCCTGAACATCGAGACGCTGCGCGAGATCGGCCTGCAGAACTGCGACGTGGTGGTGGTGTGCATCGGCGAGCGCATCGACGCGAGCATCCTCACCACGATGAGCGTCATCAAAATGGGCGTGCCCGTGGTGATGAGCAAGGCCATCAGCTCCGAGCACGGCATGGTGCTCGAGAAGATCGGCGCGCGCGTGATCTATCCCGAGAAGGATATGGCGCTGTGGCTGGGCCGCAAGCTCACCAGCAAGAACCTGCTGGACATCGTCACGCTGGACAACAACGTCGAGATCCGCACCATCAAGGTGCCCGAGCACCTGATCGGCAAAAGCGTGGAGGAGATCCAGATCCGCCGCCGCTACGGGCTGAACATCATCGCCATCGAGAACCGCGAAAAAACCACGACGGACATCGTTCCCAGCTACCGATTTGTGCCGGAGGACATGATCATCGTCATCGGCGACGCCGAGAAGATGGATCAGTTCGAAGACAGCATCGACGACTGACGGGAGGGCGCCTATGGACGTTTCTCTTACTTACTTCTGGCAGGCGATGACCTCGAGCCCGGTGCTGTTCGTCACCATCATGTTCACGCTGGGCGTCATCTTCGTCAACGGCTGGACCGACGCGCCCAACGCCATCGCCACATGCGTCACCACACGCTGCATGAGCGTGCGCGGCGCCATCTGGATGAGCGCTGCGTTCAACTTCCTGGGCGTGTTCATCATGACGCAGATCAACAGCTCGGTGGCCTCGACCATCAGCAACATGGTGGACTTCGGCACAAACACGCACGAGGCGCTGATCGCGCTGTGCGCGGCGCTTTTGTCCATTGTGGTGTACAGCGTCACGGCGTCGTTCTTCGGCATCCCCACCAGCGAGAGCCACAGTCTGATCGCCGGTTTGTCCGGCGCGGCCATCGCCATCCAGCAGGGCGTGGGCGGCATCAACATGGACGAGTGGGTCAAGGTGCTGTACGGCCTGGTGCTCAGCCTCGTGCTGGGCTTCGCAACGGGCTGGGCGGTGTGCAAGCTGCTGACGGTGGTGTGCCGCAATGTCGAGCGGCGCGCGGCAAACAGCTTTTTCCGCTGGGCGCAGATCGCGGGCGCCGCGGCCATGAGCTTCATGCACGGCGCGCAGGACGGCCAGAAATTCATCGGCGTGCTGTTCTTGGGCATGGCGTTTGCCGGCGGGCAGAGCGATGTGTCCGGCATGCAGATCCCCGTGTGGCTGATGCTGCTGTGCAGCGTGGTGATGGCCCTGGGCACGAGCGTCGGCGGCGAGAAGATCATCAAATCCGTCGGCATGGACATGGTGAAGCTGGAGCGCTATCAGGGCTTTGCCGCCGATTTGAGCGGCGCGCTGTGCCTTTTGTATTCCAGTTTGTTCGGCATCCCGGTGTCCACCACGCACACCAAAACCAGCGCCATCATGGGCGTGGGCGCGGTCAAGCGCCTGTCGGCCATCAATTTCAGCGTTGTGAAGGACATGGTGCTCACCTGGATCTTCACGTTCCCGGGCTGCGGCCTGATCAGCTTTGTGATGGCCAAGCTGTTTATGGCCATCTTCTGAGACGCACACTAAGGACGAGAAAACAGACAGGGAGAGACGTATATGTCAAAGAAACAGGACGCATTCTATTTTGAGACCCTGATGGCCAGCGCGCAGGACGCGCTGGAGGAGGCGCGCCTTCTGCGCGCCGCGCTGACCGATTTCGACCCCGCGCATCTGTACGACAGTTTGCAGAAGCTGCACGAGATCGAGCACCGCGCCGACGAGAAAAAGCACCTGATCACCGACCGGCTGGCCAAGGCGTTCATCACGCCCATCGAGCGCGAGGACATCCTGCTGCTCAGCCAGACCATCGACGAGGTGACGGATAAGCTCGAGGACGTGCTGATCCGCGTGTACATCAACAACGTCAAGCTCATCCGCCCGGACGCGCTGACGATGCTGGACGTGGTGATCGAATGCTGCGAGGAGCTGTGCGCGCTGCTGGGGGACTTTGAGGACTTCCGCCACTCCAAGACCCTCAAGGAGCGCATCATCCGCATCAACGCGCTGGAGGAAAAATCCGACAAGATGTATGTGGACTGCATGCGCCGTCTGCACGAGGAGGGCGCGGACGCGCTGCACATCATCGCCTGGCGCGAGATCTACGACTATCTGGAGAAATGCGCCGACGCGTGCGAGCACGTGGCCGACGGCGTGGAGAGCGCCGTGATGAAGAACTCCTGACGGCGAAATGCCCGCCGTGCGCGGCCCGGCTGTGTGCGCGCCGGGGACGCATACGCCCTTTGCGGCGGCGGCTCCGGCGCGCGAAAATCTTTTTTGCAAGGAGAAACGCATGGTTTTCAGCACGATCCTCTTTGTGTTCCGCTTTCTGCCCATCACGCTGGCGCTGTATTATCTGGCGCCCGGCAAGTGGAAGAACACGGCGCTGTTTTTGTGCAGCCTCATTTTCTACTCCTGGGGCGAGGTGCGCCTGTTCCCCGTGATGGCCGCGGCCATCCTCATCAACTACACCGCGGGCCTGGGCATGGAGAAATTCGCCCACAGCCAAAAGATGCGCAAGGCGTTTCTGATCTACAGCATCGTGGGCAGCCTGGGCATGCTGGGCTTTTTCAAATACACGAACTTCTTCATCGACAACATCAACGCGCTGACGGGCGCGGGGATCGGCACGCTCGACTGGATCGTTTTGCCGCTGGGCATCAGCTTCTACACGTTCCAGACGATGAGCTACGCCATCGACGTGTACCGCGGCGATGTGGAAACCGAGCACAACATCATCGATTTCGGCGCGTATGTCGTCATGTTCCCGCAGCTGATCGCGGGGCCCATCGTCAAGTACCGCGACGTGTCCGACCGGCTGCACATCTACCACGGCCGCGTCACGCTCGACCGCGTGGACGAGGGCATCTCGCTGTTCATCTTCGGCCTTGCGAAGAAGGTGCTCTTGGCGGACGGCATCTCGAAGCTGTGGTACGACGTCGTCGGCCAGGCGGGCGAGGAGGCCATCGGCCTTGCGAACGCCTCCACGCCGCTGGTGTGGCTGGGCATCATCGCCTATGCGTTCCAGATCTATTTCGACTTTTCGGGCTATTCCCTGATGGGCATCGGCATGGGCAAGATGCTGGGTTTCGACTTCCCGGACAACTTCAACCTGCCCTACATCTCGAAGAGCATCACCGAGTTCTGGCGCCGCTGGCACATGACGCTGTCGGGCTGGTTCCGCGAGTATGTGTATATCCCGCTGGGCGGCAACCGCAAGGGCCTGCGCCGCCAGATCATCAACATCGCCATCGTCTGGTTCTTGACGGGCTTCTGGCACGGCGCCAACTGGAACTTCATCTTCTGGGGCGTGTACTACTGCGTGCTTTTGATCGTCGAGAAGATCTGGCTGCTGCCGCATCTGCAAAAGGGGCGCGTCTGGCCGCACATCTACACGATGCTGCTGGTGGTCGTCGGCTGGGCGCTGTTCGTCGGCAACGACTACGGCGTCTCGCTGCCGCTGCTTTTGCAGAAGATGTTCGTGCCTTCGGCCGGCGCGAGCGCGCTGTACTACCTGCGCAACTACGGCGTGCTGCTGGTGGTGTGCGCGCTTGCGTGCACGCCGCTGATGACGAAGATCTACGCCTGGCTCAAGCGCCACACCCTGGCGCGCGCGCTCGTGCTGGCAGCGGTGTTCATCGTGACCGTCGCCTATATGGTGGACGCGACGAACAGCCCGTTCTTGTATTTCCGCTTTTAAAGGAGGGTGCCGAGGATGAAAGAGAATCTGAAGGCCCTGAAAAAATATCCCATCGTCATCGCCTTTATGGTGTTTCTGATGGGCTTTGCCGTGCTGGATGAGCTGTGGCCCAAGCGCGATTACTCCGAGATGGAGAACCGCGAGCTGGCCCAGCGCCCGCAGCTGACGCTCGCGTCGCTTCTGGAGGAGGACACCAGCGAGACGTGGATGGCAAAGTACAACACCTACACGCAGGACCAGGTGGCCTTCCGCGACGAGTGGATCAACCTGAAGAGCGCGATGGAGGCCGTGCTGCTCAAGACCGAGAACAACGGCGTGTGGTACGGGCGCGACGACACGATGTTCGCAAAGGCGCTGTCCATCGGCGGGTATTTCGAGCGCAACCTCACGGCCATCGAGCGCATGTGCGAGCGCCATCCCGGCCTGGTGGACGTGATGATCGTGCCCTCGGCCAGCCTGGTGCAGGCCGACCGCCTGCCGGCCCACGCGCCGGCGGCCGACGAGGGCGCCTGCCTGGACGAGCTGGCCGCGCGCCTTGCGGGCAAGGCGAACGTTTACGACATGCGCGAGACGCTGGGGGCGCATAAGGACGAATATATCTATTACCGCACCGACCACCACTGGACGGCCGAGGGCGCGTATTACGCCTACAAGGCCTACGCCGAGGCGAAGGGCCTGCCCGTGTTCGACCCCGACAGCGTCGCGTGGAAGACCGTGCCGGACTTTTACGGCACGAACTACTCGAAGGCGCGCAAGCTCGGCACCGTGCCGGACGTGATCGAATACCCCGACCTGCCCAACCAGCTGACGATCGTGGGCGAGCAGCAGGCGGACGGCGAAGTGCGCGATGTGACCGGGCCGCTGTACGAGGAATCGTACTTTGCAACGCGCGACAAGTACCGCGCGTTTTTGCGCGGCAACCACGCATTCTCGCTGCTCGAGGGCGACGGCGAGGGCAGCGTGCTCGTCGTGAAGGACAGCTACGCCAACTCCTTCGTGCCGTACCTCGTGGCGGACTATGAGACGATCGCCATTGTCGATTTCCGCGCGAATTACCAGCGCATCGACGACATCCTCGCCGCCGGCGACTACGACAGCGTGCTGATCTTGTACAGCTTCCAGGGCTTCTCCACGGACGTGAACCTCGCCAGCCGCATCGCGGTGGGCGCGGCGCAGCCCGCAGCCGCGGAATGACCGGACAACCCGCGCCCCGCGCTTTCTTTGCAAAAAGAAGGCGCGGGGCGTTTTTTCATGTTTCTTTCATCTTCTTTCTGCTATAATAAAAACAGCAAAACAATCAGGGGGAGGCGGTTTTGTGCGTGTGCTGATCGTGGAGGACGAGCCGGCGCTGAACAGGCTGCTGGAAAAACAGCTGACGGCGGCGCACTACAGCGTGGACGCGTGCCTGAATGGGCGCGACGCGCAGGACTATCTGGCCTGCGCGCAGTACGACGCCGTGGTGCTGGACATCATGCTGCCCGGCGTCAGCGGGCTGGAGCTTCTGCGCGGCATGCGCGGGCGCGGCGACAAGACCCCTGTGCTGCTTTTGACGGCGCGCGACAGCATCGAGGACCGCGTGCGCGGCCTGGACGCCGGCGCGGACGATTATCTTGTCAAGCCCTTTGCGTTCGATGAGCTGGCCGCGCGCCTGCGCGTGCTGATCCGCCGCGGGGCAGGCGGGCGCGCGGGCGACGTCATCACCGTGGGCGACCTTGCGCTCGACACCGCCGCGCACACGGCCAGCCGGGCCGGGCAGCCGCTGAAGCTCTCGAACCGGGAGTTCGCCATCCTCGAGTGCCTGGCCAGCCATGCGGGGGCCGTCGTCTCGCGCGAGCGCATCGGCCAGTGCGTGTGGAATTACGACTACGAGGGCGGCTCCAACATGGTGGACGTGTACATCCGCTATCTGCGCCGCAAAGTGGACGACCCGTTTGAGAAAAAGCTCATCCACACCGTGCGCGGCGCGGGCTACACACTGCGGGAGGACGTATGAAACGCACGACGATCACATTCCGCGTCACGCTCTGGTACACGCTTTTGATGGCGCTGCTGGGCTGCGTGGCGCTGGGGCTGCTGTTCTACGCGGGCGCGCAGTCGGCGCGGGCGTCCACGCGCAGCCTGATGGCGGAGATGGCCGCGGGCGCCGAGACGGAATTCCGCGTGCGGGACGGCGCGCTGGAGGTGGACAACGACCTCGAGGCGTTCCGCGACGGGGTGTACCTGTCGGTGTACGACGCCGCGGGCGTGCCGCTGTACGGCATGGTGCCGCGCGCGTTCGACAACGCCGCCGTATTTGAGGACGGCGTGCTGCGCGCGGTCGTCTCGTCCGGCGTGCGCTGGCAGCTGTACGACGTGCGCGTGCCGGTGGAGGGGGTGGGCGACGTCTGGGTGCGCGCCGTCGCGCGCGAGGACACGGCGGACGCCGCGCTCAGCCAGCTGGAGAAGCTGGCGCTCGTGGCGATGCCGGCGTTCATCGCGCTGGCGGCGGCCGGGGGCTGGTTCATCACGCGGCGCGCGTTCGCGCCGGTGCGGCGCATCGCGCAGACCGCGCGCGACATCGGCGAGAGCAACGATCTGTCGCGGCGCATCGCGCTGGAACAGGGCCGCGACGAGATCCACCAGCTGGCCGCCGAGTTCGACCGCATGTTCGAGCGGCTGGAGCAGGCGTTTGAAAACGAAAAGCGCTTCACGGCCGACGCCTCGCACGAGCTGCGCACGCCCGTGGCGGTGATTATCTCGCAGTGCGAGTACGCGCTGGCGCACACGCACACCGAGCAGGAGGCGCGCGCGGCGCTCGAGGACGTGCTGGCGCAGGCGCGTCGCATGGCCGCGCTGCTGAGCCAGCTGCTGCTGTTGGCGCGCGCCGACCAGGGCCGCCAGGCCCTGGCGCTGGAGACGGTGGACTTGAGCGTGGCGGCGCAGGCCGTGGCCGAGCAGCTGGCCGAGAGCGCGGCGCGCCGAAATATCGCCGTGCACACGGACATCGAGCCGGACGTGTGCGTGGAGGGCGACGAGACGCTGCTGACGCGCATGCTGATCAATCTGGTGGAAAACGCCGTCAAGTACGGCCGCGAGGGCGGCTGGGTGCGCGTGACGCTGCGCCGGCAGGGCGAGGCGGCCGTGGGCTGCGTCGCCGACAACGGCGAGGGCATCGCGCCCGAGGACCGCGAGAACATCTGGAAGCGGTTCTGGCGGGCGGACGCGGCGCGCAGCGCCGGCGGCGCGGGGCTGGGGCTGTCGATGGTGCGCTGGATTGTGCAGGCGCACGGCGGCGACATCACCGTCGACGGCGCGCCGGGCGAGGGCAGCGCGTTCACGTTCACGCTGCCGTGCCGCCGCAAAAAAGAATAAACCTTTGGGGCAAAGCGCCCGGCGCAGGGCCGCGCAAAGCGGCGCGCCGGGCGCTTTTGCGCGCGCGGGCAGGGCGGCGGGGATGCGCGGGGGAAATTTTTTGTCGCCAAAGCCTTTCTTTAATACGCCTTTAATGCGCGGGCGGTATACTGTAGTCAAAGGAGAGCAAAACCCGGCCCCAAGCGGCCGCGAAAACCAAAGGGAGGAAACGACGATGACGGAGAAGGTTTGGACTGTGATCTGCGCGGCCGCGTGCGCGGCGGCGCTGGCGGCCTGCACGGCGCAGGGCGCGTCCGCCGCGGCGTCCGGCTCCGGCGTGGCGCCGGTGGCCTCGCCCTCGAACAATGTGTCGGCGGGCATCGCGGGCAGCGCACAGTCCGGCAGCGGCTATATCACCGAGCAGCAGGCCAAGGACGCCGCGTTCGGCAACGCGGGGCTGGCCGAGGCCGACGCGCAGTGGCTGTGGGTGCGGCTGGATTACGACGACGGGCGCGCCGTGTACGACGTGGAATTTGTGGTCGGCGCCGACGAATACGACTATGAGATCGACGCCGTGACGGGCGACGTGCTCTCGATGGACCGAGAGGCCGAGTACCGCGCCGGGGGCGCGGGGCAGACAGCGTCCGCCGCCTCGTCCGCGGCGTCCGGCGCGGCGGACGGCACGATCGGCGAGGAGGCCGCGAAGCAGGCGGCGCTGGATCACGCGGGCCTTGCGGGCAACAGCGCGGTGCAGTTTGCGCGCGTCAAGCTCGAGCGCGACGACGGGCGCATGGTGTACGACGTGGAGTTCTGGCTGGACAGCACGGAGTACGACTATGAGATCGACGCCGCCACGGGCGAGGTGCTGTCGTACGATTTTGACGCCGAGTATTACACGCCCGCCCAGAGCGTGTCCGGCGCGGCGGTGACGGCCGAGCAGGCAAAGCAGATCGCGCTGGCGCACGCGGGCGTGAGCGAGGCCGACGCGGGCCGCATGGAGATGGACCGCGACCGCGAGCACGGGCGCGAGGTGTACGAGTTCAGCTGGCAGATCGGCTTTACGGAGTATGAATACGAGATCGACGCCGCCACGGGCGAGATCCTCAGCTACAGCCAGGAGCTGGACGACTGACAGAAAAAACGCAAGCGGGCGCGGCCGAAAGGCCGCGCCCGCTTGTGCGTTATACGAAAACAAGAAAAAACCGGAAAGGCGCGCCGCGCCTGACGGTCACGGGTATGTGCGCGCCACGAGGGCCAGCACGTCGCCCTCGGCCGGCACGCTGGACATGCCGCCCGGCGCCTGGGTGGACAGCGAGGCGGCGCAGCAGGCAAAGCGCGCGGCGGCCTGCATGTCCCCGCACGTGAGGCCGGCCAGCGGCCGGCCCGTCTTCAAAAGGCGGCTCAGGGCGCTGCCGCCGAAAATGTCGCCCGCGCCCGTGGTGTCGACGGGCCGGATGCCCGCCGGGGCGGCCACGAAGCCGCCGTCGCCGCGCAGGCTGTAATAGCACCCGCGCGCGCCCAGCGTGATGAAGGCCGCCGCTGCGCCGGCCTCGTGCAATCTGCGCGCGGCGTCCTCGGGCGAGACGTCGCCCCACAAAAACGACGTCTCCTCGTCGCTGATCTTCACGATGTCGGCCTGCGCAAGGCCCCACAGCATCGCCTCGCGGGCCTGCGCGGGGCTCTGCCACAGCGGCGTGCGCAGGTTCGGGTCGAACGAGATCCACTTACCCTGCCCCTTTGCGCGGGCCACGGCCTTTTGCGTGGCGGTGCGGGCCGGCTCGTCGGTGAGGCTGAGCGTGCCGAAGTGGAAATCGCGGCAGCCGTCGATGAGCGCAAGGTCCAGCTCGTCAAAGCGCAGCTGCGTGTCGGCGCCGGGCTTGCGCGCGAAGGAGAACGAGCGCTCGCCGCCGGCGGAGAAGGTGACGAAGGCCAGCGTGGTGAAGACGCCCGCGTCCAACACGACGCCGGATGTCTCGATGCCGGCCTCTCGCAGCGTGTTCACAAGCAGGCGGCCGAAGACGTCGTCGCCCACTTTGCCCAGGAACGCCGTCCGGCAGCCGTAGGCGCTCAGCGCGGCCAGCAGGTTGCAGGGCGCGCCGCCGGGGTTCGCGGCCATGGTGGGGTAGCCCGCGCCGTCGGCGGAGCGGGCCGCAAAATCGATCAAAAGCTCGCCTAAAGCGGTCACATCATACATCGTGCAGCATCCTTTCTTGCCTTGGCGCGTTCCGCGCCGGCGGCCCGCAGGGGAGGGGACACAGGGCGGGAAAGCGGGAAAAAGAAAAATCCCGGATGCCTGGGCATCCGGGATAAGTGGCTCCCCCTGTTGGGCTCGAACCAACGACCCTGCGGTTAACAGCCGCATGCTCTGCCAACTGAGCTAAGGAGGAATATCGCGCCGCTTTCAGCGACGAGAATTATTATATTCTCTTTCTGCGAAAAAGTCAATACCATTTTTCACAAAAAACGGCGCGGGAATCGCGCGCCGTCAGCGCACGACCATCTGCGCGCGGCACATGACGCCGAACGCGCGCTCGTACGCGCGCTCGAGCGGGATCCATTTGTCGCGAAAGCGCGGCCAGCAGTCTTCGCCGTTGCGCGCCAGAATGCGCGCGCGTTGGGTGGCTTCGCCGGCGTCGAAAAAGGCCGTCACGCCGTATTCGCCGCCGCACGCGGGGTGCATGGCGTACGCGCCCTCCACAAACAGCACGGGCCCGTCGCCGATGCGGGCGGCCCCGGCCGTCTCCATGCGCGCGCAGTCGAAAATATCGTAGCAAAACGCCTCGCGCCGCGCAAGGTGCGGCGCCACCTGCGCGGCAAAGCGCTCGTAATGCACGTTGCCGCCCGGCTGGGCCAGCCGCTGCGGCGTGCGCAGCTCTTTTGGCAAAAAGAAATGGTCCATGTGCACGACGTCCGCCGAAAACACCGCGCCCAGAAGGCCGGCGGCTGTCGTTTTGCCGGCGGCGGCAAAGCCGTCCATCGCCACGCTCAGCCGCCGGCCGGGCGAAAGGCGCGCGGCGCGCGCGTCCACGGCGGCGGCCAGCGGCGCAAGGCGGGCCGCCGGGCCGGACAGCACGCGGTAGTGCGGCGCATAAGCCTGCCGGTAGCGCTGCGAATGGCGCGGCACGCCGCAGCCTGCGGCGCGCCAGCGCGCGACGGCCTCGACCGCCTGCTGCGCGGTGAAGGGCAGCGGGACGCTCTGCGCCAATGCTGGCAGCGCGTCCAGCGCCGCGGCGAACCACTCCTTCGCGCCCTCGGGCTGCGGCGCGCTGGCCGAAAGCGCAAACAGGCGCGCCAGCGTGCCGGCCGAAAGGCCCTGCGCCTTTGCCGCCGCCAGCGACACGCGGCACGCGGCGGCGGGCCCGCCCAGCGCTTCGCACAGCGGCGCGGCGGCGTCTGGCGTCACCGGTGCGCTCTCGGCGATGAGCGCCGCGAGCGCCTCGGCCTCGCCCGCGCAGAAATGCGCCGCGCCGAAGGCGGCCTGGTGGCACAGCTTGACGGCGTCGGCGGCCTCCATCAGCGGATAGCGCCGCGCATGGTCCGCCAATGTGCGCGCCAGCGCCTCGGGCGCAAAGACGCTCATGTGCGGGCCCGCGCGCCCGCGCGCTCGAGCAGCGTCACGATGGCCGGCACAAGGGCGAGCTGCACCACGATGGCCGGCACGGCGTTGAAGAACGCCCCGGCCAGGAACGCCGAAAAGGTGAAGCTGCCGCCGCTGACGCCCAGCAGCACGAACTGCGCGGCCCCCCACACCAGGCGGCCGGCCAGCATGGCGCCGGCCAGCGCGATGTAGCACGCCTTGAGCGAGGAGCACTTTTTGCGCAGCAGGTCGTAAAACACGCCGCAGAACAGCCCGTATGCCGCCAGCTCGAACGCCATGGCCAGCGCGGTGGGGAACAGCGGCGGCATGCCCAGCGTCAGGCTGCGCAGCAGCGGCGCGGCAAAGCCCACGGCCAGCCCCCACGGCCCGCCGCACACAAAGCCGCACAGCATCACCGGCAGGTGCATCGGGCTGAGCATGCTGCCGATCTGCGGGATCTGCCCCGTGAAGAACGGCAGGATGAAGGCCAGCGCCAGAAACAGCGCCGAGTAGGTCAGCTTTTTCATGTTCGGATTCATCGGATGGTCTTCCTTTCTCGCTGCGCACTGCGGCGGGATGAAAAAAGGCGCCGGTGCGCAGGGGGCTGCCCCGCGCGCCGGCGCCTTCGTGACGCCCGGTTCGAGTGAACGCATATTTTCCTGCCGGGCAAGGCCCGGCGCGCAGCCGCGACAAAGCGGCCGCAGGCCCCGTCTGCGGGGCGAAAGGCGGCTTCGTGCCGCCCGTTTGCTCTGGGCATGATTATAGCACGCTGCGCGCGGCGCTGTCAAGGCGCGCAGCGCGCGAAAGGCGTGCGGCGCACAGCGCCGTTTTGCCCATTTCGGCCGTTTTTGCACATTTGGGAAACAGCGTGCAAAAACGGGACGTTTTGCGCCGCCGCGGCGGTTGACATCCGCCCCTGCGGCTGTTACTCTTTTTAGTAAAGGATCGTGTGCAAGGAGGGGTGCCCCGTGAAAAAGAAATTCGCCGCGGCGCTCTTCCTGTCGCTGCTGCTTTTGGCCGCGCTGATCCCCTCGATGACGATGTACTGGCGCGCCGCGCCCAGCGAGAGCGTCGCCCTGCTGAGCGCCGGCAGCGACGAGGGCTGGCGCTTTTACACGGACGAAGCCGGCGAGGAGACGCCGCTGACGCGGGTGAGCGGCGGCGTGTACCAGGGCCTGACCGAGCCGGGCCAGACTTTTTATTATGAATATACGCTGACGCAGGAGATGGACGGAGCGCTGCTGGAGATCGACGCCGCCAACCGCAGCGTGGCTGTTTTCTTGGACGGCGCGCTGCTGTACACGGACGCGCCCGAGGCCGACAACCGCATCGGCTATGTCGTGCTGCCCATGCACGAGAGCGACCGGCGCGAGCCGCTGCGCCTGTCGCTGCCGGACGGGTATGTCGGCAAGACGCTGACCATCGCCCAGGGCGCGAGCGTGGGCGAAAAGCCCGGCTATCCGGACGACGCCGTGGCCTGCGCGGTGACGCTGTACGCCACTGACCCCGCGCACGGCCAGCTGGCCGCGAGCGCGGCGCAGACGTCGGCGTTCACGACGGCGCTGTCCGCCGTGTGCCTGATGGGCATCGCGCTGTTTTTGTACCAGGCCTATAAGGGCGTGTTCGACGCGGGGCTTGTGTTCCTGTCGCTGTTCGCGCTGCTGTGGGCGGGCGACGCGGTGACGCAGGCGCCGCTCTTCAGCGAATATCCCGGCGCGGACATGCTGAGCCGGCTCAGCGTGTACCTCAACCCGTACCTCAGCCTGCTGGCGCTGCTTTTGTTCCTGCTCTCGCGCATGCGCCGGCTGCAAAAGCCCTTCTGGGCGGTGGTGGCGCTGATGGCGGTCAGCATCCCCGCGGCCTGGGCGGCCAGCGCGGGCGTTGCGCCCGCGTGGGTGGACGGCGCGGCCATGCTGTGCCGCATCGCGTGCCTGTGGGCGGCCATCGTGTTCGGCGCGCTGGAGGCGCGCGCCGGCACGCCGTTCTTCCGCGTGGTGACCGCCACCATCGCCGCGCTGGCGGCGCTGTGGGCCATTTTGTTCGTCTTGATGATCGCGTCGGGCGGCGCGTTCACTCCGCTGCAGGGCACGGCGGCCCTCGGGGCCATCCGCGCGGCGGTGCGCCAGCGCTCGCCGCACGCGGTGCTCATCGTCACACGCGTGCTGCTGCTGACGGGCAGCGTGCTGGCGGTGGTCATCACCACCGTGCGCGACATCGTGCGCCGCGGCACGGAGATGCGCGTGCTGAACATGCAGTACGCGCTGGCGCAGCAGAGCTACCGCGACCTGCGCGAGCGCGACGAGCAGGTGATGATGCTGCGCCACGACATGCGCCACCACCTCACGGCGCTGGCGGCCATGCTGGACGGCGGCGAGACCGCGCGCGCGGCCGACTATGTGCGCGAGCTGGTGAAGCGCGACGAGGCCATCCCGCGCTATGTGAACACGGGCAATTATATGATCGACGTGATCGTGAACAGCCGCCTGTCCGACGCGGCGCACGCCGGCGTGGCGGTGGAGGTGCGCAGCGCCGCGGCGCCCGCGCGCCTGCCCATCAGCGACCAGGATCTGTGCAGCCTGCTGATGAACGCGCTGGAAAACGCCTGTGCGGCGGCCGCCGAGAGCGAAGCGCCGCACATCACGCTGGACATGCACATGAAAAACGGATTTTTCTGCTTCTGGTGCGAGAACACCTGCCGCGCCGCGGCCGCCCCCGCGCGCGAGGAGGAAACAGAAAAAGCCATGCCGGAGCATGGCTATGGGCTCAAGATCATCGAGCAGGTCACCGAGCGCTGCGGCGGCCTGCTGGACATCCGGCGCGAAAACGGGCGCTTCCGGCTGCGCCTGGCGCTGCCGGCGGGGGACGGCGCTCAGCGCACGTCCTGATTGAGATAATCCAGCAGGCGGCGGCGCGTGGCGTCGTAGCGCTGCTTGCTGACGGGCACCTCCACGCCGCCGCACAGAACGGCGGTGTAGCGGCGCACGCTGACCAACTGCTCCAAGTTGACGAGGAAGCTCTGGTGGCAGCGCGCGAAATCCGCCAGGGCGGACAGGTTTTCGAGGTCCGAGATCTTGTTGTGCGTCACAAGCCGGCCCGAGGCCGACACGAACACGGTGCCGCGCCCCTGCACCTCGATGTACTGGATATCGCTCACCGAGATCCTGTGATGGCCGCCTTCGGCGTACACAAGGATCTCTTTTTTTTGAAACGAGGCGGCGTAGCAGTGCTCCAGCGCCTCGCGCAGGCGCTCGCGCTGCAGGGGCTTGGAGAGGTAGCGGCTGGCCTGCACCTCGTAGCCGCGCGCCGCCATGGACAGCTCGGTGTTGCTGGTGACGAACACGATGCGCGCGGCCACTTTTTCGCGGCGCAGCGTCTCGGCCAGCGTCATGCCGTCCAGGGAGTCCATCATGATGTCCAGCAGGAGCATGTGGAACTGCTGCGGGTCGGCGCGCAGCGCGTCCAGCAGCGCGCGCGGCGAGGAGAAGCAGCGCAGGCGGAAGGCCGCGCCCTTTTCGGCGAGGATGCTGCGGGTGAGCGTCTCGGCCGCGCGCAGGTCGGCGGGGTCGTCGTCGCACAGGGCGATGGAAAAAACAGGCGTATCCATGCGGCGCTTCCCCCTTTTGGCTGTTGTGTACAGCGCCGGGAACCCGGCGCTTTCTGTCTGCTTATTCTATCACGAAACCGCGCCGAGTGCAAACCTTTCCGGTTGGGATTGGCTTATGCGCGCGCGTGGAGTATAATAGGAAACAGGAGAGCGCGGCGGCGCCGCGCGAGAGGGAGGGTGCGCGCATGGACGGGCTTTTGCAGAACATGGAAGCGGCGGCGCGGCTGTGCCGCAAATACGGCCTTTCGGACGAGGCGCTGACGCGCGGCGCAGATGCCGTGCGCCAGTTCCGCGTGTGCGTGGCGGTGCTGGGCGCGTTCAACACCGGCAAAAGCGCGCTGGTGAACGCGCTGGCCGGCGCGCAGCTGATGGATGTGTCGCTGTGCCGCGAGACGCGCGTGCCCGTGGAGCTGTTTTACGGAACACAGGGCGTGGAGGTGCTGCGCGGCGGGCGCGTGTGCCGGGCCGACCCGTCGGCGCTGCGCGGCGTGGGCGAGGCGCTGGCCGGCGCGCAGCTGGCGCGCGCCGGCCTGCCGCTGCCGGCGCTGGAGGATACGCCCGGCGTCAGCCTGCTGGACACGCCCGGCATCGGCGCGCACGGCACGGATGCGCAGACGGCCGAGCTCGCGCGCGAGGCGGGCGCGTACATCCTGGTGTTCGGGGCCGACGCGCCCGTCATCACCGAGAGCATGGCGGCGTTTTTGTCGACGCTGCCGCTAAAAGAGCGGCCCGTGCTGTGCGTTTTGACCAAGTGCGACCTGTTCAGCGAGGCGGCGCTCGGGCGCATGGAGGGGTACCTGCGCGAGAGCGCCCGGCGCCAGCTGGGCCTTGCCGGCGCGCAGATCTGCCGCGTGTACCGCGCGCAGGGCGCGCCGCCCGCGGCGCAGTTCGTCCGCGCGCAGGCGCAGCGCGCAGACGCGCTGCGCGCCGCGCAGGCGCGCCGCCTGCTCGCCGACGGGGCCGCGCCGCTGGCGCGCTATCTGGCGGCGCGCGTGCAGAACAGCCGCCTGCTCGCGCCGGAACTGGCGCGCAAGGCCGAGGTGATGGACGCGCGGCTGGCAAAACTGCACGACACGGTGCGCACGCTGGACGAGCGCGGCGCGGCGCTGGTGCGCGAAGGCGCCGAGGAGGGCGCGGCGCACAGCCGCGATACGCTCTCGCCGCTCACCGGGCCGCTGGCGGACATGATCGCCGCCGGGCAGGACCCGGCGCTGTACGCGGACGGCGCGGTGCTGTGCGTGGTGCGCGCCGAGGCGCGCAGCCGCGTGTTCCCCGTGCTGGAGATGTACGAAAAGGGCATGCGGCGGCTGGCGAGCCTGTACGGCCTGACGCTGCCCGAGACGCCGCCCGACCTTGCGCAGACGGCCGTGGACGGCGCGTTCGGCGGCACGGCGGCGCTGTTTGCCGCCGCGGGGGCCGCGGGGCCGCAGGCGCTGGCCGACGCGCTGTGCGCGCTGGTGGGCCGCTGCCTTTCCGAGGGCGGGCAGGCCGCCTTCCGCGCGCTGAGCGAGACGCTGTCGGGCCCGCTGTACGGGCAGTTCGACTCGCAGCAGAAGGCGCTGGAGGACACGCGCCGCGAGCAGAGCGCCGAGGACGAGGCGCACCGGCACACGCTGGAGGAGCTGCAGGCCGACCTCGAGGCCCTGACGGCGCTGACCGGCGCAGAAGGGGGAGCGGACGATGCAGTTTGACAGGATGCAGGCGGCGCGCAGGCGCGCCGACAGCTTTGCCCGCACGCTGGACGAGCTGTGCGCGCAGCTGGCCCCCTGGCCCGAGGAGGAGGCCGCCGCGTGCGAGCTGCGCGACGCGTACGCCCGCAGCAGCCGCGCGTTTTTCGACGCGGGCCACACGTTCAGCCTGGCGGTGATCGGCCAGGTGAAGGCGGGCAAATCCACGTTTTTGAACACGCTTTTGTTCGGCGGGCAGGACCTGCTGCCGCAGGCCGCCAGCCCGAAGACGGCCGTGCTCACGCGGCTGGAATACGCGCAGGAGGCGCGCCTGACGGTGGAATATTACACCGAGGAGGACTGGGCGCAGCTGCGCAAGGCGGCGGCCGTGCCGCTGGAGAGCCCGGCGGCGCGCGGCGCGCGCGACATCCTGCGCGCGGGCGAGGGGCTGGAGGCCACGCGCGTGCGCTGCGCAGAGCAGGGCGCGCAGTCGTTCGCCTGCCCGGATGAGCGCGCGCTGGGCGACCTGCTGGAGCAGACGGCGGGCGGGCGCGGCGCGGAGGCGCCGTTTGTCAAAAGCGTGACGCTGGGCCTTTGCCGGGACGAGCTGCGCGGCGTGTCCGTCGTGGACACGCCCGGCCTCAACGACCCGGTGCTCTCGCGCTCGCAGCGCACGCGCGAATACCTCGGCGCGTGCGACGCCGCGTTCTTTTTGAGCCACAGCGGCTATTTCCTCGACGAAAACGATCTGGCGCTGCTGGCGTCGCAATTGCCGCAGAAGGGCGTGCGCCGGCTGTGCCTGGTGGCCAGCCGGTTCGACGGCGCGCTGGCGCTGGCCAACGCGGGCGCGCCGGCCGACGCGGCCCGGGTGCGCGCCGAGATGACGGCGCGCGCCGCCGAAAAGCTGGATGGCGTGCTGCGCACGATGCAGCGCGCGGGCGCGCCCGCGCCCGTGCTGGAGGTGGTGCGAAGCTGCCGCGTGCCGGTGTTCGTGTCGGCCGCGGCGCACCGCATGGCGGGCAAGGCGCCCGAGGACTATACGCCCGACGAGTGGGCCATTGCGCACAGTTTGTTCGGCGAGAGCGCGCCGGACGCGGCCGCGCTGGCCGCGGTGGGCAATTTCGGCGAGGTGCGCACCTGCTTTGACCGCTTCGCCGCCGAAAAGGACGCGACGCTGGCGGCCAAGGCCGACAGCTTTGCCGCCGTGGCGCAGGCCGAGGCGCGCGGCCTTGTGGACGAGCTGTGCCGCCGCCGGCGCGCGCGCAGCGAGGCGCTGGACGCCGAGGCGCGCCGGACGGACGAGCGCGGCGCGCAGCTGGCGGCCGACGCGCGGCGCATCCGCGCGCAGAGCGAGGCGCTGTTCAACGAATATCTCGAGCCCTTTGAGGCGCTGCTGGCCGAAGCGCGCCGCACGCTGGACGAGATGGGGCGCATTTCCCCCGCGCCGGCCGAGCGCGCGGACGTCACGCTGCACAGCGAGGCGGTCACCGTGTCGGACGCCACGCTGTGGAAGCCCTGGACCTGGGGGCGCAAGCACCGGGAGTACTCCGTGCGCGAGAGCGCGCGCCCGTACTGGGAAGCGCAGGACACGATCGACTTTTTGAAGCAGTTCCCGCAGGAGGCGGCGCTCGTGTGGGACGGCGTGTACGCCCCGATGATGGACACGGCGCGCTTACAGAACCATCTGGTTTTGTACGCGCGGCGCGCGCTGGAGGCCATCGGCCGCCCGGCGCAGGGCGAGGCGGTGCTGGAGATGGTGCGCCGCGCGCTGGCGCACATCTGCGCGCCGCGCATGTCGCTGGGCACGCAGGCGCTGTGCGAGAGCCTGCGCGCGCGCTTTCCCGAGCGCGCGGCCAACGAGGCCGAGCGCGCCGCGCTGGAGCAGGCGTGCCGCGCCGCGGCGGACGAGGCGGCGCAGGCGGCGCGCCGCGCGCTGGAGGACGGCGCGCAGCGCTTCGTGCGCACGGTGCACGGCGCGCAGGAGGAGTTTTGCAGCCAGCTGCTGGCCCCGCTGGAGGAGGAGCGCCGCCGCGCGCAGCAGGCGGCGGACGCCGCGCGCCGCGAGCGCGCGCACTGCCAGGAGTTCATCGAGACGGCGCGCCGGCTGCTGTGACGAAGCGCGGCCCTGCGCGAAGAAACCATACGAAAACCCGGCCCCTTCCGCACGGTTTGCGCAAAAAGGGGCCGGGCTCTTTTTCTTTTGCCGCGCCGCGGCCCGCGTCAGCCAAGCAGGCGCAGCAGCGGGTCGTTTTCGTCCAGCTGCGTGATGACGGCGGCGACGTCGGGGATGCAGTGCGCGTCGGACGAGCGCAGCACGCGCCGGCCCTTTGGCAGCAGCCCCGCGGCCGTCAGTCTTTCCGCCTTTTCGGGGCGCTTGACCTCGTAATGCGTAAAATCCACGTCCATCGGCCAGCCGCCCAGCACGGAGAAGAGGGAGTAGCTGTCCGCGTCGGCGTGGGCGGGCACGGGGATGCCGCCCATCTCGCGGCACAGCGCGGCCGTCTGGGCCAGCGTCAGCGTCACGGCGCCCGTCAGAAGGCGCGGCACGGCGTCGAGGATGCGGTCCTCCTCGTCCATCACCAGCTGGCGGCCCCAGATGGCCTCGTCGTAGGGGAAGGCGGGCAGCGCTGCGTACAGCCGCTCGCCGAAGCGCAGCGCCGTCTCGACGCTGCCGAAGTAGCAGAGCAGGTGGATCTCCTCGGCGGTGTTCACCTCCAGCCCGGGCAGCAGCCGCACGCCGTATGCGCGGCAGGCGGCGAGGGCCGCGGGCAGGTTGCGCGCGCTGTTGTGGTCGGTGACGGCGATGACGTCCGCCCCGGCCAGCTTCGCCAGCCCCGCGATGGTGGCGGGCGTCATGTCGTCCTCGGCGCAGGGCGACAGGCACGAGTGGATGTGCAGATCGCAGCAAAGGCGCACGGCGCGCACCTCCTTTCGGGCAAACGGACGCAGCCGGCGCGCCGCGCCGGCTTTGCGCATGTTCCAAGATCGCCGCGCAGGGCGCGTCAGGCCATGCCCAGCGCCTTCGCGGCCGCCAGGCTCGCCTCAAATTCCGGCGCCTCGGCGGTGTACAGCGCCACGCCCTGGGCGCCGGCGCGCTGCAAAGCGGCTTCGTCCCACTGCGCGCCGTGGCACAGCACCACGCACGCGCAGTCGGCCAGGGCGGCCACGGCCACCGTGTTCACGTTGCCCATCACGGTGAACCAGGCGTCGCCCTCCTTCGCGCGGCCCATCGCCCACGAGAGCAGGTCGCCCGTGAAAATGCCCGTCACGGCGCGCTCGTCGCCGTCCGTGGCGGGGGAAAAGCCGCACGCGCGGCCCAATTCGGTGTTCGTCATGTGGTACCATCCTTTCCCAGCGCGCGCAGCACCGCCTCCATGCGGCGGCGCATCAGCACGGTGCAGTCGTCCAGGCGCGCGGTGCCGCGCACGATGTCCTCGGCCAGCGCCTCGCACGTCGGCGCCCCGCACGAGCCGCAGTCCAGCCCGGGCAGCGCGGCCGTCAGCTCCTCCATGCGCGCGTAGCGGGCAAAGCGCTCGCTGTTCGTGGCGCCCAGCTCCATCACGGGGTTGTAGGCGAGGGCTTTGTCCCAGTGCACAAGCCCGGCCGAGGCCTCGGTCAGGTGGTTCAGGCTCACGGGCATTGTGCGGCGCAGATGCTTCATCTTCGCCTTGGCGATGTAGGGGTTTTCCACCTGCAACACGCCGCCCACGCAGCCGCCGGCGCAGGCGTTCAGCTCCACAAAGTCGAGGTTCGGGTATTTTTCGTCCTCGAGGTCGCTCAACACGCGGATGACGTTCTCGACGCCGTCCGCGGCGAGATAGCGTTCGGTGACCATCAGACCGGCGGCCTCGCCGCCGCTCTCGCCCCAGCCCAGGCCGATGCGCCCGGCGCCGGCGAGGTAGTCCACATGGGCCACTTTTTTCATGGCGCCCAGCAGTTTGGGGTAGACGTCCTTCACGGCGACGGCGGCGTCCACCGCGCTTTTTTCGCTGCCCAGCGGCGCGCGGACGGCCGACACCTTGGCCGGGCATGGCGTAATGAACACGCAGCCGATCTGCTCGGGCGCAAGGCCGGTCTTCTGCGCGGCCTCGGCCTTGGCCATGCGCGCGGCCAGCTCCATCGGGGACAAAAGCGGCAGCACGTGGCCGATCAGCTGCGGGAAGCGCACGCAGATCAGCCGCGTGACGGCCGGGCACGCCGAGCTGATGACCGGGCGCGGCAGCGAGCCCTCCTGCAGCAGGCGGCGCGTGGCCTCGCTGATGAGCTCGGCCGCGCGCGACACCTCGAACACGCTGTCAAAGCCCAGCTGCAAAAGCCCGGCCAGCACCATGTCCGGGTCGTCCAGATTGTTGAACTGGGCGTACAGGCTGGGCGGCGGCAGGGCGATGGAATAGGCGTAGCGCTCGAGGACGTCCAGCGGGTCGGACACGGCGCGCTTTGCGTGGTGCGGGCAGATGCGGATGCACTCGCCGCAGTCGACGCAGCGCTCGGAGATGATGGCGGCCTTGCCGTCCCGCACGCGGATGGCCTCGGTGGGGCAGCGCTTGATGCAGTTGATGCAGCCTTTGCACGCGTCGCGGTCGAGCGTGACGGAGTGGATGATGGGCCGTTCCATAGGCGCAGCCTCCCTCCCTTTCCCTTGGTAATGATCCCGCGCTTTACGCGGTGCGCACGGTCATCTCCACCGTGGTGCCGACGCCCACGGCGGACTGGATGGAAAACTCGTCGGAGTACTTTTTCATGTTGGGCAGGCCCATGCCCGCGCCGAAGCCCAGGCTGCGCACCTCGTCGGGCGCGGTGGAATAGCCGGCGCTCATCGCAAGGGCGATGTCGGCGATGCCCGGGCCCTCGTCCGTCAGGCGCATGTGCACGGCGCTGTCGGTGATGTCCACGTCCACGTCGCCGCCGCCCGCGTGGATGGCCAGGTTGATCTCGCCCTCGTACAGCGCGATGGACACCTTGCGGATGGTCTCGGGCGGAAGGCCCAGCTTTTTCAGGCGCGCCTTAACGTCGGCGCTCGCCTCGCCCGCGCGGGTGAAGTCGTCGCCGGGCACGGTGTAGTGCAGGTGGATGCCGGGCATGTCACATCCCTCCCCCGCGCAGGCCCTGTTCGTACAGCAGGCCGCAGGCGGTGAACATGGTCTTGTCGGTGGTCATCACGGCGATGTCGCGTGCGTCGGCCAGCGCCAGAAGCGACGCGTCCGGGCGCTTGCCGCGCACGAACACGATGCAGATCATGTCCATCATATCGGCGGTGCGCACCACCTGCGGGTTGTTCAGGCCCGTCAGCAGGACGGCCTGGTCCTTCACGTAGGCCAACACGTCGCTCATCATGTCGCTGCCGCACGCGGTGTGCACTTCGCGCGCGCAGTCGGCGTCGGGGGTGAGCAGGGTCGCGTCCAGCGCGGTGATGATCTGGGATATCGTCATGGCAAAATCAACTCCTCGGCAGGTGTGAGAGCACAGGACGGCGGCCGCAGCCGCCTCGATACAACCATTATAATGCATGGCGGTGGAAAAGCACATGTGCAATTTGCACAGTTTTTTTACGCTTTATTTTACGTCCTGACAGCGAAAAACAGAAACTGGCTGTCGTCTTTTCGTTTGAAATCTGCTATAATAGAATCCAACATATTGTGAATTTTTCATCAATATTGCAAAAGTTTAGAATTTGGGGGACTGGTTTTATGAGGCGTTTTTCCAGCGTGCCCTTCCGAGGCACGAAGGAGCAGGAGCGCGAGCTCACCGAGTGGCTCGAGCAGCACAAGGACATGCCCGGCGTCGCCATGCCCGCACTGCAGAAGGCGCAGGAGATCTACGGATACCTGCCCATTGAAGTGCAGCGCATCGTGGCCGACACACTGGGCAAGCCGCTGGCGGAGATCTACGGCATCTCCACGTTCTACGCGCAGTTCAGCCTGTGCCCGAAGGGCGCGTACAAGATCAGCGTGTGCCTGGGCACGGCGTGCTACGTCAAGGGCAGCGGCAAGATCTACGAAAAACTCAGCCAGAAGCTGGGCATCGGCGGCGGCGAGTGCACGCCGGACGGCAAGTTCAGCCTGGACGCGTGCCGCTGCATCGGCGCGTGCGGCCTGGCCCCGGTGATGACGGTCAACGACGACGTCTACGGCCGCCTGACCGGCGACGAGCTGGACGACATTCTGGCCAAATATTAAAAGAGGGATACGATGCAGGAGCTGTCGATGAACGTGCTGGACGTGGCCCAGAACTCCGTGGCCGCGGGCGCGAAGCTGATCCGGATCACGCTGGACGCCCAGCCCGGCGCCGACACGCTGGCGCTGGTGGTGGAGGACGACGGCAAGGGGATGGACGAGGAGACCGTCCGCCGCGTGACCGACCCGTTCTACACCACGCGCACCACGCGCAAGGTGGGCCTGGGGCTGCCGCTGTTGCAGATGGCGGCCCAGATGACGGGCGGCGCGCTGGAGATCGCCTCGCAGCCGGGCAAGGGCACGCGCGTGTGCGCGCGCTTCGGCTTGCGGCACATTGACCGCGCCCCGCTGGGCGACCTTGCGTCCACGGCGGCGGGCCTTGTGCAGTGCAGCCCCGACATCGACTTCGTCTTTACCGTGCGCGTGGGCGGCGAGGAGTTCACGGCCGACACGCGCGAGATGCGCGAGGTGCTGGGCGGCGTGCCGCTGAGCGAGCCGGCCGTGGCGCAGTGGCTGCGCGCATACATCGATGAGAACATACAGCCAATGTTGCAAAGGAGCGAGATCGTATGAAGAGTTTGCAGGAGCTTGCCGCCATCCGCGACAAGATGAAACGCATCGTCGACACGCGCGAGGCCGCGCACGACACCACGCGCGTGGTGGTGGGCATGGCCACCTGCGGCATCGCCGCGGGCGCGCGCCCGGTGCTGAACGCGTTCACCGAGGAGATCGCCCGCCGCGAGCTGCACGGCGTGCTGGTCACGCAGACGGGCTGCATCGGCATGTGCCAGTACGAGCCGATCGTCGAGGTGACCATGCCGGGCCAGGAAAAGGTGACCTATGTGAAGATGACCCCGGACAAGGCGCGCCGCGTGGTGGCCGAACATCTCATCGGCGGCAAGCCGGTGACCGAATACACCATCGGCGCGGTGCGCTGACAGAAGAGGGGGAACACAGAGAATGTACAGAAGTCATGTCATGGTGTGCGGCGGCACGGGCTGCACATCGTCCAACAGCGATAAGATCGCGGCGGCCTTTGACGCCGAGATCACCGCAACCGGCCTGCAGGACGAGGTGAAGGTCATCCGCACGGGCTGCTTCGGCCTGTGCGCGCTGGGGCCCATCGTGGTCATCTATCCCGAGGGCTCGTTCTACAGCATGGTCAAGGAAGAGGACGTCAAGGAGATCGTCGACGAGCATCTGCTCAAGGGCCGTCCCGTCACGCGCCTTTTGTACGACGAGACCGTCGCGGCCGACAACACCGTCAAGAGCCTGGACGACACGGCGTTCTATAAAAAGCAGAAGCGCGTGGCGCTGCACAACTGCGGCGTCATCAACCCCGAGAACATCGAGGAGTACATCGCGTTCGACGGCTATCAGGCGCTGGGCAAGGTGCTCACCGAGATGACGCCCGAGCAGGTCATCCAGACGGTGCTCGACTCCGGCCTGCGCGGCCGCGGCGGCGCGGGCTTCCCCACGGGCCTGAAGTGGCGCTTTGCCGCCGGCAACCAGGCCGACCAGAAATATGTGTGCTGCAACGCCGACGAGGGCGACCCCGGCGCGTTCATGGACCGCTCCATCCTCGAGGGCGACCCGCACGTCGTCATCGAGGCCATGGCCATCGCGGCTTACGCCATCGGCGCCACGCAGGGCTATGTGTACATCCGCGCGGAGTATCCCATCGCCGTGCACCGTTTGCAGATCGCCATCGAGCAGGCGCGCGAGTACGGCCTGCTGGGCAAGGACATCTTCGGCACGGGCTTTTGCTTCGATCTGGACATCAAGCTGGGCGCCGGCGCGTTCGTGTGCGGCGAGGAGACCGCGCTGATGACCTCCATCGAGGGCAAGCGCGGCGAGCCGCGCCCCCGCCCGCCGTTCCCGGCGGTGAAGGGCCTGTTCGGCAAGCCCACCATCCTCAACAACGTCGAGACGTACGCCAACGTGCCGCGCATCATCCTGAACGGGGCCGAGTGGTTCCGCTCGATGGGCACCGAAAAGAGCCCGGGCACCAAGGTGTTCGCGCTGGGCGGCAAGATCAAGAACACGGGCCTTGTCGAGATCCCGATGGGCACCACGCTGCGCACCATCGTGGAGGAGATCGGCGGCGGTATCCCCGGCGGCAAGAAGTTCAAGGCGGCCCAGACGGGCGGCCCCTCCGGCGGGTGCATCCCGGCCAGCCTCATCGACACGCCCATCGACTATGACAACCTTCTCGCCATCGGCTCGATGATGGGCTCCGGCGGCCTGATCGTCATGGACGAGGACACCTGCATGGTGGACATCGCGAAGTTCTTCCTGGAGTTCACCGTGGACGAGAGCTGCGGCAAGTGCACGCCGTGCCGCGTGGGCACCAAGCGCCTGCTGGAGCTACTGAACAAGATCACGGACGGCAACGGCACGATGGAGGATCTCGACAAGATCACCGAGCTGGCCGAGTTCATCAAGGCCAACAGCCTGTGCGGCCTCGGCCAGACGGCCCCCAACCCCGTGCTGTCCACGCTGCGCTACTTCCGCGACGAATATGTCGAGCACATCGTCAACAAGCGCTGCCCCGCCGGCGTGTGCAAAGCGCTGCTGAACTATAAGATCGACCCCGTCAAGTGCAAGGGCTGCACGGCCTGCGCGCGCGCCTGCCCGGCCGGGGCCATCAGCGGCACGGTGCGCCAGCCGCACGTCATCGACACCGCCAAATGCATCAAGTGCGGCGCCTGCATGGAGAAGTGCCGGTTCGGCGCCATCAGCAAGGGTTGAGGAGGAGCGTAACGAATGGAAACAGTACACATCAAAATCAACGGCATCGCCTGTGAGGCGCCGGCCGGCTCCACCATTCTGGAGGCCGCCCACAGCGCGGGCATTGAGATCCCGACGCTGTGCTATTTGAAAGAGATCAACGCCATCGGCGCGTGCCGCATCTGCGTGGTGGAGGTCAAGGGCGCGAAGAGCCTTGTCACGGCCTGCGTGTACCCCGTCAGCGAGGGCATGGAGATCACCACGAACAGCGAAAAGGTGCTGGCCGCGCGCCGCACGAACCT